>JALYRC010000122.1 GCA_030855555.1 Pseudomonadota bacterium
CTTCAAGGCTCTGGCCGGTCGCTTGACCGGACGGAATGCCAGCGGAGGGTTTTCGCATCTCTTCGCGCTGCCTCCCGTTTGCTACGCAAACGCTCACCTGCGCTCGGTGCGAAAAGTGCTGGGGCCCTCCCGCTTCGCGGTCGGTGACAGCCGGAAATGAAAGCCACTCCGTAGCTTCCATTTTCGGCTGTCCTACACGAACCATACGGGTTACTCCGGCGTCTCCATCATCCGCAGGAGACGCCTTATGCCCGGACCTACCCGCACCCCCTCCCATCTCCGCTTCCATTGCAACCGGCCGTCCGCCCCCCCGTTACCGCAAGCCGATCCCGCGTTGCGGCCTGAGCTTGGCGACACGGGGCGCGATCCCGGGCAGGAGACCGAGGCGTTCGGCGAGTGGCTCGGGCATCTCGCCGCGGGGCGGATCGAAATTCGCTGACGCTTGGCGGCGCGGCGGCGCTATGCTCGGCGGCGCCCCGCAAAAGTAAGGCGTCACGGGAGTTAATCCCGTGACGTCGATCGGGTTCGCTTCGCGACCCGTCGGCCGGGCAAACTTCGGCTCTATGCGCTGCCTCCCGATTGCTTCGCAATCGCTCCCTTACGCTCGGTGCTTTCGCCTCAAATCTTCGCGCGCACCACGCATTCGTCCAGCTTGGGCTTGAGCACCGCGAGGTCGACCCGCACGTCTTCTGCTTCGGCGCCGCGCGGCGTTGCGCGCCGAGCGCCTCCCACAACGCCCATTCCAGAGATCAAACAGCCGGCAAGTCGACCCCCGACAGCTTCCATCCCAGGCCGTGACGGCGGAAGATGAGTTGGCCGTCCTTGCCGCCGCCGCGCACGCGAAATTCGTCCACGCTGATGCGCTTGATTTCGGGATCGTCGCCAGGGTCGGCGCCTGCCAGGCAAGCCGTTGTAATCAAAGCGTTGGGGCCTCGCACCTTCGCGCTAGTCACAGCCTCGCCAGTCCTCCCCGCGCCCCCGGTCTGCGACTTCACATTCAATCCGATTTGGTCGGTAACTCAGTTCCACTTTGACACCGGCTTGCGCTTTCCATAGCCAAGAGATGCCGAATCTGCCCACTGCAAGGGTCGGTTCAAATGACTGCCTGTACCAAGAAACCGTGGACCAAGCCCGCTATGCGGCGCTTGCCCATGACCGATGAACTACGCTTATTGTTTGCCGATCAGCGTGAATTGACCGCCGCCCCTGACACGCCCGAATATTGTCCGAGCTACGCCAAACGTCATGCCTGAGGACGGAACACCTTCGCCGCGCATCATGCTTCGTGCCGATATCAGCGACGAACAATTGAATGCATTGATCCTCGCGGGCGCGGTCGATGTTTCCGCGCTCGACCAATGTCCGATCCCTCGCGCCAAGCTGACCAAGCTCGCCTGCGTCATGTACGAAACTCGCCGGACGCGCTCGCGCTTCCTCAACGGCACCTTACTCGGCGAACCCGTGTGGGACATGCTCCTCGCGCTCTACTGCCTCGCGTCGCGTGGCGAGGCCTTGTCCGTCTCCGGGCTATGCCTGGCCGCGGACGTGCCGCCGACGACAGCGCTTCGCTGGGCGCAACTCATGGAGCAGAAGAAGCTCATCGAACGCAAACGCGATCCCAAGGATGGGCGAAGAACCTATCTGTCCCTCACCGACGAAGGCGATGCCGTACTGAGTGCCTATCTTTCCTCCATCTACGGGAAAATGCACCCGGACGATTGAGGAGTCTTCGCGCCCCGTCACGACGAAAGTGGCAAGCGCCCCGCGGCTTCCGTTTTCCCCTGGGGCCTCGCGTCTTTCAGACGCTTCGTCACAGGGAAATATCAAAGCCACCCCGTGGCTTCGATATTTCCCTGTCCTACACGAACCAAAAAGGTTATAGCTTCGCGGCCTTCCCGACTTTCGTTGGGGAGAGGACCATGACCGAGCATATATTTCCGAAGATCCTGCCCGAGGGCGCGCTCGAACGCGTTGCGGACACCGCTTTGCCTGTCATCCCCTTCGACCCCGTCCCGCGCCAGCGCGTCCGCCGGGGCGGCTGGAGCGAGGAGCGGCAGCGGGCGTTCATTGCCGCTTTGACCCGTTGCGGCAGCGTCGCCGCCGCGGCGCGCGAGGTCGGAATCGCCCCGCGCAGCGCCTATCGCTTGTGCGACGCGCCCGGCGCCGACAGCTTCGTTGCCGCGTGGGACCAGGCGCTCGCCATCGGCATCGACCAATTGCGCACCGACAGCCTCCGCCGCGCGCTCGATGGCGGGTTCGTCCTCGTCTACCGCCGCGGCAAATTGGTCCGCGTCGAGCATCGCCGCAATGACCGGCTCGCCATCGCCATACTTGGCGGGCAGCGCGCGAGCAGCGACGACCTGCGCCGGAGCGCCTTGTCGCGGCGCGAGCACCGCCTCGACCTGTTCGCGCTCGATGCCGCCCGGGCCGAGCATAAGCGCCAGATCGAAGAGGCCGAAGCCGCCTTCCGCGCCGAAGTCGACCGCCTGATCGGCACCGTCATTGCCCGCGGCAAATACGGCCCGCCACGCATCCGCTCGCTCTGATCCGCGCCGCCGCCGCAATCCGAACACAATGGTAGGCGTCCCGGAGACTTTAGTGACTTTAGGACCGTAAGCTGATGAAATAGCGCTCATCCAGAGCCTGTCGAAGGGGTAGAGGTTGCCGTTTCGTTCCTGCCGCATTAGGCACGAAACGTGTCCGAATCCCCCTCAAACCTGCCCCAAACCGCCCCCGAACCTGCATATTTGGCGGGTTTGAACGAGCCCCAGCGGCAGGCGGTACTGACCATCGATGGCCCGGTGCTGATGCTTGCCGGCGCCGGCACGGGCAAGACCGCCGCCCTCACCGCCCGCCTCGCCCACCTCATCGCCACCCGCAAGGCATGGCCCTCGCAAATCCTCGCCGTCACCTTCACCAACAAGGCGGCGCGAGAGATGAAGGAGCGGATTTCCGCCATTTCCGGTGGGGCAATCGAGGGGATGCCGTGGCTCGGCACCTTCCATTCGGTCGCCGCCAAGATGCTTCGCAGCCATGCCGAACTGGTCGGCCTCCAGTCCAATTTCACGATCCTCGACACCGACGATCAACTGCGCTTGCTCAAACAGCTCATCCTCGCCGCCAACCTCGACGAAAAACGCTGGCCAGCTCGTCAACTCGCCGGGCTGATCGACCGCTGGAAGAACCGCGGCCTCACTCCCGCAATGCTCGACGCCGCCGAAAGCGAAGCCTTTGCCGCAGGGCGGGGCCAGGAATTCTACGCCGCCTACCAGGCCCGCCTGCGCACCTTGAACGCCTGCGATTTCGGTGACTTGCTGCTCCACATGCTGACGATTTTCAAGGCGCATCCCGACGTCCTCGAAAGCTATCGCGAGCGCTTTCACTTCATCCTCGTCGACGAATATCAGGACACCAATGCCAGCCAGTATGACTGGCTCCGCCTCCTCGCCGAACCGCGCCGCAACCTGTGCTGCGTCGGCGATGATGATCAGTCGATCTACTCCTGGCGCGGTGCCGAAGTCGCCAACATCCTGCGCTTCGAGAAAGACTTCCCCGGCGCGGCGATCATCCGGCTCGAACAAAATTACCGCTCCACCCCGCACATCCTCGGCGCCGCGACCGGGCTGATCGCCCACAACTCGGGCCGCCTCGGCAAGACGCTGTGGACCGAGCGCAACGAGGGCGACCGGGTCAAGGTGATCGGCGTGTGGGACGGCCCCGAGGAAGCGCGCCGCGTTGGCGAAGACGTGGAGGCCCATGCCCGAAAAGGCGGCTCGCTCGACGATTGCGCAATCCTCGTCCGCGCCCAGTTCCAGACGCGCGAGTTCGAGGAACGGTTCATCGCCATCGGCCTCGCCTACCAGATCGTCGGCGGCTTCCGCTTCTACGAGCGCGCCGAAATTCGCGATGCACTGGCTTACCTGCGACTAGTCGCCCAGCCGTCCGATGATCTCGCTTTCGAACGTATCGTCAATACCCCAAAGCGCGGCCTCGGCGACAAGGCCGTCGCGCGCATCCACGCCTTCGCCAGAGCGACCGGACAGCCCCTGCTGATGGCCGCAGCGCAAATGCTCGACAGCGACGAAATGACTCCGCAGGCGCGCAAGTCGCTTGGCCGTTTCGTTGGCGACATTGCTCGCTGGCGAACGATGGCGAATGAGCTTTCCCACCCCGAGCTCGCCCGCCTGATGCTTGACGAAAGCGGCTACACCGCCGCCCTCCAGGCCGAGCGCTCGGCCGAAGCCGCGGGACGCCTTGAGAACCTCACCGAGCTTACGCGAGCAATGGAGGAATATGACACGCTCGGTGCCTTCCTCGAGCATGTCAGCCTAGTGATGGACAATGATGCGGCACGCGGCGAGCCCAAGGTTACCATCATGACCATCCACGCCGCCAAGGGCCTCGAATTTCCCTTGGTTTTCCTCGTCGGCTGGGAAGAAGGCGTGTTCCCCTCGCAGCGTGCGCTGGACGAAGGCGGCCTCGCGAGTCTCGAGGAAGAACGCCGCCTCGCCTACGTCGCGATCACACGCGCAAGAACCCGTGCGACGATCATCCATGCCGCCAACCGCCGCATCTACGGCCAATGGTCGTCCTCCATCCCGAGCCGTTTCGTGGCCGAACTTCCCGCTGACCACGTCGAAAGCGAAACTACCATGAGCGGGGGCGCCAGCCTTTGGCGCGCTCAATATAGCGAGCATGACGATCCTTTCGCCCATCTCGCCTCGGGCCAGGCCAACCGCGCCAGCACCCGCGGACCCGGCTTCCTGCGGGCCAGCAGCGGGAATTATTCAACCCAGCCGCAGCGAGTCATCGAAGCTCGCGCCAGTGCCGTCAGCCTGGGCAACAAGGGCCGCGACGACCTGTCGCTCGGGCAACGCATCTTCCACGGCAAATTCGGCTATGGGCTGATTGCCGTGATCGAAGGCAATAAATTGGAAATCGATTTCGAACAGGCAGGACGCAAGCGCGTGCTTGACAGCTTTGTGAGCCTTGGGTGACGGCCAGCCGAAGCTGACACCGGCTGCGCTTACAGTGGCGCAGTATCGAGAAACCAGCGCTGTCCGCCCTCGATCGCCATCGCGGTCAAGACCCCGCTGCGATAGGCCCCCGTATCAATTCCGATGCGATTGGCGCGCTCTTCGACTGCTTCGCTAATGGTGTGCCCATGGACCACGACGAAACCGTGATCGGTGGCATCGTCCAAGAATTGATGCCGAATCCAGCGCAAATCCTTCTGCTCCTGCGCAATAAGCTCCCGCCCCGGGCGAATGCCGGCGTGGACGAACAGATAATCGCCAAAGCGGAAGGTGTCGGCAAAGCTGGCGAGGAAGGACTGATGCTCCGCCGGGATCGCCGCCTTTACTGCTGCAAGCGCCGCCGGCTCCTCTAGATTGTCCAATTCGGCGGAGGACAGGCCGTAGCTGGCGAGGCATTCGACCCCGCCGAACTTAAGCCAGTCGCCAAGGATGGCCGGTTCGCCGGCAAGCACGCGCAAAAGCACTTCTTCATGGTTGCCGCAGAGGAAGATCGTATCCGCAGCCCGCGGCTTCCAAGTCCTTAGCCGCTCGATGACCTGCGCCGATTGCGGCCCGCGGTCGATCAGATCACCAAGGAATACCACCAAGTTCTGCCCACCCCGGCGCCGCGCCATATCGTCTTCGATCTTGGCGAGCAGTTCGTCGAGCAGATCGAGCCGGCCATGGATGTCCCCCACGGCATAAGCGCGATAGCCGTCGGGCCCATGCGGCGAAGGCTGGGAGGCGAAGGAACCAAAAATCTTGCTGAAAAAGGTCATGTCGAGGGCATAACTCCTCAACCGCCATCCGGGTGCGTCGAACAGGGAGTCATGATGATTCAGACTTCAAGGCGCGGTCGATGGCGTCGAGGTAGCAATCGGTAACGCGGGAAATAGCGAATTCGCGTTCGACCTTGGCGCGCCCGGCTTGACCCATCGCGTTTCGGCCGCCGCTGGGCATTTCAATCATCGCGATCATCGCCTCCGCAAGGCTCTGCGCGTCCCGGGGAGTGCATAGCAGACCAGTCACCTTATCCTCGACCACATCGCGGACACCCGGAACGTTCGTCGCAACGATGGGCCGGGCCATTGCCGAGGCTTCGAGCAGGGAACGCGGCAGTCCCTCGCGATAGGATGGCAGGACGATGCAATCGGCCGCAGCAATATAGGGCCGGACATCGTCCGCCGCACCGAGATGTTCAATGAGCCCTTCGCTAATCCAGCGATCGAGAGTCGCGCGTGGCACTGCCGTGCGATTGTCGACATCCGAAAATCCCAGGATCTGGAAGCGCGTGACTGCATACTTCTGTTTCACGATGCGTGCGGCGTCGACATATTCCTGAGCGCCCTTGTCCCACAACAAGCGAGCGATGAGGAGGAACACGAAGGGACGCCCTGCAGACAGTCCGTCCCCCTCGATCACCGGCTGGAAGCGCTCCAGGTCGATGCCCGAACCGGGCAAGAGCCGAGTGCGCTCCGCGTCCACGATCCGCGCCGCAACGAACACGGCGCGGTCTTCGTCATTCTGGAAAAACACCGTCGCCGATCGGCGGAAGGCCTGGCGGTAGAGGTTGGTCGCAATGCGCGTAATCAGGTTTCGCTTGATGAATGCCGTGCCTAACCCCGAGACATTGTTAATTGCCGGAATGCCGAGCACCCGCGCCGCTAGCGAACCATAGATATTGGGTTTGATGGTGAATCCAAGGAACGCCACCGGACGGACGGTGCGCAGAAGGCCAAGGTAGCGCAGGAACAGCCAGGCATCTTGAGGAGGCGAAATTGCCGAACTGCGGAACTCGAGCGCGTGGAATTCGACGCCCATCCGCTTCAATTGCCCGGTGAAGCCGTCTTCCGGCGCGATCGCGACGACGTGGAAACCGCGTTCGATCAGGGCCGTGATGATGTTGCCGCGGAAATTGACTAGGTTCCACGACGTGTTTGCGGCAATCGCGACGGTCTGACGCTTTCCGCGTGCGACAGGATCCAAGCGCTTCGCCCGTGCATTCGAGGCTTTCTGCTCCACCTTAAAAAGCCTCACTTGCGTTCGATTGCGATCAGAGTGGCACTAACATGCTGCGGTGCACAAGACATAGGAAATCTGTTTATCCCGCCATTTTCTCCGACCGTTACTGAGTTGCATCTTGACTTATATGGTCAAAAAGACACATAGAATGATCAATTCGTTTTGGACTGAACTTTATTCCGATTCGTAGGTTACTCCGGGGTGGATGTTGATCAGGGCTTCCTTTAAGGGGCTCCTGAATAGTAAGAGAGAAGGCGTTCGTCGTGTCAAAGAAGATGTTGAAGACCATAACCGGGGCCACCCTCGGTCTCGCCCTCTGCTTCAGCTCGACGGTCGCCAGTGCGGCTGCTGTCCCTGCTGCACCAATGTCGATCAGCCCGTTCGTTGCACTTAGCGCTTATGGCACGATGCAGTCGCGCAGCGCAGTTTGCGCGACCGCGGTTGGTGCCGCCGGCGCCGCTGCCGCGGTCGAAGGCCAGCCGGCAGCTGGCTGCGTACTTCCTGTGCTTGATCCGGTCGCTCCGGTCGTAGTCGAAACCGCTCCGCCCGCGGTCTTCGTCCCCGCTGCGGCACCGGGCTTTGGTTTCGGAATTGGCGCATTGCTGGCTGGTCTGGTTGCTTTGGCCGGTATTGCCGCTGTTGTTCTTAGCAATAACGACGATGATGGTCGTCTGCCGATCAGCCCAGCCTGATCTTTCGATCCGGAATTCAGATTAGGGCGCGGTGTAAACCGCGCCCTTTTTGTTGTCTTGAGATATTGATCTGAGTGAGGTTGAGGCAACTGGCGCAGGCTGTTGATCAAACCTTTTCCCGAACATCTGAGGATGCCCATTCTTCGGGCAAGAAAAAAGGCGCCGCCCGCAGGCAGCGCCTTTTCCGTTATTCGAACTTGTCAGCCTCGCTCAGGCATACGCTGCTGCTCGGGCATATTGGTGCTGTTGGCAAGCCACTGCGACGTCACGTTGCAAGTGCTTGTCAACGAGACATTCTGGCCGGCCTGAAAAGCCGACCGATAAGGCCAGCACTCGGCCGTGCCGCCGCCGGCATCGAGGCACAATTGCTGGTTGGCAACTGACCAACGGGCAGGAACGGTATTCCCCGATGGAGTCATGATCCGCGCGCTACCGCCCTGATCGAAGTAGACCGTATTGACGGTACCATTAGTGTTTACCTGGACCGACTGACCGACGATCTCCGCGCCCGGGGTCCACGCCTGCGCCGACGCGACGCTCGGAGCCACGATTGAAGTGGCAGTGGCCACAAGCGCGGCAGTCAATTTAATGTTCATCACACATCTCCCCTAGAAAACGCCAGACAACGCAAGGACGCCACGTCCAGATTGATGGCCACAACCCCCGTAACGGTTAAACATCCGAAATGGTTTCAATGGCCCGCTTTCTTGGAGCAAATTAGGGTGGCCAGTCGCTGAAAGCGTAAGATGTCAGTCTGGCGTTGCTAGTTCGAACGCAGGAATTTCAATATCGAACGGCGAGCCTTGCTCATCGACCATGTGAAACGTCCCCGCCATCACGCCCGCTGGCGTTTCCAGCGGGCATCCCGAGACATAGTCATAGCTTGCCCCCCGCTCGATCGACGGGGTGTCGCCAACCACGCCCTCGCCGCGCACCTCATGCACGAAGCCGGTCATGTCTTTGATCACCCAGTGGCGAGCAAGCAATTGCACAGTGTCCTCACGTCGGTTCTCGATGCGGATATGGTAGGACCAAAACCACCGCCGTGCCGCTGGCGACGATTGGTCCGCTAGATAAGCAACGGCGACGCGCACCATCACGCCTGCGGTTTCGGCGTGATAAGGAAATAATGCGGTCATGATATCGGCCATTGGGCAGGCTAGGCCAGTCCTGCTGCCCGGCGCAAGCGCTCGATCAGCCGTTCGCGTGCCGCTGCAACTGGTGCGGCGCGATCAGTGATCAGGTCCCGCATCAGGAAATGCCCGCTCAAGGCGAGGCCGTCGATTATATCCGGCCATCCCGCCTGTCCCCCCTCGCGAACGAAAGTAGGCAATGGCAGGAGCTTGCCGTGATACGGTGCCGCCGCTTGAGCACCAACGGCCTGTCCGGATCGCGGGCTCACCGCAATGAGGTCATGATTGTCGCCGCTGACCGCGCAACGGTCGAGCTGAAGCCCGTAGCCGAGCTCGGCAAGCAACAAGAGTTCGAAGCGCACTAACGCCGCGCCCCATCCGCTCGCCGCTGGCGCTGCTTCTATCACGCGGAGCAGACCATCGAGCGCGTCGTAGAGCCGCCCATAAGGCTGACCTTCAGGCAATACGGTCGCAGTAAGCGCGCATGCCCAGTCGATCGCTGCGGCAGGCAGCGCTTCGCCAAGCAGCGGCGCTCGGCTATGGACCATCTCGACCGTCGCCTGGGCCAATTGCCCTTCGGCCCGCGCGCTGAGGTTTGCCTCGACCAGATTGCCCGGCACTAGCACCGGTCGCATCCGCCGTCCGCGCGCACCGCGAACATAGGCTGCCTGAAGTCCATGATCGCGAGTCATCATCCGCACGACGGCGCCGGCTTCGCCGTGCGGGCGGAGCGACACGATAATCGCGGACGCCGTGAAGCGCATTCAGGCGCGCCGGCTAGCCACGCGGGTGGAAATAATCGTGCAACTGACGGGCCATCGCTTTCGATATGCCCGGTGCGCGCTCAAGATCCTCGAGCGCCGCACCCTTTACCGCCCGCGCCGTGCCGAAGTGCATCAGCAAGGCGCGCTTGCGGTTGGGCCCGATCCCGGGAACTTCGTCCAGGCTGGAAGTCGTCAAGCTCTTTGCCCGCTTTGCACGGTGAGTGCCGATCGCGAAGCGATGCGCTTCATCGCGGAGCCGCTGGAGGTAGAACAGTAAGGGTGCGTTAGGCGGAAAGGTGATCTCGCGCCCATTGGGCAAATGGAACGTCTCTCGACCTGCATTGCGGTCCGGCCCCTTGGCCACGCCGACCACCGGAATGTCGTGAACCCCGGCATTCTCCAATATCTCGCAGACCGTCGACAATTGCCCTTTGCCGCCGTCGATGAGCAGCAGGTCGGGCCATTCGCCCGACGCGCGATCGGGATCATCCTTTTCAAGCCGCGCGAACCGCCGCTCGAGCACTTCGCGCATCATCCCGAAGTCGTCGCCCGGCGTGATGTCGCTCTTGATGTTGAATTTGCGATACTGGTTGGTGCGAAACCCTTCCGGCCCGGCGACGATCATCGCGCCCGTCGCATTGGTGCCCATGATGTGGCTATTGTCATAAACCTCGATCCGCTTGGGCGGTTCGGCAAGCTCGAACGTATCGGCCAGTTCGCGAAGCAATTTGCCTTGGGTCGTGCTCTCGGCAAGGCGCCGCTCGAGCGCTTCGACGGCGTTGCGGCTTGCCTGGTCGACCAGTCTCCGGCGCGACCCGCGCTGCGGCATGTCGAGCTCGACCTTGCGCTCCGCACGCTCGGACAGCGCTTCGGCGATTAGCGCGCCCTCGGGCAGTTCGCGGTCGAGCAGGATCCGGCGCGGTGGTGGAACGTCTTCGTAAAACTGGACTAGGAAGCTCGCCAATACTTCGTCTTCGGGCACGTCGGCAGTGTGCGCCGGGAAGAAGCTGCGATGCCCCCAATTTTGCCCGCCGCGAATGAAGAAGGCCTGGATGCACATCTGCCCCGAATTGCTGGCAAGTGCGAAGATATCGCCATCTCCAAGACCCTCGGCGTGAACCGTTTGCGAGCCCTGCACATAGGTCAGCGCGCGCAGCCGGTCGCGATATACGGCGGCGAGCTCATAATCTCTCTTCTCCGCGGCTTCGGCCATCGCCTTGCCAAGCCGCGCCTGAACACCGGTGGACTTGCCGGCGAGGAAATTCTTCGCGTCGGCGACAAGCTCGGCATAATCGGGCGCCTCGATCCTTCCAACGCACGGCGCAGAGCAGCGGCGGATCTGGTAGAGCAGGCATGGTCGCGACCGGTTTGCGAAAAAGCTGTCCGAACAGCTTCGTAGCAGGAACAGCTTCTGAAGCGCGTTGAGGGTCGTCGTGACCGATCCGGCGCTTGCGAACGGCCCATAATATTGCCCCTTGGCGCGCCGCGCACCGCGATGCTTCTGGACCCGTGGAAAGGCATGATCCTCACGCAACAGGATGAAGGGAAAGCTTTTATCGTCGCGCAGCAGCACATTGTATGGCGGGCGGAAGCGCTTGATCAATTGTGCCTCGAGCAGCAGCGCTTCGGCCTCGGTCCGGGTCGTGACGATCGTCATTGCGCGCGTCTGGCTGACCATCCGCTGCAGCCGCTTCGACAGCCGCGCCACCTGCGTATAATTGGTAACGCGCTGTTTCAATGCGCGCGCCTTGCCGACGTACAAGATGTCGCCTTTGGCGTCCTGCATCCGATACACGCCGGGCCGCGCCGGAAGAGTTTTCAACACATTGCGGATCGCTGCGACGCCGACCTCTAAGTCGGGCGCGTCGCTGCCCCGAACGGCATAAGTCGCCGCCTCCTCATTGAAGCGCGATGCGGCGTTGGGCTGATCGGGACGGTCGGCTTTGCTCACTGAAATGACTTAGGGGTTCGCGCGTTGCGTTGCGAGGGGTGCCCTGGACCGCTGCCGCGATCGACTAAGACCGGCACACCGTCAGGCCGCCGCGCGCGATTGTTCCTCATCATCCAATATCCACTCGACCGCCGCCCGGGCATGGATGGAGGTCGTGTCGTAGACCGGCAGTACGTTGGAATATTTGTCGACCGCCATCACCAGTTCGGTGCAGCCGAGCACGACCGCCTGGACCTTCTTTTTGCCCAGCTCGGTCATCAATGTCTTCAGCTTTCGCTGGCTTTCACGGACGACCCGCCCGCCGGCCAGTTCCTCGTAGATGATTCGATCGACCTCCCGGAGCCAATCGGCGTCGATCGGTGCGAGCTGGATCCCGCGTTGCTCGTAGCGTTCGCGCAGGAAGGGCTCGGTCATGGTGAAGCGCGTGCCGAGCAAAGCAACCCGGGTGCGCGAGTCCGCGGTCAATCGCTCCCCGGTCGCTTCGCCAATGTGGAGCACCGGAAGGCCAGTAGTTGCGGCGACCGCGTCATAGCTCTTGTGCATGGTATTTGAGGCGAGAAGTAGGCCGTCGGCTCCCGCCTGCTTCAAACGCCCGGCCGCTGCAACGACGACCTTCGTCGCCCCGTCCCAGTCGCCGCTGCGGTGGAATCGGGCATAATCGTCCTCGAAGTCGAAGCTTTCAATCACCAGCCGCGCACTATGCAGCCCACCCAACCGAGCGGCCACGCCGCGATTGATCTGGTCATAATATAGCGCGGTCGATGACCAGCTCGCGCCGCCGATGATTCCCAACTTCTTCATTTTATGCCCTCCCCGACGTGCCCCTGCCGGGGCATCCGGCTGGGGGCTTTAACCCAGAAACTCTTGGCCTCGTTCACCCGAAGGCGACGATCCGCTTCAGCCCAAGGCCTTGACGATCTGCTCCACCATCTTCTTGGCGTCGGACAGCAGCATCATCGTATTATCGCGATAGAAAAGCTCATTATCGACTCCGGCGTAACCCGCCCCCCCCATCGATCGCTTGATGAACAAGACAGTCCGCGCCTTTTCCACGTCGAGAACCGGCATGCCGTAGATGGGCGAACTCTTGTCGGTCTTCGCGGCGGGATTGGTAACATCGTTGGCGCCAATCACGAACGCCACATCGGCTTGCGAGAAGTCGCTATTGATGTCCTCCAATTCGAACACTTCGTCATAAGGTACGTTAGCCTCGGCGAGCAGGACATTCATATGCCCCGGCATCCGCCCCGCGACCGGGTGGATGGCATATTTGACCTTGACCCCTTCCTTCCTGAGCAGATCGCCCATTTCGCGAAGCACGTGCTGCGCCTGCGCGACCGCCATGCCGTAGCCGGGCACGATTATGACGCTGTCGGCCTGCTTCATCAGGAAGGCGGCATCCTCCGCCGCGCCGCGCTTGTATGGCCGGTCGATGGC
>JALYRC010000135.1 GCA_030855555.1 Pseudomonadota bacterium
GTTCCTGGCGCGTTCGAGGCGCTTGGTCGAGCGGACGATGCCGACGAAATTCCACATGAAGCGGCGGATTTCGCCCCAGCATTGCTGGATCACGACCTCCTCGTCGCTGTCGGTGACCCGGCTTTCGTCCCACGGATGGACGGCAGGCACCCGGGGCAAGTCGTCGAGGTGCGCAAGGATGTGCCTTGCCGCCGCTTCCCCGAAGACGAAGCATTCGAGCAAGCTGTTCGAGGCAAGGCGGTTCGCGCCATGGAGCCCCGACTGGCTGACCTCACCCGCGGCGTAGAGGCCGGGCGCATCGGTCCGGCCGTGTATGTCTACCAGCACCCCGCCGCAGGTGTAATGCTGCGCCGGGACGACAGGGATGGGTTCCCTCGTAATGTCGATCCCGAGCCCGAGGAGCTTTTCGTAGATGTTCGGGAAGTGCGCTTTGACGAACTCTGGTTCGCGGTGACTGATGTCGAGGTGAACATAATCAAGGCCGTCACGCTTGATCTCGCTGTCGATCGCGCGGGCGACGATATCGCGCGGCGCAAGTTCGCCGCGCTCGTCATAGTCGGGCATGAACCGGTGACCAGTCTTGGGGTGGACCAGTATCCCGCCTTCGCCGCGCACTGCTTCGGTGATGAGGAAATTCTTGACCGACAAATTGTACAGGCAGGTCGGATGGAATTGCATGAATTCCATGTTCGATACGCGGCAGCCCGCACGCCAGGCCATTGCGATCCCGTCCCCGGTCGCGCCTCGCGGTGCGGTCGAATAGAGGTAAGTTCGCCCCGCCCCGCCGGTGGCAAGGATCGTCGCCCGGGCAAGCAGCGTTTCGACCAGGCCGGACTGGCGGTTGTAGGCGTACAGGCCGTGGACCGCGCCCGAGGTGGTGAAGTCGGCCGCATGACGGCCAGTGATCAGGTCAATCGCGACCATGTCCGGAACGAGCGTGATGTTGGGGTGCGCGACGGCGGCCTTCTCAAGCGCCTGCTGGATCGCCCAGCCGGTGGCGTCCGCGACATGGACGATGCGGCGGTGGCTGTGGCCACCCTCCCTAGTCAAATGCCACCCCTCACCATTGTCACTGAGGTTGAACGGCACGCCAAGCGCGGCCAGCCGAGCAATGGCGGCCGGGGCTTCGGACACGACATGCTCGACGATCGCGCGATTATTGAGGCCCGCGCCCGCGTCCATCGTGTCGCGGACGTGGTTTTCGAAGGTGTCGCCATCCTCAAGGACTGCAGCGACGCCCCCCTGCGCCCAACCGGTTGCGCCTTCGTTCAAGGCACCCTTGGCGATTACGCCGACCTTGAGGGTTGGCGCAAGCGTAAGCGCGGCGGTCAGCCCGGCAGCGCCCGAGCCGATGATCAGAACGTCGAAATTGCTCAAGCCGCGTCCGCCCGGGTCAGCGCCAGGAAGACGTCCTCCAGATCGGGATCGCGGGTCGACACGTCAACGATGCCGAGCCCCGCTGCGCCAAGCGCCGCCAGAACTTCGCCGGCGTTGACGCGGTCCTTGCGGTAGGTGATTTCGAGCGTTCGCGGGCCGGTCTGGACGACCCGGTCGAAGCATGGCGCATCGGGGGCGCCGGCGACATCGCGGTCGACCTCGACTACCACGGCCTTGTCCTGCGCCTTGGCAATGAGGTCGCGCGTCGGTTCGTTGGCGATCAACTTGCCATGATTGATGATGGCGATCCGGTCGCACAATTGTTCGGCTTCTTCGAGGTAATGAGTGGTCAGCACGACCGTTACCCCCTGCCGGTTAAGCCCTTTCACATAATCCCACAGCTGCTGGCGAAGTTCGATATCGACCCCGGCAGTCGGTTCGTCGAGCACGAGGATGGGGGGTGAGTGGACCATCGCCTTGGCGACCAGCAAGCGGCGCTTCATGCCGCCTGAAAGCGTGCGGGCGTAAGCGTCGGCCTTGTCGCTGAGATGGACCGCGGCAAGCAAAGCATCGGTAATTCGATCGGGCCTTGGGACGCCATACATTCCGGCCTGGATCTCAAGCGCCTCGCGCGGCGTGAAGAAAGGGTCGAACAGCAATTCCTGGGGAACGATCCCGATCGATCTTTTGGCATTGCGCGGGTGCTGGTCAAGGTCGAAGCCCCACACCGTCGCCGACCCGCTGGTCTTGGTGACCAGCCCGGCAAGGATGTTGATCAACGTCGATTTACCCGCCCCATTGGGACCGAGCAGGCCGAATATCTGCCCGCGCGGAACGTCGAAGCTGACATCGTCGAGGGCGCGTTTGGATGGGCTACCCTTGGACGCGTAGGTCTTGCCAAGGCGGTCGATGCGGATCGCGGCGTCGAGGGAAGTGGTCATCCCGATTCGCATAGCGCTGCAAATCCCGTCGCGGAAGCCACCCGAGTCGTGGACTCGACGAGGTTGCCGAGGGTGCTCAACCTTGGCTTAACCATGGTGGGCCGAAATTCGCGATTGCGCCGCTGCAGGCAGTGCTGAAGGCCGCCCGAGGTCGCAAACGCGACTGAAGAGGCAAGGTAAATTTTCCTTTTACCTCCCTTCTTGAAAGCCTGTTTAGGCGCGACCCCCATCTTAGCGTCACTTATCAACCTTGCCGGGAACCAGATTATGCGCTTCAATTTTTGCCTTGCAGCCTTGGCTGCTACCGCCGTTTTCGCCTCGCCTGCCCTCGCCCAGACCACCCCGACCCCTCCTCCTGTCACTGATACGGCCACGGCTTTGGCGCGCGGGCTGGTCCTCCAGCCGCTGACGCTGACCAAGGACGAGGACCTCGACTTCGGTACCATCCTTGCCAGCACTACATTGGGCGACGTCACGATCAACGCCAATGACGGCAGTCGCACCGTCTCCGGCGGCGTGACACAGGTCACAGCCAATCCGGGCGGCCGAGCGATCTTCGTTGGCGCCGGCACCGTAAATCAGCAAGTTACCCTGACGCTTACCCCACCGGCCGATAGCTTCCTTCTTAGTGCAGCTAACGACAAAATTCTCGTCAGCGACCTGGTATTCGATAGTGGAGGCGCCACGCGGACGATCGGGACGAGCGGAGTCTTTACGGTCGGCGTCGGCGGAACATTCGAGATCGCCGCAGGTCAGCCCAACGGTGAGTATGAAGCGGATTTCAGTGTCACTGCCGAATATCCGTAAGCATAACACGCAATAAGTCGTCACTTATTGAAACGTCGGGGGGTGGTTGCTAGGTCTAGGCCATGCAACCGCCCCCTGAATTCATCCGGGTCAAAACCCATAAGGTCGCGTGCGACGGCAGCGGCGTCATCGACGCGGCTTTGGGTCATCCCCGGGTATACCTGCGCATCGACGAAAAGGGCTTCGTCGAATGCGGTTATTGCGACCGTCGCTTCGTGCTGGAAGGCGGTCCGGCAGACCAGGCCAGTCCAAGCGCGGCATGAGCATCGATCCGCGCAGCTTCCTTTATCGCGAGCTTGACCCCGACACGGCGCTGCGGCTCGCAGCGCGCCACCTCGCCTCGCATGACGATGGCGAACTCTACCTCCAGTATCGCCTTTCCGAATCCTTTGGCTTCGACGATGGCCGGTTGAAGACCGCCGATTATCACAGCGATTCAGGCTTCGGCTTGCGCGGCGTGTCTGGCGAGATGACCGCTTTCGCCCATGCCAATGAAATCAGCGCTGCAGCGATCGACCGCGCCGCCTTGACCCTTAAGTTGCTCGATCCAGCCAAGGGCAGCTTTGCGCCATCGCCGCCGCGCACCAATCGTTCGATGTATGGAAGCGACGATCCGCTCGCGGCAATCCCGTTCGCGCGCAAGGTCGCCTTGTGCCAGGAAATCGATGCGGCAGCCCGAGCCCGCGATCCTCGCGTCGCCCAGGTCAGCGTGATGCTGTCGGGATCGTGGAGCGTGATCGAGATTGTTCGCGCCGACGGCTTCGTGGCGACCGACGTCCGGCCGCTGGTTCGGCTCAATGTCTCGATCGTTGCCAAGAAGGGCGAGCGGCGGGAGACCGGGAGTTTCGGGCTTGGCGGACGCTATCTGTATAACCGCCTGTTCGAGCCGGCGACGTGGAATCGAGCGATCGACGAGGCGCTGGCACAGGCCTTGGTCAACCTCGAGTCCGTCGCTGCACCTGCGGGCGAAATGCCGGTCGTGCTTGGGCCCGGCTGGTGTGGCATATTGCTTCACGAAGCCGTCGGCCATGGCCTTGAGGGGGACTTCAATCGCAAGGGCACTTCGGCCTTTGCGGGGCGCATCGGCCAGCAGGTCGCGGCGCCCGGGGTTACGGTGATCGACGAAGGGGCGATCGAGAGCCGCCGCGGATCGCTTAGTATCGACGATGAAGGCACACCGACCCAGCGCAACGTGCTGATCGAGGATGGCATACTCAAGGGCTATCTCCAGGATCGCCTCAACGCGCGCTTGATGGGTGTTCAGCCAACCGGCAATGGCCGCCGCGAAAGCTTTGCACACGCCCCGATGCCGCGAATGACCAACACGTTCATGCTTGGGGGAAGCGATGACCCGGCCGAGCTCGTCACGCGAGTGAAGGACGGCATTTTCGCCAAGAGCTTCGGTGGCGGGCAGGTCGACATTACGAGCGGCAAATTCGTCTTTTCCTGCACCGAGGCTTACAAGATCGAGAATGGCCGCATCGGTGCCCCGATCAAGGGCGCCACGCTGATTGGCGACGGGCCAAGCGTACTCACCCGAGTCAAGGGCATTGGAAATGACATGGCGCTCGATGAAGGGGTCGGGGTATGCGGCAAGGGTGGCCAGTCGGTCCCCGCCGGCGTGGGTCAGCCGACTTTGCTGATCGACGGCCTAACGGTGGGCGGAACCGGCGGTTGAGCCCGAGCGCGGATGCGCGGCGATGAGCCTCGTCGAGCTGGCGCGCTTCGGGTCGCGGGTCGAAGCCGACCTCGCCCGCCTTGCCTTGCTGGACCGTGAAATCGAAGCTTTCATCTTCGACGCGGAGGCGAACAGCTTTTTCGGCGGTGGCGGGTTGGTCGCGGTCCGGCTGATGGTCAGTGACCAGGACGCCGAACAGGCGGCGGACATCCTCGGAGCCTAGTCCCTCAGCAGGTGGGACACTGCCCCAAGGTCGAAGCCAGCCCGCGAGACGCATTGCTCAAGCTCCGCGCGGCTTGTCCCATCCTCGCTTTTGGCGACTGCCCAGGCGAGCGCCGAGCGATTGCCCGAGCGGCAAAATGCGAACAATCTTCCTTCGCCAGCTTCATGGATGGCGTTGCGCATTGCCTCGACATCGGCCGGACCGATGCCCCGTGTGATCGGGACATGGCGATAGTCGATCCCAGCTTCGTGAGCCGCAGTTTCGATCTCCGCGCTGGTGGGCTGGGCGACAT
The DNA here is from genome assembly GCA_030855555.1 of Pseudomonadota bacterium. Taxonomy (GTDB): domain Bacteria; phylum Pseudomonadota; class Alphaproteobacteria; order Sphingomonadales; family Sphingomonadaceae; genus Sphingomicrobium. The sequence continues at coordinate 5,319 of JALYRC010000135.1, forward strand.
CCTCGTCATCGGGGCGGTTGTTGACGATCATCGTCACGCCCCGTGCCTTCAATCCGGCGACCTCCGAAGGAGCGATCTGGGCACTGACTTCGGTCAGTCGGTCAAGCTCATGCGCCATGATCATTCTCCATCGCCGATGCGAGTGCCCCGAGCAGCGACTCGCCATGCCGGTCGAGCTTGGTATCGCCGATTCCCTCGATCCGCGAAAGGTCCGCATGCGTCGATGGCTTGACCGCCGCAACCTCGCGCAGGGTCGAATCGTGGAAGATCACATAAGGTGGCACGCCCTGCTCCTTGGCGCGGGCGCGGCGCCATGCGCGCAGAGCCTCGAACAAAGGATCGTGCGGCAAGTCGCCCGCCGCGGCGTTACCGCTGCGCGAGGAGCGGGTCTTCTTGGGAGGGACGGCAATCACCAGCCGCTCTTCGCCCTTCAGGATCGGCTTGGCGCCCGGACCAAAGCTGAGGCCGCCATAATCGTCGCTGCGGAGTGCGTCTCGCGCAAGCAGCGAGCGCGCGACCGGACGCACCAGCGCCAGTTCGTCGGCCTTGAGAATGTTGAACACCGATAGCTTATGATGCCCGAACTGGCGGACTTTCTCATTGTCATCGCCGCCAAGGACGGCGGCGAGATGGGCGACCCCGAAACGCATTTCGGTCCGGAACGCGGCCGAGAGCAGTTTCTGCGCCACTTCCGTGACGTCGATGGTGGCCGGGGGATTGAGGCAATTATCGCAATTGCCGCAGTTCGCCGCAGGCTCCTCCCCGAAATGGCGAAGCAGGATCGCGCGGCGGCACGTCGCGGCCTCGACGAAGCCGGCAAGCGCGTTGAGTCGTTCGCGCTCACCCGGGCGGCGGTCAGGCTCGACCTCGGTCTCGATGCGGCGGCGTGCGCGGGCGAAGTCGTCAGCGCCCCAGAACAGCCACGCCTCGGCCGGATCGCCGTCGCGGCCCGCCCGGCCGGTTTCCTGATAATAAGCCTCGATCGACTTGGGCGCTCCGGCGTGGGCGACGAAACGGACGTCGGGCTTGTCGATCCCCATGCCGAAAGCCACCGTCGCGGCAATCACCATGTCTTCGGAGGCGACGAAGGCGGACTGGTTGCGCTGCCGGACTGCTCCGTCGAGCCCGGCATGATAGGCACGGGTCGCGCGTCCGGTGCGGCCAAGCTGCTCGGCAATCTTCTCGGTCGCGACGCGGCTGGTCGCATAGATGATGCCCGGCCCCTTATGATCGTGGAGTAGGGTCTTGAGCTGCGCGCCGACCCCGTCGCGCGGGACGACATGATAGCGAATGTTGGGGCGATCGAAACCGGCAATGATCATTCCGTCTTCGGGAATGCCAAGCTGGGCTAGAATGTCGGCGCGCGTGCGGCGGTCGGCGGTTGCCGTCAACGCCAGGCGCGGAACGTCGCGGAATCGGTCGAGCAAGGGCCGGAGCAAGCGATAGTCGGGGCGGAAGTCATGGCCCCATTCGCTGACGCAATGGGCTTCGTCGATCGCGAATAGTGCGATTTCGGTTTCCTGGAGCAGTTGCGCGAAGCCCTCGCCGCTTGCGCGCTCGGGTGCGACGTAGAGCAAATCGAGTTCGCCATCGCGAAGCGCATCGCGAATGGTGCGCGGATCCTCGCTCAGGCTGGTCAATGCAGCGGCGCGGATACCGAAGGCTTCGGCCGAGCGGACCTGGTCGTGCATCAGTGCGATCAGTGGCGAGATGACGATCCCGGTGCCGGGGCGGGCCAAGGCTGGAAGCTGGTAGGTCAGCGACTTGCCGGCACCGGTCGGCATGACGGCAAGCACGTGCTGGCCCGCCATGGCGCGCGCGACCACCTGTTCCTGTACTCCGCGGAAGTGGGAGAAGCCGAAGCGGTCGTGAAGGATCTGAAGCGGGTCGGTCACGGAGTTCGCTTAATCTTCGAACAAGGCCGTGCCGACGCGGACCACCGTTGCACCGAGCGTGACGGCGGTTGGATAGTCGCCCGACATGCCCATCGACAGCCCGCTGACATTGTGGCGGCGCGCCAATTCATCGAGGAATGCGAAAAAGGGGCCGGGCTCAAGACCGAGCGGCGGGATGGCCATGAGCCCGGCAAGCGGGACCGGCGTCGCGCGCACGGCGGCAAGAAAGGCCGCGAGCTCGCTTAGGCTCACTCCGCCTTTCTGGACTTCCTCACCGACGTTGACCTGGACGTAGGCCGGGGGATGGTGCGGAGCGGCGGCAAGCGCGTCGAGCAGGGAGCGGCGGTCGAGCGAGTGGATGACGTCGAACAGGGCTGCGGCCTCGGCTGCCTTGTTCGACTGGAGCTGGCCGATCATGTGTAGGCGGACATGCGGGTAGGCGACCCGAAGCGCCGGCCATTTCTCCTCGGCTTCCTGTACCCGGCTTTCGCCGAAGTCGGATTGACCGGCCTCGATCAGCGCCTCGATCTCAATGGCCGGACGCCGCTTGGACACTGCCACGAGCGTGACGTCGGCAGGATCACGGCGCGCCGTCTTCGCAGCGCGGACAATTTCGGCGCGAACATTTGCGAGGCGGGTTGCGGCATCACTCATGGCCCGCGCTATAGGAAGCGCGATGCCCGACCGCCAGACCTTGCCCGCGATATGGCTGATGAGCGACCGCGCGCTTGGCGATGCGCTGTGGCAAGCGATCGACCGGGTACCAAGCTGGGGCGGAGTGGTGTTGCGGCATCATCGGTCCGACCGGGCCTTCGCCAGGCATGTCGCGGCGGCGTGCAGTGAGCGCGGATTGATGCTGGCGGTGGCGGGCGATGTCGGGCTGGCGCGCGAGATCAAGGCGCAGATGGTGCATAATCCCCAAGGCGATGCGGATGGATTGCTGGTCAGCCGATCGGTCCACAATGCGCGGGAAGCCGAAGCTGCGGCTGGTGCCGACCTAATATTTGTGTCCCCCGTGTTTGCCACTCAGTCGCATCCCGGGGCGAAAGCGCTCGGCATGGAGCAGGCGCTGCTGTTGGCGCGAATGTCCGGAGTGCCCGCGATTGCGCTTGGAGGAATCGATAAAAAGCGGGGAAATGACGCGATTGACGCCGGTTTTCACGGCTGGGCCGCAATCCGCGCGTGGAGCGAATAGCCGCTCTTACGGTCCTAAAGTCACTAAAGTCTCCGGGACGGCTACCATTTAGCCGGCGCGAAGCACTCAATCATGCTAAAATTTGAAGGCGGTTCCGACGTAGACAGCCTGGCTGTCGCGGCGCTGGTCGGCGAGCGTGGAGACACGGTCCTGGTCAACCTGGTAGCGAACACCGCCGGTGACGGCAATTTTCCGGCTCACATTATAGGCCGCACCGACATCGACCGAGACGTTGTCAGGTTGCGACAGTGCAGGAATGCGCCCGTTGCCGCGTTCCGAGCCAAGCGCGACCCGGCCAGTGAACTTCTTGAGATTATAGCTGACGCCGACGACTGCACTATTGCGGTTGCCGATTGCGGGATCGGGGCTCGATACCTTGGCGACGTCGCCGGCGAGCGCGAACCGCTTCCAGCCGACCGAAGCGCCAAGGCTGAAGCTGGCAGGGGTGATCGCATTGGCGACGGGAGCCGTGGCGACCTCGACCGGGCGGCCGCGAACCGGCGAAAGCCCGCGGGCGCGCACTGCGACGCGAATTTGCGAGGGACGACCCTTGGCCGCAGCCGGGGTGAACTTGAAGCTTTCGGTTGCCGCGCCGCGACCGGCGAATGCCGCCGCAAGCCGCGGATCAGCGGAAGCCGGCGTGAAGGTCGCGATCCGGTCGAACGAAATCGCCACTGCAGGAGGGCGCAACTTGCCAGCCGACGCGGCGATCGCGGGCACGGCAATGAGGGCAAGGGCCGTCATGGCCACCCCAACTCCTGCCTTGATCCCCTGAATGCCGCTCACGACTCACTCCTTGCGTGGAATATATATAGCTTCGCAAGGCTGACAGTTCCATGACTCGCGGACTCTATTATCGCAGCTGTGACATCGCAGGCACAATCCGATGTTCGCCCCCTTCGGTAGCAATATGTGCTGCCAGCTTGCCGCGCCGGTCCGAGCATCTATAACGCGTCCCATACCATCCTTACCAGGAAGAGCGCATGACCCGCCTTACCCACCGCATTGCCATCCTTGCCCTGTCGGGAATCATGCTTGCCGGCTGCGGGGTCGGACGTTCCGCCCCCACCCGACTCGCCCCTTCAGCAACCACCACCATCGGCGTAAACAGCTATTTGTGGCGCGCCGCGGTCGACACTCTGTCGTTCGCACCTTTGCTTAGCGCGGATTCGCGCGGCGGGGTGATCGTCACCGACTGGTACAGCCGGCCCAACAATCCTGGCGAGCGCGTCAAACTGACCGTGTCGATCCTCGACCAGGAACTGCGCGCCGATGCACTGCGCGTCGCGGCAAGCCGCCAGGTCAACCAGGGCGGCGCATGGGTCGCGGTGCCGGTCGCCGCTGCCACCGTCCAGAAGCTTGAGGACATCATCCTCACCCGCGCCCGTGACCTGCGCCGCGGCAGCATCGCCGGATAAGGCCCGCACTCAATGACCGACCGCTTCGATCCCGCGGTTGCCGATGCCGCGTGGCAAGCCCGCTGGGTCGATGCGGCAAGCTTTGTCGCCGATTCGAGCAGCCCAAAGCCCAAGGCCTATGTCCTTGAGATGTTCCCCTATCCGTCGGGGCGCATCCACATGGGCCATGTGCGTAATTACACCATGGGCGACGTGCTGGCGCGCTTTCGCCGCATGCAGGGCTTTGAAGTGCTCCACCCGATGGGCTGGGACGCGTTCGGAATGCCGGCCGAAAATGCCGCAATGGAGAAGAAGGTCCATCCCGGCGCCTGGACCCGCGCCAATATCGCGGCAATGCGCGACCAGTTGAAGCGCATTGGCTTCGCAATCGACTGGAGCCGCGAGCTTTCGACCTGCGAGCCCGAATATTATGGCCATGAGCAGGCCTTGTTCTTGGACTTGATGGCGGCGGGCCTGGTGTTCCGCAAGGAAAGCGAGGTCAATTGGGATCCGGTCGACATGACCGTGCTCGCCAATGAACAGGTCATCGACGGCAAGGGCTGGCGGTCGGGTGCGCCGGTCGAACGGCGCAAATTGTCGCAATGGTTTTTGAAGATTACCGACTTTGCCGAGGAATTGCTCGCCGGGCTCGGCGATCTTGCGCAATGGCCGGACAAGGTTCGGCTGATGCAGGAAAACTGGATCGGCAAGAGCAAGGGGCTGCAATTCTCCTTCCGCGTCGCCGGCGATCCGCCGGGTTCGACCTCGAACGAGCTTGAAGTCTTCACCACCCGCCCGGACACCATCTTCGGCGCGAGCTTCGTTGCCATCTCCCCGGCCCACTCGATGGCGTTGGCGCTCGCTTCAACGGACCCCGCGATCGCCAATTTCCTCGACCGCTGCCGCAAGGGCGGGACGACGGCCGCCGAAATCGAGACAGCCGAGAAATTGGGGCACGATACCGGGGTTGAAGTGATTCACCCGCTCGACCACGAGCGCCGCTTGCCGGTGTGGATCGCGAATTTCGTGTTGATGGACTATGGGACCGGCGCCTTGTTCGGCGTGCCGGCGCATGACGTGCGGGACTTTGAGTTTGCGAACAAATATCAATTACCGATCCGCCGGGTGGTTGCCGAGGAGACTGTGCTGGCCGACCAGCCGGTGGTCGAAGCGGAAACCGGGCATGGCGTGGCGGTCAATTCGGACTTCCTCGACGGGCTGTCGAGCCCCGACGCAAGCGCCGAGATCATCCGCCGCGCCGAAGCCGCCGGCTGGGGCCAAGGCAAGACACAATATCGGCTGCGCGACTGGGGCGTATCGCGCCAGCGTTACTGGGGCACGCCGATCCCGGTCATTCATTGCCAGGAATGTGGCCCGGTCGGGGTGCCGCGCGATCAATTGCCGATCGTCTTGCCCGAGGATGTCGGCTTCGACGTTCCGGGCAATCCGCTCGACCGGCATCCGACGTGGGGCAGGGTCGATTGCCCCGCATGCGGCGCACCCGCGCGGCGCGAGACCGACACGCTCGACACTTTCGTCAACTCGTCCTGGTACTTCATCCGCTTTGCAAGCCAGCCCGAGGACGCGCCATTCGACCGGGCCGAGGCCGAGGCGTGGTTGCCGGTCGGGCAATATATCGGCGGGGTCGAGCATGCCATTCTCCACTTGCTCTACGCGCGCTTCTGGACCCGCGCGCTTGAGCGCATCGGCAAATTGTCGGTCAAGGAGCCGTTCAAGGGACTGTTCACGCAAGGGATGGTGACTCACGAAACGTACAAAAGCACCGACGGCCGCTGGCTTTCGCCCGACGAGATCCGCGTCAGCGACGGCGGTGGAGTGATCGAGGCCGCAACCGGCGCCGAAGTCGAGCGCGGGCGGATCGAGAAAATGTCCAAGTCGAAGAAGAACACTATCGATCCCGAACCGATCCTCGATCGTTACGGGGCCGATGCGGTGCGCTGGTTCATGCTGTCGGATTCGCCGCCTGAGCGCGATCTCGAATGGTCGATCGGCGGAATCGAAGGCGCCGCGCGCTTCGTCCAGCGGGTGTGGCGGCTTGCTGCGGCTCCGATTGGCGGCGGAAGCGAAGACCTTGCCCTCGAAAAGAAGGTTGCGCGCGCGACTGCGGCGGTCGGCGAGGCAATCGAGGGGCTGCAGTTCAACAAGGCGGTGGCAGCGCTTTACGAGTTGACCAATGCAATCGAGAAGGCAGCGCCATCGACGAGCCGGGATAAGGCAATCCGCACCTTGTTGTTGCTCGCCGCGCCAGCAGCGCCGCACCTTGCCGAACAGGCGTGGGCCCTGCGCGGTGAGGCGGGGATGATCGCCGATGCAGCCTGGCCCGAGTATGACCCTGCCCTGCTGATTGACGATGAAGTCACGATCGCGGTCCAGATCAACGGCAAGCTGCGCGATACGATTGTCGCGCCGCGCGGGCTTGCGAAGGACGCCGCGGAGGCACTGGCGCTGACTTCGGTCAAGGTCCAGGCGCAGCTTGCTGGTGCCGCGCCGCGCAAGGTGATTGTGGTTCCGGACCGGCTGGTCAATATCGTCGCATGAGCCGCTCGCTCGCCTTTGCTGCCCTTGTCCTGTGCCTCAGCGGGTGTGGCCTTCGGCCTATCTATGCCGGTGGCGCGAACGGCCAGGTGGCGAGATCCCTGTCGGATATAAAAGTGGCGCCGATTCCCGATCGCGCCGGCTGGCTGACCCGCAACGCCCTGATCGACCGCTTGGGCGGCGAGAATCCGGGTGCGGCTTACCGCCTCGAGGTCGATCTGGATGACGATATAAGCGGCTTCGGCATTCGCGGCGACCGTTCGGTGACTCGCGAACGGCGGACGCTTCGCGCGCGCTACCGCCTGGTCCAGCAGTCGACCGGGCTCGTCCTGCTTGACGCTACCGCCGGGTCGGACGCCGGGATCGACGTGGTCTCATCGCCTTATGCAACAGTCGCGGCCGAGCAGACTGCGCTGGAACGGCTGTCGCGCGTCGTTGCGGATCAGATCGTGGCGCGGCTGGCGCTTTATGCGGCGAACCGACCAACGAAGCCATGAAAGCGGTCAAGTCGAGCCTAAGTGCCACATTGGACCGGCCGCCGACCGATATTCGCTTCTATCTGTTCTACGGCCCGGACGAATCCGGCTCCCGCGCGCTGGCGATGCGGCTGCTGAAAGGGCTGGGCAATGCCGAGAAGTTCGTCGTCGTCGGAAGTGCGGTCAAGAGCGACCCGGCAAGCCTGGCGGACGAGGCCGGAGCGCTGGCGCTGTTCGGCGGGGCGCGGGCGTTGTGGATCGAGCCCGCCGGCGAGGAAATATATGAGGGGGTGAGCGCCTTGCTCGATGCGGCGGCGAGCGAGAGCGCGGTCATCGCGATTGCCGGAGCGTTGCGCAAGACATCGGGCCTGCTCAAGCTGGCCGAGAGTCACGCGGCAGCGCTTGCGCACTGCTCCTACGTCCCCGAGGGACGCGACATGGACCGCGTGATTGCCGATCTGGCGCGCGAGGTCGGGTTGCGCCTGTCGCCGGATATTTCGCAGCGCGTCGCGGCGGCGGCAAACAGCAACCAGGCGATTGCGGCGTCCGAGCTGGTGAAGTTCGCGCTTTATCTTGGTGCGGCGCCGGCGACGCCGTGCGATCTCGACCATGACACGCTCGATCTGCTCTCGGCCGATGCCGCGGAGGGCAATTTCCTTAGGCTCGGCGATCTCGCGCTTGCCGGGCAGATGAATGCACTGGTCGAGGAGCTTGTGCGGCTCCCCGGCGGCGGCAGTGAAGCGATCCCCGTGATCCGCGGGCTGCAGCGCCGGCTGATGATGCTGGCGCCGCTGCGTGCTCGGGTCGAGCGCGGCGAAAGCGTTGACGGCGTCTTGACGTCAATGGGTAAGGCATTGTTCTGGAAGGATAAAGAGGTCGTAAGGCGAATGCTGTCGGCGTGGTCCTCCGAGCGGGTCGGGACGGCCTCGGCCCGAGTGGCAGCGCTCGAACGCCAGCTAATGCTGAGCAAGGCGCCTGAGGAAGCGAGCCTGGCCGAAACGCTCATTACCCTGGCCCGCGTCGGCCAGCGACGCTGATCAGCCGCTAGATCGGTTCGCCCGACAGGCGCTGGCAGATCATGTCGAGCTGATCGAGGCTCGAATAATGCAGCGCGACCGTGCCGCCGCTTTTGCCATGCGCGACCTTCACGCGAAGCCCAAGCAAATCGCCGAGCTGGCGTTCGAGCGCGGCGAGGTCGGCGTCTACCGGGCGCGCCGTTGTGTCACGAGTCGAAGTGGCTTTGACCGGCTTTTCCGCGCGAGCCAGCTGCTCGACCTGGCGTACCGACAGCCCGTCGCGAACGATCTGCGCCGCGATCGCCGAGGCGTGGGGCGAAGTTGCCACCGCCCGAGCGTGGCCCATGCTAATGTCGCCGCGCAGCAGCAGGCCGCGCACGTCCTCGGGCAGGTCGAGCAGACGGAGTAGATTGGCGACGTGACTGCGCGACTTTCCGACCAGCCGTCCGACCTCGTCCTGGCTGTGAGAATATTTGAGGATGAGCTGCTTATAGGCTTCGGCTTCCTCGATCGCATTGAGGTCAGCGCGCTGGATATTCTCGATCAGGGCGACTTCGGCGGTCGTTGCGTCATCGAGCTCGCGGATCAGCGCCGGAATTTGATGAAGCTGGGCCTTCTGCGCGGCCCGCCAGCGGCGCTCGCCCGCAATGATCTCAAACCCGTCCCCCGCCGGGCGGAGCAGGATCGGCTGAAGCACGCCCTTGTCGGCGATTGACTGAGCCAGTTCGACCAGTGCCGCTTGATCGAAGTGCTGGCGCGGCTGATCGGGGTTGGGGCGGATCCGGGCGATTTCGATATCGCGGACACCGCCACGCTCGATCACGGGCTCGCCCTCGCGAGGCGCGCGCACCGCCTCATCGAACAAGGACGAGAGTCCGCGCCCGAGACCTGTGGCCTTTTTCATGCGGCCTCCGCGGCGATCGGCCGGGGCAAGCGCCCGATCATTTCCTTCGCAAGGCGGACATAGGCTTCGGAGCCCGAGCATTTGAGATCGTAGATCAGTGCTGGCAGTCCGTGACTCGGCGCCTCGCTTAGCCGGACGTTGCGCGGCACAACGGTTTCGAACACCACGCCGCCGAGGCAGGCGCGCACATCTTCGGCGACCTGCTGTGAAAGATTGTTGCGGCGATCGAACATGGTCAAAGCTACACCAAGGATCGAAAGCGTGGGGTTGAACGCGACGCGAATGCGTTCGACCGTCTGGAGCAACTGGCTAAGTCCCTCGAGGGCGAAGAACTCGCATTGCAACGGCACCAAGAGATAGCGCGCCGACACCAAAGCATTGACCGTCAGCAGGCCGAGCGACGGCGGGCAGTCCATCATGATGATGTCCCAGCGGCCCTCCGGCGCCTCGTCGAACGCCTGGCTCAGTCGGTGCGTGCGGTCGTCTAGGCTCACCATCTCGACTTCGGAACCCGACAGGTCGACCGTCGCGGGAAGCAGCTCCAGCCTCGGCACCTGCGTCGCTACGATGGCTTCGGCGAGCTTCACCTCCCCAAGCAACACGTCATAGGACGAGTGTTTCATCATCGCCTGGATGACGCCAAGCCCAGTCGAGGCATTGCCTTGCGGATCGAGGTCGACAAGAAGGACTTTCCAACCGATCGCGGCAAGTGCGGTCGCGAGGTTGATCGCGGTCGTCGTCTTGCCGACGCCACCCTTCTGGTTAGCGATCGCTAATGTGATCATCGCTTTCCCCTCCGCCGCACGCCCTCGGCGAGCAATATCATCGCCGCGTCGCCAGTCCGGCTCGGGACCAGCGTGAACGCACCTTGCCACGACTGCTCTGCCTCTTCCAGTTCCTTCTGCGCGCTCTTGCCCTTGGGGAGAATCCAGCGTGTCCCGCGCTGGGCCAAATGTTCGGTAATGGCCAGCAGTTTGGATAGTTCGGCCACCGCCCGAGCGGTGATATTGTCGAAATGCGCCGGCAACCGCTCGGCCTTCATTTCGCTTACTTCGGCGTCGAGGTTGAGTTCGCTGACAGCGCGGCGCAGGAAGTCCGCTCGCAGGCGCCGCGGCTCGATCAGAGTCATTGGCGCACCCGTGATCAT
>JALYRC010000166.1 GCA_030855555.1 Pseudomonadota bacterium
TGGTGAAATTATTATTGTTCGACGCGAGCACCAATTTGTCGCCAAGCAGGCCTGACCGGCTGCGATAGGTCGTCGCCCATGCGCCCGAGCGTTTCCCCTCGCGCGCATAATTGTCCATGTAGAACAGGCCTGTAACGTCCCCGGTCTTGCGGTCGCGGACTTCGAACGTCCGCACGTCGGGATGGAAGACCGGAACGCTGCCGGTATTTTCCTTGAAGTCGAGCCCGTAAAGCTCGCCTGCGGCCCAGAACATGCCATCGATCATGTTCGACAGTTCGAAGTGCGGCTTGATGTCGTCCTGGCTAAGGTCGAAGCGCTGCTTGCGGACCTTTTCCATATAATAACGATAGTCCCACGGCTCGATGGTCAGTTTGGCGCCAGACTTGGTCGCGAGCGCCTGCATGTCGCGCACTTCCTCGGCCACGCGCGCCTTGGCGGCTGGCCACACGCGCAGCATCAGGTCCATCGCCTTGGCCGGCGTCTTGGCCATCGTGTCCTGCATCCGCCACTCGGCGTGGCTGCCAAAGCCGAGCAGTCGAGCCCGGTCGGCGCGCAGTTTGACGATCTTGGCGATCGTCGCATTGGTGTCGTTGGCGCCCTTATTGTCGCCGCGATTGACGAACGCCTTGAACACCTTTTCGCGCAGTGCACGATTGTCGGCGAAGGTCAGCACCGGATCGACCGCCGACCGCGTATTCTTGATCGCATAACCGCTCTTGCCCTGCGCCTTTGCGGCGGCAGCGGCGGCCGCCTTCACGTCCGCGGGAACCCCCGTCATCTCGGCTTCGGTCACGTCGAGGTAGGTGCTTTCGTCGGCCAGCACCTTGTCGCTGAAGTCGGAGAATAGTGTCGCCAATTGCTCATTATACTGACCAAGCTTCGCTTTCTGGGCGGAATTAAGCGCCGCGCCGTTGCGCACGAAGCTTTCATAAACCCGGGTTGCAAGCCGCACCTGCTTTGCATCGAGCCCGCTGCTGTTGCGGGCATCGTAAACCGCCTTGACCCGCGCGAACAGCGCCGGGTCGAAGCGGATCGCATCCGACGCCGCCGACAATTTGGGCGACCATGTCTTGTCGAGCGCCTGATATTCCGGGGTCGTGACATTGCTCGTCATCAGCCCGAAATAGGTCTCGACCCGGTCGAGCCGATCGCCCGTTTTCTGAAGCGCCTCGATGGTATTGGCGAAAGTCGGCGCGGCGCGATTGGAAGTGATCGCGCCAATCTCGCGGCGCTGCTCGTCGATCGCAAAGGCGAACGCCTGGTCGAACTGTGCGGCACGGACCTTATCCCACTGCGGCACGCCGTCGAACGGCCCGGCAAAGTCCTTGAGCAGCACATTGTCCGGCACCGCCGTCGCTGCGGCGCTTTGCGCGAGTGCGGCCGCGGGCATGATCGCCACGCTACTCATCAGCGCAACCGCGGCAAGGCGGCTCCAGTTCATCGACTTCATCGCTAACTCTCCGAAAATTCGTTATTTGATAGCCCTTTAGGCCATCGCGCCTGAACCAGGCGCAACCGCCTCAGCCTATCGACACACCAAGCAGCAGCAGCAGTTTGACGTCGATCCCGACCCCCTCGGCGCGCTTCGCGGCGATGAAATCGGCGATCTCGCTCCGCGCGACCAGATGGGTGACGATATCCTCGCCATCTACCCCGCCTCCGGCATTCACCCGGCTCAGCCCCGATGCGCGCACCAGGGTAAAACTTTCCGTCATGATCCCCGGCGAGCTGTAAAACTCTCCAACGATGTCAATATGTTCGGCAGCAAAGCCAGTCTCCTCCGCCAGCTCGCGCCGCGCCGCAGCCTCGATACTGTCATCGCCGCCGACGTCTCCGATCAACCCCGCGGGAAACTCCAGGCATCGCCCCCCGATCGCAACCCGCGGCTGCTCGACCAGCACGACCTGGCCCTCATGCTCGGCAAGGATAACGACGGCAGTCATCCCCCGCGCGCGCTGGACATATTCCCACCGCCCGTCGCGAAGCGCGGTCATATACTTGCCCTGCCACATCACTTCAGGCGGCATCAGAGCTCGATTAGTTTGTCGGGGATTTCGTTGGTGTCGCTGCTCGATTTCGGGAAATGCGTCGCAAGCACTTCGCCGATCAGCCCGACCGCTGCGGCAATGCCCTCGCCTGGCCGCCCCGCCTTCACTTCGGTCAGCAGCGCCGTCATTGCTTCGCCCCACGTCTCAGGCGTGGTCACCGACGTGATCGCTTCATCGGCGACGATCTCCGCGCGATGCTCGGCAAGCGACAGGTAAATCAATATGCCGGTCCGCCCGACGGTGCGGCGCTCGGCGCCGGTCTTGAACAGCATGATCGCGCGCCGCCGCACGCGCCGGGTCTTGGTCGCCCCGGGCGTCAGCGCCATCCGCAGCGGCCGCCACTTCATCGCGAACAGCACCGCCAGAAACTTCGCCAGCGTCAGCATGAACACCCACGTCAGTGTCTCGCGCAGGCTCGGTTCGCCCGACCAGCCGCGGAACAGGTCGAGCCACCACGACAACAGGCCGGGCACGGCGGC
>JALYRC010000169.1 GCA_030855555.1 Pseudomonadota bacterium
ATCCTAGGGGACTGTCCCTGCCCGAGCCACTCTGTTTCCATTGGGGTTCGGTGCATATGGTCCCCACCTGATGCTTTTGGCGTCAGAGGATTTCATGGCAAACGGCCAAGGTGGTCCCGTCACATGATTCCAGTCATCGACAAGAAACAGCTTCGCGCCGAGATGCGTGAGCGGCGCCGCGATTATGCCGCGTCGCTCGATTCGGACACGCGCGCTGCGCTGGAAGACCAGCTAGCTGATGCAATCGAACCTTTGTTTGCAACGGCCACGCGCGTCGCCGCTTTCGCTCCAATGAAGGACGAAATGAGTCCGCTGCCGGCAATGGCCCGAGCCCAAGCGATTGGGCTCGAGACATATTTCCCCCATTTCGTGGATCGCGATTCGCGGATGACGTTTCGTGCCGGTGAGCCGGTCGAACCGGGGCCCTGGGGAATCCTCCAGCCCGCCGTCGAAGCGGCGATTGCCTCGCCGGACCTCATCCTCATGCCGCTGGTCGCGATCGACGCCGCGGGCAATCGCATTGGCATGGGCAAGGGACATTACGACCGTACGCTGCCCGGCCTTCGCGCGACGGGCGCGCGGCTAATCGGCTGCGGATGGAGCTTCCAGCGGATCGAAGAGCCACTGACGCCCGATCCCTGGGATGTCGCGCTTGACGGATTCGCGTCGCCCGATGGATTGGAGATGTTTCGGTGAACGAGCCGAATTGGCGCAGACCCGCCGGCGTGTTCGGCATCCTTGCCTGGATCGCTCTCTGGGTCGTGCTGGTCGCCTCGCTTTCGGGCAGCGTCGGCGAGTGGCCGGTTCTGCTCCAGGCCTTATTCTATCTCGTCGCGGGGATCGCCTGGATTGTCCCGCTCAAGCCGCTGCTGCAATGGATCGAAACGGGGCGATTCAAACATTGATTTGGCACCGTTTACCGCCATTCGGTTGAATTTGGGCCAGTTTAGCCTTATTCTCTCTGCCTTCATGAACATCGATCACACTCGAACGCCCCCGTGGCATTGGCGTGCCCGTCCGCGCGAAACCGCCATCCTTGGTCTGTTGGGCTGTGCGGCCGTTTTGGCGATCGCCGGGGTAAGCGATGCAATGCCAACCATTGAGGGCGCGCCTAGGTCGAGCCTTGCGCAGACGCCCCTGCCGACCTCGCCAAGTGCAACCGAATTGCGCGACGTTGCCCCCCAGGATGCGGTTGCGCTTAACGCCCTCATTCCGCTTTCCAAATCGCTCACGATCTCAGCGCCGCCCTTCTCGATGGGCAAGGCAAATGCCGCGTCTCGCGTTCAGGCGCTCGAATGCCTGACGAGTGCGATCTATTATGAAGCAGGCCGCGAAACCGACGCAGGCCAGCAAGCAGTCGCCCAGGTCATTCTCAATCGAGTCCGCCACCCGGCCTATCCATCAAGCGTGTGTGGGGTCGTCTTCCAGGGATCGACCCGTCCAACCGGATGCCAGTTTACCTTTACCTGCGATGGGTCGATGGCTCATCGGCCGATGGCCTCCGCCTGGAGCCGAGCACGCAAGGCCGCTTGGGCCGCCCTTAACGGCACGGTCTATGCTCCGGCTGGCCTTGCGACCCATTATCACGCCAATTACGTGCTTCCTTACTGGGCCTCGAGCCTCGTCAAGCTGCACGTCGAAGGCCCGCATATTTTCTATCGCTGGGCCGGCGGCTGGGGCCGCCCGGGTGCATTCCGCCAAGCCTATGCGGCGCGCGAAGCCGATTCTGCGGTGCTCCGCCAGGCAGCGCTTGCCGTCGAGCATGTCCTGCCCAAGGCCCTGATGCCGCCAACCGAAATTGCCACTATCGAAGCGCTCGACAAGATCGAGGGCGTCAAGGTGGCGGAGACGGGGGATCGTGTCTCGATCAAGTTCAACCTGAAGGCTCGCGAAGCCGTCGAAAAGGCCGTGGTGACGCCTTATGTCGAGCGCGTTGCCGCCTCGGAGAACCTCCGGCGTGCGCTCGACGGCGGGGCGGCCAAAGGAGCGGAAGCCAAGCCCTTCGGGCCCCCGGTCGAGGCAATGGACAAGCCGGCTACACCAGCCAATTAATTTCGCGGAAATGCGGCAATAACGACGCGCTTCGGGGCGCGCCCGACAGCAATTTCAATTCATTCTCATGGTGAGAAAATGGCGCGAGTGACGGGACTTGAACCCGCGGCCTCCGGCGTGACAGGCCGGCGCTCTAACCAACTGAGCTACACCCGCGCTTTGGTCGTGGCGGGCAACTAGGGTAGGCCCCTGTAGCTGTCAACAAGCGCCAAGTCGTTTTTCGGCAGGAACGCCCAACCCGCGCCAAACCAGACCACAAACGCTCATCCGTCTTTCTCTTCCTCCTCGCCGACGTGGGTCAGCGTGCCGTCTTCGAACAGGAAGCCTGCAATGTCGGGCGTGCCGGCAGCCGAGAAGATGGTCTTGAGGATGATCAGGAGCGGCACGGCCAGCAATGCACCGGTAGTCCCCCACACCCATGCCCAGAACGACAAGGAGACGAGGATCAGCAACGGATTGATGGTCAGCTTGCGCCCGACGATCAGCGGAGTCAGGACGTTCGCCTCGATCATGTGCAGTCCGACGAATATCGCCGGTGGAAGGAGGGCAGCCCACGGGTCGGCGAACGTCATCAGCCCGCCGAGTGCAAGCAACACCGCTGCGGCGATTGGGCCGAGGTATGGGATGTAGTTCAGCACGGCCACGATCCCCCCCCACATGATCGGCGAATCCATCCCCAATCCCCACAGCACAAGCGCGGTCAGCGCGCCGAGGCCAACGTTAATCACGGTGATGGTGCCGATGTAGGTCGAGGTTGCGGCGACAACCTGCTGGATCACGCGGGCAGTGGTCAGCGCACCTTCGAAGCTGCCGCGGCTAACGATCGTGCGCTTGCGCATCCCGGTCCACGTGGCGAGGAAGAAATAGATCACGAGCAGCGCGAAGAACAATTGGATCGCGGCGTGCGGAGCCGAGCTCGTGATCAGATCGAGCATTGAATTGGGTGTCTCGACGCGCACCGTGCGCCCGCTTTCGCCAGCCCCGGCCATGTTGGCGACCGTCCGATCGATGAATTTCTCAAGGTTCGAATAGAGATCGAGCACCGGCGCCAGCGCCTTGGTCACCCGGTCGATACGCGACGGAATGAGTGCGACCCAGTCGATCGCCGGAAGTACGATCGAGGCCAAAGCGAACACTGCGATCATCAGGAAGATGATGACACACAGCACCGCCGCCAGTTTCGCCGGCACCCCGCGCCGCTCGAACCATTCGAGCATTGGCACAAGCGCAATGGCGACCACCAGCGCAGCGGTCACGGGAAGGAAGAATTCCGCCCCGGCGCGCAATGCAAATGGCAGGGCGAGCACAAGCCCGAACCCACCGATCAGGGTCAGAGAGGCGAGTAGCCGCAACCGCTTGATTTCGAGGGTCTCGGCTTCCTGCTCGCGCGAATCGTGGCTGTCGGTCGTTGCGGGTGCGTCCATATGGAGACTGTAACACCCCCGCGCCGACTCGCTAGGGCATTGCCGAAGCGAAACTCGGTTGGTCGATTTTAAAGCGCTCCGGTTGTCCGCTGTGCGTCTTTCAACCCTTTGCTATTCCAGCTAGACCTCGCTTGAACGTTCGGCATTGAGGGCAAAGAATGAATCTAACGTCGTCCGGCGGTGGGAATGCCAATTTGACCGACTCCGCGCTTCTTGGCCTTGCCATCCACCAAGGACCGATCCTTCAGCAATTGTCCGAAGGCGTGATTATCGCTGGTCCGGAGGGCAAACTATTGTTCGTCAACCAGGCTGCCGAGCGCCTGCACGGGGTCAAGGCGCTCGACGTCGAACCCGATGGCTATAGCGAGACCTACCATTTGTTCACGATGAACGGGGAGCCCTATCCGTTCGCCGACCTGCCCCTCGTCCAAGCGGTAAGAGACGGCGCGACTGTCGAGGACGCCCGCTGGCGCATCCGCCGCCCCGATGGCAGCGAGGTAGTCGCAATCGGGTCGGCCAGACCGCTTATCGAAGACGGACGGCAGATCGGCGCGATCCTCAACGTCCGCGATGACAGTGCGCGGTTCGACGCCGAGCGGCGGTTGCGTGAAAGCGAGGAGCGCCTTCGCCTCGTGATCGACTCGGCACGTGACTATGCCATTCTTACGACCGACCCCGACCGAAATGTGACGAGCTGGTCGCGTGGCGCGGAATTGGCGTTTGGCTATTCGACTTCCGAAATCGTCGGACAATCCGCTGACGTCTTGTGGACCCATCAGGACCGCGACGCTGACCAGCCACGGCAGGAGATTGATTCCGCGCGCGCCGAGGGCTGTTCCAACGACGAGCGGTGGCATCTCAAGAAGGACGGCCAGCGCGTTTTCATGAATGGTTCGGCCCATCCCCTGCCTGCAAATGAAGACGGCAGCGAGCGCGGATTCATCAAGATTGCCCGTGATGAAACGGCGCGAAAGCGAGCCGAAGAAGCATTGCGCGCAAGCGATGACCGGCTCCAGCTGGCGCTTAATGCAGCGTCGGCGATCGGCACCTGGGACTGGGATATCCGGAAGGATCTCGTCTATGCGGACGAGCGTTTCGCGGCACTTTACGCGGTCAACCCCGAGCGCGCGATGGCGGGCGCGCCACTTGAAGAATTCGTCAATGGCATTCACCCTGAGGACCGCGAACGCGTCGGCAAGGCGATCGAGGAGGCCATAACCACTCGCCGCGAATATGAATGCGAATATCGGCTACTTCGAGCGAATGGGGAGGCGCGCTGGGTCATCGCTCGCGGCCGCGCATATTTTGACGAAAACGGCGAGCCCACCCATTTTCCGGGTGTCGCGGTCGACATCACCGAACGCAAGCAGGTCGAGCAGGCGCTTTCCGACCGCGAAGAGCAGTTGCGGCTGCTGCTCGAAACGTCGGCTGGAGCCTTTTATTCGGTGGATTGCGAGGGCTACACCACGCTGGTCAGCCGCAGCTTCCTGGAGATGATGGGGTTCGCCGACGAATCCGAGGTCATCGGCAAGAAGCTGCACGGAGTCATCCACCACACCCACCCCGACGGCTCGCATTATGCCGTGGAAGAATGCCCCATCTACC
The DNA here is from genome assembly GCA_030855555.1 of Pseudomonadota bacterium. Lineage (GTDB taxonomy): Bacteria > Pseudomonadota > Alphaproteobacteria > Sphingomonadales > Sphingomonadaceae > Sphingomicrobium. Next base: position 5,082 of record JALYRC010000169.1, read on the forward strand.
GCTGCGCCTCTTCGGGCGAAGCAGCGCACGTCCCCGACGAATTGTTTTTCCGTCGCGATGGTACACCCGTGCCGGTCGAATATTGGGTCGCACCAATCATGAGCGGCGGCGTCCGGGTCGGGGCGACTTGCACGATCCTGGACCTGACCTATCGCAAAGCGGCCGAGCAAGCCCTTCGCGAACGGAGTGAAGAATTTTACGCCCTGGCCGACAACATGCCGGCGCTTGCCTGGATGGCTTATGCCGACGCCAATATCTTCTGGTACAATCGGCGCTGGTACGAATTCACCGGGACTACGCCGGACACCCAGGCCGGCTGGGGCTGGGAGTCGGTCCACCATCCGGACACTTTGCCCACCGTCATCGAGCGCTGGACCGAATGCGTGAAGGAGGGCACGCCGTTCGACATGACCTTCCCCTTGAGGAACGCGGATGGCGAATATCGGCCGTTCCTGACGCGCGCCGTTCCGATCCGTGACGATCAGGGCCAGATCGTCCGCTGGTTCGGCACTAACGTCGACATCAGCGAGCAGGTCGCGGCGGAGAAGGCGCTGACCCGGCTTAATGAAACGCTCGAAACACGCGTCGCGGAAGAAGTCGCCCTGCGGATGGATGCCGAGGAAGCGCTTCGCCAGTCGCAGAAAATGGAAACGCTGGGGCAATTGACCGGCGGCATTGCCCACGACTTCAATAATCTTCTCCAGATCATTACCGGCAACCTCGACATTTTGCAGCGCACGATCCCGGCCGACTCGCCACGGCTCAAGCGATCCGTCGAAAATGCAATGAAGGGCGCAGAGCGAGCCGCGGTCCTGACCCAGCGCTTGTTGGCTTTTTCGCGCCGCCAGCCGCTCGTCCCCAAGATATTCAATCCCAACAAGCTAGTCGAAGGCATGTCGGAACTGCTGTTCCGATCGATTGGCGAAACCGTGGCGATCGAAACCGTATTTGAGCCGGAGTTGTGGCGGGTCGAGGCCGATCCGAACCAACTTGAAAATGCCTTGCTCAATCTCGCCGTCAACGCCCGCGACGCAATGCCCGATGGCGGCAAGCTGGTGATCGAAACCGCCAACACTTGTTTCGATCGCGACCACCCCGAGCATGAAAGCGGCACCTTAGCTGGCGAATATGTCGTCCTCTGCGTGTCCGACACCGGTTCGGGAATGGATGCCGCGACCGCCGAGCGCGCATTTGATCCCTTCTTCACGACCAAGGAGGTGGGCAAGGGCACCGGGCTCGGGCTGTCGATGGTCTACGGCTTCGTCAAGCAGACCGGGGGGCACTTGAAGATCGACAGCGAGCCGGGCAAGGGAACGCATGTCAAAATCTATCTTCCGCGCCATCATGGCGAGGAGGTCGATGTCGATCTGAAGGTCGTTCCCGACGTGGCTCCACAAGGCGAGAATGGCGAGACGATCCTGGTGTGCGAGGACGACGACGATGTTCGCGCTTATTCGGCGCAGTCGCTACGCGAACTGGGTTACCGGGTGATGGAAGCCGCGAATGGCCAGTCGGCGCTCGGCCTGCTCGAAAGTGCAAATGGAAGGGTCGATCTGCTATTTACCGACATCGTCCTCCCCGGGGGAATGACGGGCGCCATCGTCGCCGAACGCGCGCGCAAGATCCAGCCTGGTCTCAAAGTGCTATTTACCACCGGCTATGCCCGAGACGCCATCGTCCATCATGGTCGGCTCGACCCTGGCGTCGAACTGCTGTCCAAACCCTTCAGCTATGCGGATCTTGCTGCCCGTGTGCGCGATCTGCTCGATGCGCCCGCCGAGCTTGTGACACAATCAGAGTAAATGGTGCCCCCGGTCCGACTCGAACGGACACTCCTTTCAGAACTCGATTTTGAGTCGAGCGCGTCTACCATTCCGCCACGGGGGCACGGAAACCGCCCCTTAGCATGCTCCGGACGCGGGGCAAGGCGGAGTATTGGTCTTGGGCCGGCTTTCTTCGGAGCCGCTAATTGCGC
>JALYRC010000190.1 GCA_030855555.1 Pseudomonadota bacterium
TCGAAGCGCGACGAGATCAATGCCCGGCTGCTCGCCGTGGTCGACCAGGCGACCGAGGCATGGGGGGTCAAGATCACCCGCGTCGAATTGAAGGACATTCGCCCGCCGGCCGACATCGTCAACGCCATGACCCGCCAGATGAAGGCCGAACGCGAGAAGCGGGCGACGATCCTCGAATCGGAAGCCGCGCGTCAGAATGAGATCAACCGCGCAGAAGGCTTGAAGCAGGCGCAAATTCTCGAAGCAGAAGGCCGCCGGGAAGCCGCCTTCCGCGATGCCGAAGCCCGCGAACGCTCGGCCGAGGCCGAAGCGAATGCCACTAAGTCGGTCAGCGATGCGATCGCCAACGGAAGCGTCCAGGCGATCAATTACTTCATTGCCCAGAAATATGTCGAGGCCATCGGCCTGTTCGCCACCTCGCCCAACGCCAAGACGATCCTGTTTCCGGTCGAGGCGACCCAGCTGATGGGTACGCTTGGCGGCATTGGCGAACTTGCCCGCGAAGCGCTCAACGATGGCATATCGAAGGCGGCGACTAGCAAGCCACGGCCGCAGAGCACCGCCGAACGCGGCCCGCTTCCGGGCGTCCCTGGCGTCCCGCGGATCGACGGCTGATGTTCGATAATCTCGAACCCGGCTGGATGTGGGCGATCGGCGGCGTCGTCCTGCTGATCGCCGAAGTCCTTGCTCCAGGATTTTTCCTCTTGTTCGTCGGTGCAGCCGCCATCGCGACGGGCATATTCACCTTGATGTTTGACCTCAGCCTCGCTCCGCAACTCATTCTGTTTGCGCTTTATTCCGCGCTCGCCGTCATGCTTGGCAAGCGCTTCTATGCCCAGCCGGATACTCCCGATCAGCAACTCCTCAACGATCCAAGCAAGCGAATGATCGGCAAGAGCGTGGTCGTGGTCGATCCCGTCGACGAGCATGGCGGGCGCGTCCGCGTCAATGACGGCGAGTGGAGCGCGCGCGGCGGCCCCGCCGCGGTCGGCGAGCGAGTTACCGTCACCGGGGTCGAGGGCAATTGCTTGACCGTCGAACCAAGCCGGATCCTGCCCGGCGCCTGAGGAAGAAGCGATGAAACGACTTAGCCTGTCACGCCGTGAAGCCATCGCCGGTCTTTCGGTCGGGGTTGCAAGCGCCGCGATCGGCGGTTGCGCCCCGACCGTCGCCCTGCGCAGCGGGCGCGCGGTGAGCGAGGTCGAGGCCAAGGCGCTGCTTGACCAGATTACCGACCATTATCTTGCGCTGTCCCCCGAAAGCGCGACATCGCTTAACCTCGACAAGGGCGTCCGGGCGCCGCTTCGCCGTCGGCTTGGTGACCGAAGCCAGGCCGGACAGGAGCGGTTTGCGGCAATGATCCGCGCCGATCTCGCGACAATCGACGCCCTCGACCTGAGCGGCCTGACCGACTCGACGCGCACCAGCCTCCAGGTGGTGCAAAGCGCCTATCGAACCGGGCTCAAGGGTTTCGCCCTCCCTTATGGCGATGTCGCCGTCGGCGGGTGGCGCAATTCGCCTTACGTGGTCAGCCAGAATACCGGCGCCTACCTCGACACGCCCAAATTCCTCGACACCGACCACCTCATTGAAAATGCCGCCGACGCCGAAGCCTATCTCGACCGCCTTGCCCAGTTTCCGGCGCAGCTAGACGGCGAGCTGGGCCGAATGCAGAGTGCCGCCGCCCGCGGGCTGATCCTGCCGGCATTCCTCAACGACAAAGCGGTCAAGCAGCTCGCTGCCTCGGCCAAGGGGGCGCATGACGGCGGCGATCTTGTCGCCTCCATCGCTCGCCGGACAAGGAAGATCCCCGGCAATTGGGAAGCGCGTGCCCGTACGCTGGCGAGCGGCCCCGTAGCTGCTGCCCTTGACCGCCAGCTTGCCGAATTGCGCCGTCAGCGCCCGATCGCCAGGAATGACGGCGGCGTCTGGGCCCAGCCCGGCGGCGACGAATATTATCGCTATGCCCTACGTGCGAGCACCACCACCGACATGTCGCCCGACGCCATCCACCAGCTTGGGCTTGATACGCTCAAGAGATTGCAAGCGCGGATGGACCCGATCCTGCGCCAGCTCGGGCTCACCAACGGCTCGGTCGGCGAACGCATGAAGGCGCTTGCCAAGGACCCGCGCTACAAGTTCGCCGAGGGTGACAAGGGCCGCGCCGAAATCATGGCGTTCATCCAGGCGCGCCTCAAGATCATCCGCGCCCAGATGCCGCGTGCGTTCAACACGCTCGTGCCGGGCAATCTCGAGGTCAAGCGCCTGCCACTTGCCGAGGAGCCCGGCGCGCCGGCAGCTTATGGCGGTCAAGGCTCGCCCGACGGCAAGATCCCGGGCAAATTCTGGATCAACCTCCACACTACCGACCTGCACAGCAAATATAGCCTGCCCGACCTTACGCATCACGAAGCGATCCCCGGACACGTGTGGCAGGGCGAATATACGTTCACGCTGCCGCTGATCCGATCCTTGCTTGCCTTCAACGCTTATTCCGAGGGCTGGGCGCTTTACGCCGAACAGCTCGCCGACGAGCTTGGCGTCTATGACGACTTCCCCGTCGGACGGCTGGGCTATCTCCAGTCGATCGCCTTTCGCGCCTGCCGCCTGGTGGTCGACACCGGCATCCACGCCAAGCGCTGGACGCGCGAGCAGGGCGTCGCCTTCTTCGTCGACGTCAACGGCTCGAACCCGATCGAAGTGGCAAGCGAGGTCGACCGCTATTGCTCATGGCCCGGCCAGGCGTGCGGCTACGAAGTCGGCCACCAGGAAATCGTCCGCCAGCGCACCCGCGCCCAGACCGCACTCGGCCCCCGCTACGATCTGCGCACCTTCAACGACGCCGTCGTCCTTGGCGGCAACGTCCCGCTCGACGTGCTGGCGAAGAATGTCGATCGCTACATCGAAGGGGTGCGGCGGGCCTGAACCAGGCTCCTCTGGGTCCGGTGCGTGAAGGAACTAGACGATGAGCGAGCATCACGGCAGCTGTCACTGCGGGCGGATTCGCCTCATCCTGCGCGAAACCCCGCCCGACGCGGGCGAATGCAATTGCTCGATCTGCCGGCGCACCGGCGGCCTGTGGCACAATTGCCCTCTCGATGCGGTTAGCGTCGAAGGCGAAGGTATCTCCTACCAGCAGGGCGACCGCGCACTTGACCTATGGCATTGCGCCACATGCGGCTGCACGACGCATTGGACGCCAACCGATCCCGCCTATCCGCGCATGGCGGTTAACCTCAGGATGTTCGATCCCACCTTGTTGCGCGACCTGCCCCGCCGCCTGATCGACGGCGCGAGCTACTAGGCGCAATCGAATGCCGGCTTTGACCCAGACGGGCATTGAAAAAGCGCTGTCCTACAGAGCCTGGCTTATGTCATGCCGACTCGGCTCTTTCTCATTGCTGGTGGAAACGTGGGGCTCGCTACTTTCGCTGTTCCCCGGCGCAGGCCGGGTCCTGGCCGGTGCAAGCCGGCGCTCGCTGCGCGCCTGGGCCCCGGCCTGCGCCGGGGAACTGGCCAGTCGAACACTGCCCGTCAGTGCGAACATTGGGACGTTTCGCGATATGGCCCGGCCCGAAGGGTCGAAAAGAGTTCATGAATCACGAAGTTGATGAATTGCGCGTCAGCGCATCAACTTCGACGCATTTCCTTGGTTTTTTGAAGCGGTGAGTGTCAACTTCCCCACGTCGTCATTGCGAGCGCAGCGAAGCAATCCAGCAGCGGGAGATGGATTGCCGCTTCGCTCGCAACGACGAACTAGGCGGCGACCTTCGGCCCAGCCGCTTTTACGCCGTCTTCGACGTGCTCGGCGAATTCGGCGAAGTTGGCGACAAACAGGTCGACCAGCTTGGCTGCGGTGCGGTCATAGTCTTCCTTGTCGCTCCAGGTGGAACGCGGGTCGAGGATCGCGCTGTCGACACCGGGAACCGCGACCGGAACTTCGAACCCGAAATTGGGATCGCGGCGGAATTCGGCATTGTTGAGGCTGCCGTCGAGTGCCGCGTTAAGCAGTGCCCGCGTCGCCTTGATCGGCATGCGCTTGCCGGTGCCATATTTCCCACCGGTCCAGCCGGTGTTGACCAGCCAGCAATCGACGCCCGCCGCGGCAATCCGGCCCTTGAGCAGATTGCCATAGACGGACGGGTGACGCGGCATGAACGGCGCGCCGAAGCAGGTCGAAAACGTCGCTTCGGGCTCGGTGACGCCAATCTCGGTACCCGCAACCTTGGCAGTGTAGCCCGACAGGAAGTGGTACATCGCCTGGTCGGGCGTAAGCCGAGAAATCGGCGGCAGCACGCCGAACGCGTCCGCGGTAAGCATCACCACGTTGGTGGGAAGCGGCCCCATATTCTTCTCGGACGAATTGGGGATATAGTCGATCGGATAAGCACCGCGGCTATTCTCGGCGAGGGTCGCATCGTCGAAGTCGAGCTCGCGCGTCTCCTCGTCCATGACGACATTCTCAAGGACCGTGCCGAAGCGCTTGCTGGTCGCGAAGATCTCCGGCTCCGCCTCGGCCGACAAGCGGATCATCTTGGCGTAGCAACCGCCCTCGAAGTTGAAAACGGCAGTGTCCGACCAGCCATGCTCGTCGTCGCCGATGAGCGTGCGCTTGGGGTCGGCCGACAGCGTCGTCTTGCCCGTACCCGAAAGACCGAAGAAGATCGCCGTATCGCCCCTGGGACCGATGTTGGCGGAGCAATGCATCGGCATGATGCCCTGCGGGGGCAGGAGGAAGTTAAGCAGGCCGAAAACCGACTTCTTCATCTCGCCGGCATAAGCAGTGCCGCCGATCAGGATCAATTTCTTCTCGAGATTGACCGCGATGATCGTCTCGCTGCGGCACCCGTGGCGCTCGGGATCGGCCTTGAAGCTCGGCAAATCGATGATCGTATATTCGGGCACGAAATTCGCCAGTTCGGCGCTTTCGGGGCGCACCAGCATCGTTCGGATGAACAGGTTGTGCCAGGCGAGCTCGTTGATCACGCGCACCTTGACGCGGTGCTCGGGCTGCGATCCGCCATAGAGATCGGCCGCGTAGAGCGTTTCCTTGGCGGCGAGCGCGGCAAGGAAGTCGGCATGGAGCCGGTCGAACGCATCGGCCTCCATCGGCCGGTTGGACTTGCCCCACCACACGGCGTCGTTGCTGACCGAGTTACGCACGACAAAGCGATCGTTAGCGCTGCGGCCGGTCTTGCCACCGGTCTTGACGACCAATGGGCCGTCCTTGGCGAGCTTACCTTCGCCACGAGCGACCGCTTGTTCGACGAGCGGCGCAGTGGTCAGGTTCCAGTGGATGCTGGCCCCGGTCTCGATTCCCTGTGCATCAAGCCGGTGCGCGGGGGTCCGCTCGCTCAAGTCAATTCTCCCAGATTATTGGTTGCGAAGGCCAGATTGGCACCTCGCCGGAAACATATGGACGAGGCTATACAGAGGCGGTGGTCCCCGGTCAAAGCAGCTGCTGAGCGCTTGTTTCGCTGGCTCGTCATGCTATCGCCGGGCGGAATGACGGCCGTCTTATGACCTCACGTGGAAGTGTCCACTGACATGGCAAGCGTAATCGCGCTGGTCGATGACGACCGCAACATATTGACCTCGGTCTCGATCGCCCTCCAGGCCGAAGGCTTCGTCACCCGCGTCTACACCGACGGCCAAACGGCACTTAAAGCTTTTGCCGACAATCCACCCGACATGGGTGTCTTCGACATCAAGATGCCGGCGATGGACGGAATGGAATTGCTCCGCCGCGTGCGCGAAATGGGCGATGGCGTCGGCTCGATGCCGGTCATCTTCCTTACCTCCAAGGACGACGAACTCGACGAGGCCTTGGGCCTGGCGATGGGCGCCGACGATTATATCACCAAGCCTTTTTCGCAGCGCCTGCTGATTGCGCGAATTCGTGCCTTGCTCCGCCGTCAGGACCTTGCCCGCAACGCCCTTACCGGTGGGACTGACGCGGCCGAGGAAGTGCCCTTGCTCGATCGGGGTCGGCTGGTGATGGACCCGGCTCGGCACAAGGTTCGGTGGGACGACAAGGACGTCACCCTGACGGTCACGGAATTCCTCATCCTCGAGGCGCTTGCCCAGCGTCCCGGCGTGGTGAAGTCGCGCAACCAATTGCTCGATATCGCCTATCACGACGACGTCTATGTCGACGACCGCACGATCGACAGCCATATCAAACGAATCCGGCGCAAGTTTCGCGCTACCGACAGCGAGTTTGACGCAATCGAAACCCTGTATGGCGTCGGATACCGATTCGGCGAGGAATGACGAGAGCGACCTCGTCCTGACCTGGTCGGGACGCTGGACGCTGTCGTACCGCATCCTCGCGGTCAACGTCCTTTCGATCGTGCTGATCGCACTGGCCGTCGTCTACCTTGACGCCTATCGCAACCGCCTTGAGACCGAGCGGCTGCGGCAGGTCGCGCAGGAAGCGCGTACCGCCGCGACGGCAATGGTGGCAGTGTCCCCCGCGAAGCGCGAACAATTGCTGGCGGCTCTGTCCCGGTCGAGCCAAAGTCGGTTGCGGCTCTATTCGCAAAAGGGCGAACTAGCGCTCGACAGCTGGCGCGTCACCGGCCCAACCTATCGGCTGCGCGACCCGGCGACACAGGGGTGGAACAAGGAGGCCGCGCGTGCCCTGGATCGGATGTTCAACACGCTCGTGGGACAGGAAGGACGCGACGACTTCATCGAGCCTGCCCGCGACCATGCAGGAGCATGGCAAGAAGTACGCGCGGCGCGGCTTTCGGGGGACCTCGTAACTGATGTCCGCCAGGCGCCCGAACTGACCCCCGTATTCTCGGCCGCCGCACCGATCAGTGATGGCTCGACCTTGTTCGTCACCGACAATGACCGCGACTTCACCCGCACCGTACGCAAGCAGCGGCGCTCGCTTGGGCTTGCGCTGGGCATGGTTGCGATCCTGTCGATGTTCCTGTCGCTGTTCTTGGCGCGGACCATCGTTCGACCATTGCGCCGGATCGCCATCGCCGCGCATCGCGTTCGCCTTGGAAGAGCACGCGAAGTACGCGTTCCCCGCTTGCCCTCGCGGCGCGACGAGATTGGCACACTGGCCCGGGCGGTCAGCGACATGAGCCAATCGCTTCGCCACCGGATCGACAATATCGAGGCGTTCGCTGCGGATGTCACGCATGAGCTCAAGAACCCCCTCGCCTCGTTGCGTAGTGCAGTCGACACTCTCGACCGCGTGTCCGATCCTGCGCTGCATCGGCAATTGGTCGATGTCATCCGCCAGGACGTCATTCGCCTCGACCGACTGATCGGCGACATAGGCGAAGCCGCGCGGACCGATGCGGAGCTTGCCCGTGCGCGATTCGAAGCGGTCGATCTCGGCATCCTGATTGGGCAAATCGTCGCCAGCTGGGAAAGCCGCCGGGAGACTGGCAGCGTTCGCCTGGCCTTCGCTCGTCCGCGCCGCGCAAGCACGGTCGTCCTTGGCGAACCGTCCCGCCTGGCGCGCGCGATCGAGAACCTGATCGACAATGCCATCAGCTTTTCGCCTGCCGACGGCCTGGTCGAAGTGGTTGCCACCAAGGTCGGTGATGAGGTTCGTATTCGCATCGACGACGAGGGACCTGGGGTGCCGCCCGAGCAGCGCCAAGCAATATTTAACCGCTTCCATTCAGTAAGGCCGCCAGCCGAATCCTTCGGCCGCCATTCGGGACTCGGCCTTGCTATCGCGCGTGCGATCGTTGAGGGCCATGACGGGGAGATCGACGTGACCGACCGAGACGACGCGCCATCCGGGGCGCGATTCATCATCACCTTGCCAGCCGCGCCGGCCGCGGACGGGCCAGCATGAACATTCGCCTTAGCTCCGAGACGGTCCATGCGTCATGCGTCGCGATCGATGGTCGGGCGGTCCTCATCACGGGCCTGTCCGGATCCGGCAAGTCCGACCTCACCCTGCGCCTCCTCGACCGCGGCTTTGCGCTGGTCAGCGACGACCAGACACTGGTCAAGAAAACGGCCACGCGCCTTACCGCCTCCGCACCGCCGACGATCCGCGGCAAGCTGGAGATTCGCGGCATTGGGATCGTCGAGATGGAGGCGGTGGATGACCAGCCCGTCGCGCTCGTGGTCGAACTTACGAGTGACATTCAGCGCCTTCCCGACGACAGCCGCGAGCGCCCGATCATGGGGGTTGCGGTGCCGCTGATCAGCGTCGACGCCATGTCTGCTTCTGCCGCTTCGAAGGTTGCCTTGGCACTTGATCGGCTCGGGCTGAAATTCTGATGGCCCAGCGGCGGCCTTCCCTGCCGAGGCTGCTGCTGGTCACGGGAATGTCGGGCGCGGGCAAGTCGACCGTGCTCGACGCGCTCGAGGACATGGGCTGGGACTGCGTCGACAACCTCCCCACCGCCTTGCTCAAGGACTTTGTCCATGGCGAGCGAGCGGCGCGGCAGAAAATGCCGGTCGCGGTGGGCATGGACGCGCGAAGTCGTGGCTTTGACCCCAAAGCGCTTCCCGCACTGCTTGCCTCGATCGAAGGGGTAACGCCCGAAATTCTTTACCTCGACTGCGCCGGAAGCGAACTTATCCGCCGTTACGATGAAACGCGGCGACGTCACCCGCTCGCCCCCGACCGGCCGCCAGAGGACGGGATCGCCCGCGAGCGTGGTGCTACCGCCCCGCTCCGCCGAATCGCCGATAGCGTGCTCGATACGACCGATTTGATTCCCGCCGACCTGCGCGATGTTCTTCGCCAGCGCTATGGTGGCGAGATCGACCAGCCGGTCATTACGGTCGCCTCCTTCGGCTTCGCACGAGGCATTTCACGCACCGCGGACCTGGTGTTCGACATGCGTTTCATCGCCAATCCACACTGGATCGACGCGCTCCGCCCACTCACGGGGGAGGATGCTTCAGTCCAGGAATATGTCACGAGCGATCCTGCATTTGGCGTGATGATGGACCGGGTCGAAACGCTTTCAACCGCGCTCATTCCTCGCTATTGGGCCGCCGGCAAAAGCTATCTCACCATTGCTTTTGGCTGTACCGGCGGCCGCCATCGTTCGGTGGCAGCGGCGGTGGAAATGTCGAAGCGGTTGCATCGGGCGGGTTTTTCCCCGATTGTGCGGCACCGCGACCTCGCCTCGCCACCCAGCGATACGATCGAGGGACATCCTGCGGAGACAGCGCCGCGTGGACATGACGAAGCGAGTGGTTGAATGATCGGATTAGTGCTGGTGACCCACGGCCGTCTGGCGACCGAGTTCATCACCGCGATGGAGCATGTCGTCGGTCCGCAAGAGGCCATCGAAGGCATTTGCATCGATGCCGACGACGATATGGAAATGCGTCGCAAGCATATTGCAGACGCCATCCAGCGCTGCGACCAGGGCAAGGGCGTCATCATCCTTACCGACCTGTTCGGCGGCACCCCTTCAAACCTCGCCATCAGCCTGATGAAAAGCGAGAATGTCGAAGTCATCGCCGGCGTGAACTTGCCGATGCTGATCCGGCTCGAAGGCGCGCGCAAGGCCATGACGGTCCGTGCCGCAGTCGCGGCGGCTCGCGAGGCAGGGCGCAAATATATCTCGGTCGCAAGTGAAATCCTTGGCGAGGCAGCGGCTTGAGCTGTTCGCGGACCCTGGAGATCACCAACCGCCGCGGCCTGCATGCGCGGGCTAGCGCCAAATTCGTGACCATGGCGGCCGAACTGCCCGCGAAGGTCGAAGTCGAAAAAGACGGCAATCGCGTTTGCGGCACATCGATCATGGGACTGATGATGCTTGGCGCGGCAATGGGCGATACGATCACGCTTCACTGCGACGGCGAAGGGTGTAGCGAGGCGCTCGACCAGCTTAGCGCATTAGTGACGGGGCGCTTCGGGGAGGATTGACCATCGCAGGCAAGCCGGGGGCTTGCCGAGGTGGGCAATGACGACGCAAGGAGGCTGGATGCCCCGCGAGATCAGCAGTTTTTCGAACGACACCGTCAAGCGGTTGCGCAGCCTGCGCGACAAGAAGGCGCGGCGCGAGGATGGATTGTTCCTGGCCGAGGGTCTTCGCATTCTCGCCGAAGCGCGCGACATGGGCCAGCTCCCCGAAATCATCGCTTACTCGGATAAAACGCAACTCCACCCGCTTGCCGCCGAAATCGCGGCCGACTGCGAAAATGCCGGCGGGGACGTCATCGTCACCAGCCCCGACATATTATCGAAGATGTCCGGCAAGGATAATCCGCAAGCGATCCTTGGTGCCTTTCGCCAGCGCGACACCAGTCTCTCCGCAATCGACCGCGGCGCTTCGCCCTTGTGGCTTGTCGCCCAAGCGCTGCGCGATCCCGGAAATATCGGCACCATCTTGCGCACCGGCGACGCCACCGGCGCCGGCGGGCTGATCCTGGTCGACGACTGCGCCGATCCCTATTCGGTCGAAGCCGTGCGCGCATCGATGGGGGCGGTGTTCACCCAGGCGGTGGCGACTGCGACGTGGGACGAATTCTTGCCGTGGCTGCGCGGCGGACCAGGCCAGCTCGTGGGGACCAGCCTCAATACCAGTCACGACTATCTCGAAGCAACATATGTCCAGCCCTGCTTCCTGCTGATCGGCAATGAAAGCCAGGGCTTGCCGCCCGAATATGAGGCGGCGTGCGACAGGCTGGTGAAAATGCCGATGCTTGGCCGCGCCGATAGCCTCAACGCAGCCGTTGCGGCCGCCGTTATGGCGTTCGCAGTGCGCGCAAGCTGGCGGAACTGCTAATTGGCCAACGAGTTTGTAACCGCATGAAAACGATTATCGCGCTCCCGCTCCTCGCATTCGGTCTCGTCGCCTGTCAGACCTATGCCCCACGCCCCTATGAGCCTGTCGGTTTTCCGGAGCCTGCGCCTTATTATCCAAGCCCCATCTCTCCGGTCGACGAAGGCAATTATCGCGCCATCGGGACCGAGCCGTTCTGGGACCTGACCATCGGCCGCGACCTCGTCTTTACCGATCGCGGCACTAATCTTGTCGTGTTGGAACCCGCCCCGCCGGTGCGGCGCACTGGCAATGGTGACCGCTTCATCGGGCGCCGCCTGAGCGTGACGATCGACCGCCGCCCGTGCAGCGACGGGATGAGTGATCGCAGTTACCCCGACACCGTCAGCGTGAGCGTCGATGGCCGCGCCTATCGCGGGTGCGGAGCGAATAGTGCGTTCTTCGCGCGAGTTGGTGAAAATGGCGTCGACCGGCCAGGCCAGGGCGAGCATGATTTGTCGAATACCAATTGGCGGGTGGGTTCGATCAATGGCCAGCCGGTGCCGATGAGCGGCTATTATTTCAACTTCGCCCGGGACAGCCTCTCGGGACGGCTCGGTTGCAACTCGATCGCCGGCGGCTATGGCGTGCGCGGCAGCACGCTCACCGCAGGTGCGCTGACGATGACCGAAATGGCCTGCCCGGGGAACAACTTCGAGGCCCAAGGCACGCGAATAATGCGCCAGCCGATGACGTTGATCGAAAGCGGCGATCGCCTGACGCTAAGCAATCGCGTCGGAACGATCGAACTGACGCGCGCGCGCTAAGGTCCTAAGTTCACTAAAGTCTCCGGGAGGCATACCATTTTGGCGCCTCCCGATGCGTGCTGCCGCAGCGACGAGAGATCGACGGTGAGAAATAGCCGCAGCAAGGCTGGCAGATGAATTCCTACATTGGAAGCGCTGTTTGGACCTTGGCTTATGCCGCCGCATCATCCTCATTCGCCGTAGGGGGAAGAAGGATGTGGTCGCTGTAGCGGGCGAGTGCTTCGACCGGAGGGACAAGCTCGATCTCGCGGGCGCTTGGTTCGATGTTGAGATCGCGAAACTTGCGCGCTGTGACCAGTGACCGGCTCTCAAAGGATGAGACGAAACTATTGTAATTATTGACCGCGCTGGTCAGCCCCGATCCGACCTTGCGCAATTCGCTAGCGGCCTTGGCGAGGCGGTCGTACAATTCCTTGCCGAGTTCGCCGATCTGGCGCGCTTCCTTGGCCAATTTCTCCTGCCGCCACACTGCAGCGACGGTGCGAGCGATCGCAATGAGATTGGTCGGCGTGGCAAGCAGCACGCGCTTGTCGAACGCATAGTCCCACAGGCTCGAATCCTGTTCGAGCGCGGCGGACAGGAAATGCTCGCCGGGAATGAACATCACGACATAATCGGGCGCGTCGCGGAATTGCGCCCAATAGGCCTTGGCGCCAAGCGTATTGACGTGCGCGCGGATGGCGGTGGCATGCGCGGTGAGGTGAAGGCCGCGCTCCGCTTCCTCGATGGCGCCGAAGGCGTCCTGATAGCTGTTGAGGCTGACCTTGGCGTCGATCACCAGGCTTTGTCCGCCGGGAATGCGGACGATGACGTCGGGACGCTGGCGCGTGCCTTCGTCGTCGGTATGGCTGACTTCAGTGGCGAAGTCGGCATGTTCGGACAGGCCGCAGCTTTCCAGCACGTTGCGCAATTGCTGTTCGCCCCACCGCCCGCGCGCCTTGGGGGCATTGCGGAGCGCATTGACGAGCTTGGCGGCTTCGGCGGAGACCCGCTCCGTCCCCGACTTCATCGCCTCGATATGGCCGGTGAGCAGCCCGAAGTCCTTGCGGCGGTCCTCCTCGACCTTGCCGACGACTTCCTCGTAGCGCTTCAAGCGGTCGTGAACCGGCTGCAGCATTGCCGCGAGCGATTTGCCCGACGTCGCTTCGCTTTCCTTGAAGCGCTGGTCGGCGCGGTCGAGAAATTGTTTTTGCGCACGTTCGAGCAACTGGCCGCCGACCTCGGCGAATTGCGCGCCAAGCGCTTCCTTGGCGGCAGTAATCTCCGCCAGCCGCACTTCGAAGGCCCGCTCGCGTTCCTCCTGGGCTGCGACCGCTGCGGCGTGACGCGAAGCGAGATCATGATGCTCATCGCGCAGCGTGTCGATGGCGCTGGCATGATCGCTGCGCATCGTCTCGATCGCGCGAGCATGAGCATCGCGCTCCTCCCGGACAGCGTCGAGCTGGAGCCGGAGCGAGTCGGCAACCCCCTGCCCCGCCGCGCTTCCCCGCGAGCCGAGCAACCATCCGATGAGCGCCCCCAGCGCGAGGGCGGCAATGACAAAGACTATGGCGGTCGAGTCCAAGCGGCCCTCCTCAACTAGAACGAAATGCGAACATAGCGCCGATTTCGACCTTGCTCAAGAGGGTGATGAGCGTGCTTGACGGGCGACGGGGCGAGCAGTCGCGACCGTCCCCAATCCCTATCGCACCATCCTAAAGCGCAACCACCCCGCCATCGGCCTTGGTAATGGCGACGATCGCCGAGCGTGGGCGAACGCTTGCGCCGGCGCTCCCGGTGGCCTGGCTGTCGGGCCAATGGCTACTTGGTGCAGCGACCGTGCCCCCTTCCCCCGGATGCTGGATACCAACGAACAGTGTCCGGCCATCGGGGGTCGTGTCCACTCCTGTGATCTCGCACTCGATCGGCCCCACCAGGAACCGCCTTAGCGTTGCTGCCGTCGCGGGGGCGCCGACCCGGGTAATCTGCGCCGCGGTCCCGGAAGCGCCGACGTTGGTGATCGTCCTGGAGCCGCCATCACCGACGCTGCCCGGCATGGCCGCCAGCATCTGATTATTCGTGACGTCGGTGAACGCGCCGTCGTCGGTCTGAATCCACAGCACTGGCTTGACCAGCCCCGAAGCGTTCTGCGGGCGCGCGAACCAAAGTCCGTCGGGGCTCGAAAAGTCGTTGGTGGCATCGAGCCCGGAAAGATTGACGTTCGCAGGGCTAGCCTGAGCCGAATCGGCGCCAAACAAATAGATGTCCCAGCTGAACGTGGTCGCAGCGGCCTCGTCGGCGGTCTCCCGCAGACGCAATATGTGGCCATTGGGATTGCCGAACTGGTTCGCGCTTCCCTTGGGATCATTATAGTGGCGCGGATTGGCCGCGTCGGTGCCGTTGAGCGGACGCAACGTGGCATTGTTGTTGGTCAGCGTGAGGTAAATCTCGCCGGTCAGATTGTTGGTCGCGGTCCACTCCGGCCTGTCCATCGGCGTCGCGCCCACCGCATCTCCGGCAAGGCGGGTGTTGACCAATATATCGGCCTGATCGGCGAAGACGTAGACTGGCTCCGCACCGGTCGCTGGCCGGTTGGGGACCTGACCGAACACCAAAGGCAGCCAGACGCCGCTTCCATCGGCGCTGAACCTGGCGACGTAAAGCGTCCCACTGTCGAGATATTTGTCGCCGACCGCCAGCCGATTGGCGACTCCGGCGTCGGCCGGATCCCACGCCGCAGTCGACACGAATTTGTAGAGATATTCGCGCCGCGAATCGTCGCCTAGGTAAACAGCAAGCTTCTTGCCCGGGACGAACCGTCCGAACCACGCGCCTTCATGCGCGAAACGCCCCAAGGCGGTGCGTTTGCGCGGTACCTGGGTCTTGTCATAGGGGTCCAGTTCGACCGCCCAGCCCATCTGGTTGGGTTCGTTGCGATAGTCGGCGGTTGCCGATGCGCCCTTGGCCCGCGCGTCCCACCGCGTGAAGATGTCGTTGGTCGAACTTGCCGTCGACCAGGCAAAGTTGCCGATGTTGCTGTTGACGCCATAACGTCGCAGCGCGGTCAGTTCGCGAGGCGTGCGTGCGGCATTGTCGGTCCCGGCGCCACTATTGTCGCGGCGGAAGTAGCCCGCCCAATTCTCTTCGCAGGTAAGGTTGGTGCCCCACAAAGTATGGCCATTGGCGCAATTGTTGATCGTACCGCGGCCACGCGTACCGTCAGGGGAATAAGCGGTCTTGAGCCAGTCGGTGCCGCGTACCGGACCGTTGAACACCACTGGTGTGTTCGGGGTGATGCGGTGATTGAAGTTGCTGTCCTGAACATAGCCCCATGATCGGTTGCCGCTGTCGCGATACTCGGTGACGCTGACGCCATGTGCCTCGATTTCCTTGATTGCCTCAGCGGCGGGACGCGGGCCGGTGGTCAAATTGGTCGGTCCATTGGGATGGAGATATTGTTCGTTGAGGTTCTCGTGGTTCTGCACCATCAGGCCGCGGACCGAACTATTGTCGTCGCGCCCAGCCGAGGCGCTAAGACCATACCAGTAAAGCGCGTCGCCATGATCGCCGATGCGGGCGGCGAAATTGGTGTCGGTTCCATTGTTGGCGTAGGCTGGCACGCCGGCGGCGATCGGGTCGCCGAGCCGGGTCATGACGGTGACGATATAGTCGGCCGGCACCGTGACCTGGTCGTTCCGATTCTTCTCGACCGAGGTGAAACCCAGCACCGCCGGTTGGATTGTGACCGTTGAATCCGCCGTCGTCGAGAGGCCCTTGGTATCGGTCGCGGAGAAACGGAACCTGAGCTCGGTCGCACTGCTCACGCTCGGGGCCAGGAAGGTTGCGGACGAACTCGCCGGGTTGGACAAAGTGACTGGCGGGCCGGAAATCTGAGTCCAGCCCGTGAACGCGACGCCGCGATCATCGGTAGCCATGCCAAGAAGCGTAACGACTCGGCCCGAGCTGCTCGTGGCATTTGCTCCGGCGGTAACGACCGGCGCCATATTGTCGGCGCCCCCGCCCCCGCCGCAGCCGGCGAGCAAAGGAGTGCCGAGCGTCGCGATGGTCAGAGCGCCGATCCCGCCGAACATCGTCTGGCGCCGCGTGTACCGTTCGCCGACGAGGCTTTCGAGTGTCGGATTGGAGCTGCGGTTGGTGTCGACGTCACCGTCGGAATAGCCGTTAGCTGGCAAGAAGTCGGTCATGTGGGCCCCCTCGAATGTCTTGGAACCGAGTAATGGGACTCTTTGACAGGGACGATTACTTACCAAGGCGACGCGATGACGGGATTTTTACAGATCGGAAATCTTCGCCCGGCGAGGTGAAATTTTCACGCTGCGCGTGACTCTCGCTTGGTCCGCTGGAAAGGACCTGCGCAGCCGTGGCCGCGGAGTCGGGGCGATTCTGATCATCCAAGGGAGCCCGACATGAGCAGTGCAGCAGCCAAAGTCCTGAAGCTGATCGAAGACAGCGAGATCGAATATGTCGACCTTCGCTTCACCGACCCCAAGGGCAAGTGGCAGCATCTGACCATGGTCGCCTCGATCATCGACGAGGATATGCTGACCGACGGATTCATGTTCGACGGCTCGTCGATCGAGGGTTGGAAGGCGATCAACGAGAGCGACATGATCCTCATGCCCGACCTCGACGCGACCTTCGTCGACCCGTTTGCGGCGACGCCGATGCTGATCCTGGTGTGCAACATCGTCGAGCCGTCGACGGGCGAGCTTTACGCCCGCGACCCGCGCTCGACGGCGACCCGGGCCGAGGCCTATCTCAAGGCAACCGGCATCGGCGATACCGTCTTCGTTGGCCCCGAAGCCGAATTCTTCATGTTCGACGATGTCCGCTTCGAGGATAGCTATGCGTCGAGCTATTACAAGCTCGACGACATCGAACTGCCGGGCAATTCGGGCCGCGAATATGAAAGCGGCAACCTTGCCCACCGCCCGCGCGCCAAGGGTGGTTACTTCCCCGTCGCACCGGTCGACTCTGCCGTCGATATCCGCGGCGAAATGGTCTCGACGATGATCGAGATGGGCTTGCCCTGCGACAAGCATCACCATGAAGTCGCACCGGCGCAGCATGAGCTTGGCCTGACCTATGGCAAGCTGGTCGAGACCGCCGATCGGATGCAGGTCTACAAATATGTCGTCCACATGGTCGCCCAGGCATACGGCAAGACCGCGACGTTCATGCCCAAGCCGATCGCGAAGGATAATGGCAGCGGGATGCACACCCACATGTCGATCTGGAAGGACGGCAAGCCCTTGTTCGCCGGCAATGGCTATGCCGGGCTCAGTGACATGGCGCTCTACTTCATCGGCGGGGTGATCAAGCATGCAAGAGCGCTTAACGCCTTCACCAATCCGACGACGAACAGCTACAAGCGCCTGGTGCCGGGGTTCGAAGCCCCTGTCCTGCTGGCTTATTCGAGCCGCAATCGCTCCGCCTCGTGCCGGATTCCCTATGGCGCGGGCGAAAAGGCCAAGCGCGTCGAGTTCCGCTTCCCCGACGCAATGGCCAATCCCTATCTTGCTTATGCCGCCTTGCTCATGGCGGGGCTGGACGGGATCCAGAACCGCATCCATCCGGGCGAGGCGATGGACAAGAATTTGTACGATTTGCCGCCGGCCGAACTGGTCAATGTCCCGACCGTCTGCGGCAGCCTACGCGAGGCATTGGTCGCGCTTGGTACCGGCAAGGACTTCCTGCTCAAGGGCGACGTGTTCACGGCGGACCAGATCGACGCTTACATCGACCTCAAGTGGGACGAAGTGATGCGCTGGGAAACGACTCCCTCGCCGGTCGAGTTCGACATGTATTATTCAAGCTGAAAACGGCGGCAACGGTTACACAATCTTCAGACTCGCACGCCATGGTCGCCGGAACATGGCATGCGAGGTCCTTTCGATGAACAAGTTCCGCAAGGCGCTCCTGGGCGGCTCCCCGGAGGGCCCGACGGTCCCGCTTGTTCGCAAAAAGAGTGGCAGCAAGCGCGGGACGGATGGGCTGGCTGCGATCGAAGTGTTTCGTGAGGCCGCGCGGACCGCCGACCACCGCGATGCCGACCGCCACCGCCTGGCTCGCGAAACCGCTTCGATCGGGTATAAGGGCAAGACCTTTCTCGCCGACCTTATCAATGTGTCGGGCGGCGGCGCCATGATCGAGGCCGACATCAGCCCGCGCCTTTGGGACCGCGTCGATCTCTATCTTGGCGAGGGCAGCCCGATCGAATGCGCCGTGCGCTGGTTGCGCAAGGGCCGCATCGGGCTCGAGTTCGCGCACGAAACACGTCTCGAATGCGCGCCCGATCAGCGCGACGCCCTGCTCTCGGACGTCATCCGCCGCAGCTTCCCCGATCTAATTCCGATATCGCGCGAAGCCGCGCCGGCGGTTGAGGAAATCGTTCCACTGCAAGCGCAGACCGCCGAGGAAGCGTCGCGCCGAAGGGAAATGCGCCATCCGTTGATCTGGAACGGGTCGATCCTGTGGCAGCATGACGAGCATAAGGTGCGGCTGCGCAATATCAGCGCGTCTGGCGTGCTGATCGATGCGCACGTCGACTTCCCCGAAGGCGTGGAAGTCTTGCTCGACCTCGGGGAAAGCGGGCAATATTTCGCCACCGTAAGTTGGGCCCGCAGTGGTCAGGCGGGGCTGTTGTTCAAAAATCCATTCGACCTTGCGATGCTTGCCGCGGCTCGCCCGGATGTGGCCCCGCAAAGTTGGGATCGGCCAACCTATCTCAACCTGCCGGTCAATCAGTCCTCACCGTGGGCCAGCGAATGGGAACGTCGCCCACTGTCCGACCTTGCGAGCGACCTCGAGGGCTTCCTCAAGCGCTAGCCGATGTCATCCAG
This sequence comes from Pseudomonadota bacterium, assembly GCA_030855555.1. Classification (GTDB taxonomy): domain Bacteria; phylum Pseudomonadota; class Alphaproteobacteria; order Sphingomonadales; family Sphingomonadaceae; genus Sphingomicrobium. The sequence continues at coordinate 18,379 of JALYRC010000190.1, forward strand.
GTCAATCCGACTGGTCGTCTTGGTCTCGCGCATCGTCACATAAGCGATGAGGCTGACCCCGATCATCGTCGCGACATAATAATAGAAATACCGCTCATGGCCTGCGTCTTTGAGCCACAAGGCGACATATTCGGCGGTGCCGCCGAAGATGGTGTTGGCGATTGCGAAGGGCAGCGCCACGCCGAGCGCGCGGATGTGGCTTGGGAAAAGCTCCGCCTTCACTACGGCGTTGATCGAGGTGTAGCCGGTCACCATCACGAGGCTCGTCATCACCAGCGCGAACGCCGCCCATGGCGAGCGCGTGGTCTCGAGCGCAGTAAAGATCGGCACGGTCAGCAAGGTGCCCGCGACCCCGAATGCGATCATCACCGGCTTGCGCCCGAAGCGGTCGCTTAGAAGCCCGCCCAGTGGCTGAAGCAGCATGAAAATGAACAGGGCGGCGGTCATGATCCGCGATGCCGTCACGCGGTCGAAACCGACGGTGTTGGCAAGGTATTTCTGCATGTAGGTCGTGTAGGCATAGAAGGCGAGCGTGCCCCCGGCGGTCAGCGCCATTACCAGCAAGGCTTCCTTGGGATGGTCGCGAAACAAGGATCGGCCGCTGGATATCTTGCCCGACCTGAGCCCGGCCTCGAAGCTCGGGCTTTCGGTCAGGCGGCGGCGGATGAAGAATACGACGACCGCAAGCAAGGCGCCAATCAGAAAAGCGAGCCGCCAGCCCCATTGCTCAAGCGCCGCCTCCGGCAGCACCGCCTGCAGAACCAGCAGCAATGCCAACGCCACCAATTGGCCGGCGATCAAAGTCACATATTGGAAGCTCGACCAGAAGCCGCGCCGCTCCCTGCCCGCCATTTCGCTCAAATAGGTCGCGCTCGATCCATATTCGCCGCCAAGGCTCAGCCCCTGGATCATTCGCGCCAGCACCAGGATCGCGGGCGACAGCAGGCCTGCGCTGGCATAGGTCGGCGCCGCCGCAATCAATAGCGAGCCGGCGCACATCAGACTGACCGACAAAGTAAGCCCAGCCTTGCGGCCCTTGCGATCGGCGTAGATGCCGAACACATAAGCCCCGATCGGCCGCATCAGGAAGCCGACCGCGAACACCGCCGCGCTCGACATCAGTTGCGCAGTCTGGTCGCCCTTGGGGAAAAAGCTTGGCGCGAAATAGAGGGTGAAGGCGGCGTAGATATACCAGTCGAACCATTCGACGAAATTGCCCGCCGACCCGCCGACGATATTGCGCAGCCGATGCTTGGCCGACGTCGCCTCAGCCATTCGCACTTGCCCGCGCGCGCTCGGCCTCGGCAGCGTCGAACGTGCGCACGACCGCCTCTGGCGGACGCTCTCCTGCCAGGCTGACAAGGATAGCCGCCAGACCGCCGAGCAGGAAGCCGGGCACAATCTCATAGATGATCGAGCTCAGCGTGCGCTGGTCGGCGGGACCGTCGAGGATCGGCGCGTAAATCCAGAACAGGACCGTGGCAGCGCCGACAACGATGCCGGCAAGAGCACCATTGCGAGTCAACCGCCGCCACGTCAGCGAAAGGATTACAAGCGGTCCGAATGCTGCGCCGAAGCCAGCCCACGCATTGCCCACGAGGCCAAGGATGCTGTTGTCCGGATCATAGGCAAGCCAGATCGCGACGAGCGCAACCAGCAGGACGCACAGCCGCCCGACCGCGACCATTTCGCGCTGCCCCGCTTCTTTACGCAAATAGAGGCGATAGAAGTCCTCTGTCAGCGAACTGGAGGACACCAGCAACTGCGAGGATATGGTGCTCATGATCGCGGCGAGCAAAGCGGCAAGGAAGAAGCCGGTGATCAGCGGATCGAACAAGGCTCCGGCCAGCAGGATGAAGATCGTCTCGGGATCGCTGAGCGGCGTGCCCGTGCGCGCGACATATGCGGCGCCGACGAGCCCGGTCGCAAGCGCGCCGATCAGTGCTACGCCCATCCAGGTCATGCCGATATTGCGCATGGTCGGGACGTCGCGGACGGAGCGGACGGCCATGAAGCGGACGATGATGTGGGGCTGCCCGAAATAGCCCAGCCCCCAGGCAAGCGAAGAGACGATGCCTAGGCCGGTCAGCCCTGCCATGATGTCGAACGCGCCCGGCCGAGCCAACTCCAGCGCGCCGCCGAACTCCGATCCAAGCTGTGAAAAGGCGACGACGGGCAGCAGGATTAGCGCTACGAACATGATGCAGCCCTGGACGAAGTCGGTGAGACTGACCGCAAGGAAACCGCCGAACATGGTGTAAATCATGACCACCCCGGCGGTCACCCACAGGCCCAACGCATAATCGGCGCCGAAGGCCGTTTCGAACAGCTTGCCGCCAGCTACGATCCCCGCGGAGGTGTAGAGGGTGAAGAATAAAACGATGACGATCGACGCAATGACTCGAAGCGCGTGGCTGCGGTCGTCGAAGCGCTTTTCGAAGAACTCGGGAATAGTGATTGAATCGCCGGTCAACTCGGTGTGCACCCGCAGACGGGGTGCGACGATGAGGTAGTTGAGAAGCGCGCCAACGAAGAGCCCGATTGCAATCCACGATGCGCTTAGCCCGCCGACATACGCAGCCCCCGGAAGGCCAAGCAGCAGCCAGCCGGACATGTCCGATGCACCCGCCGACAGCGCCGCGACGGACGGGCTGAGTTGCCTTCCGCCAAGCAGATAACCTTCAATATCGCCAGTCGATTTGCGCCACGCCCACAGACCGATGGCAAGCATCGCAAGGAAATAGGCGCCAAGCGATACGATGCTTCCGGTTTCCACTGTCGCTTCTCCCCCAAATCGTCACTGCGAGAAGCGCAGCGAGAAAACAATCCGCCTGCCACAGAATTACGCGACGGTCGTCGCCACGACCAGCCGCCGCCTCAATAGTCCTTGCTGGCGCGCACATTGGCACTGGTCCGGCCAATCGTCGAGACCGACGACAGCAGCGACAGCCAGCGCGTAACCTGATATTCGATCCGCGTAGCCGAATAGCCCTGGCCGTCGCTGATCACTTCGACGAACAATTTGCGTCCGATATATTTGCCCGCCGAGATTGCAGTCTTTTGCCCGGTGGCAATATCGGCGGGCAGGATGCGCAACCGATCGAGCCCGACCGCACGGCGCACGGCATTGATCGGATCAAGTCCTCCCGACCCTGAATTGAGCGCGGCAACCGCGGTCGCAAGCTGGAGCGCTTCGGGCGCTGACAAATTGGTGATTCCGGTCCCGAACAATATCCGCGAAAGCAGTTCGTCCTGCGGCAATTGCGGGTTGCTGGTGAAGGCGATTTCGGGCCTTAGCCCGCTGCCCTGGACCGTGACGGCCGCGTCGACCCCTTGCACCTGTGCTTCGGCGCGAATGTCGAGCTGTGGATTGACCGGGCTTTCGCCGCGGAAGCGGATCGTCCCTCGGTCGAGCCGGAAGGACCGCCCGGCGAATTCGTAACTGCCGCGCACCAGATTGGCCAGGCCAGTAAAGCGCGGTGCGTCGGCGCTTCCGCCGATGTCGAGATCGGTAGTCCAGCGGCTGTCGATTCCCAGCCCGCGCACGATCAGTTCACCGCCCTTTACTTTCACGTCGAGCGCCCACGGCTTGAGCTGTGCAATCTCGATCACATCGGCAGAATCGATGCTCGTCCGCTGGACGTTGAGCCGCGGGACTTGCGAGGCAGCTGACGCGCGGCCAAGCCGGAAACGCCCACCGTCGAGGCGGAAATTGCCACTGATTGACCCGCCGCCGCCGGCGCGCGAACGAATCGCTAGCGGGCCGCTGACGTCCGCGCGAATATCGTCGCGGTCAATCAGCCGCGCCTTGGCGGCATCGAAGCTCAAGTCGATCGATGGCGACCCTCCGGCGAAATCGACCGTCCCGCGCCCGCGGATCGATCCGCCGCCGGGGGTAACGCCGCTGATTTCGCTTAGCGCCAGCCGGGACCCGTTGAAGCGACCGCTGGCCTGCAACTTGTCGATCACAGTGCCGGTCACCGCGCTTTCGATCCGCGCATTCTGCCCTCTCAGCGATCCGCGGATGACCGGGTCGATCAGCCGCCCGCCAATGTCGGCGCCGATCGCAATTGGACCAGACAGGTCGAATAGTTCGACCCCGGACAAGCGCCACAGCGTATCCACCGGGCCCTGGTAGCGCACTTGCATCCGCATCGGGGCATTAAGCAAAGCGGCAAGCGTCGGCCCTGCGCCCAGCGGTGCAAAGCGCGCCTGCGCCCGGCCGATGGTCCGGCCGTCGCTGACCGCAACCGCACGCATTGCGGCGTTTGCTCCCTCGAGCACGGCCGCAATACCGACGTCGATCGGCTTCGATGCAAGCACCAGCCCGGCGCGGCTCAAATTGCGCACCCGCAAGTCGGCGCGCCCGCTTGGCCTTCCCGCCCAGCGATAATCGATCCTCCCGCTTGCAATCCCGCCAAGCCCGAGGCGCGGATAGAATAGGTCGAGCAATTGCATCGGCATTCCGGCGATGTCCGCGTGAATCTCCGGTTCAGCCCCGCTCCGGCCGGCGACCGTCGCGCGTCCACCGCCAAAGCGGATGCGCGTCGGCGCCAGCGCCCATCCGCCCTTGACCGGCGTTAGTACTGCGGCACTGTCGAGGATCAGCACGCGCCGTTCGACCTGGCCCTTGCCGGACAGGCTGATCCGATCTGGCGCGACATCGGCGATCGTCACGAATTCAAACGCATGGCCCCGGCTCCCCGCAAGCGAGGTACGCACTTGTCCCGTGCCATTGACCAGCCTTGCATTGGCAGTGACCCGGGCAAGACTGATGCCGCCAGACTGAAGTCCGCGCGCACTTAGCGTTCCTTCGATACTCGTTTTGCCAGGGCTAAGCAGGATCGTCCCGTCGATGCGCCCGTCACGCACTGCAATTGGCGGCGGGCCGGGAAAACTGACATTCATTGCGCTGAGATGCGCCTCGATCTGCTGATTGCCGCCGACGGGCCGGAAGCCAAGCGTCCCCGATAGTCCACCGCCGCCGACGTTGAGCGTGCCCGTGAAACCGCCTGGATCGCTCCTCAGCAACCCGCGCGCGACGCTGCCCGCGACGTTGAGTACATCGATGTCGAATGCCGCCCGGCCGCCTTTAGGAAGCAGGATACGCCCGGTCGAGGTGAATGGGCCGAGCCGCGACTGGCCGTTGGCGCGATAGTCGTAACCCGCGGCAATTGGCGCAAGGAACAGCTTCATGTCGCGCACGCCAAGCACGGCGTTGGGCTCGGCAAGCGTCAGCTCGACCCGCGGCCGCTCGATCCGCCCGTCGAGCCGCAGTTTGAGCGGGCCATATTGCGCCTGCCGACCATTGGCCTCGAACAGCCAGCTGCCATCCGGCCGCCGCATGCCGATTCCCGACAGGCGCAGCTTGGGCGATTTCAGTTGGACATTGCTCAGGCGAAGAATGCCGTCGGCCCCACGTTCGAGGTCGGTCGTCAGCCGCGGCAGGCCGCCGGTAAGGCTGGCGAAGAATACATTGTCCAGCCGCCGCACAAGCGCGGTCGCGCTGCCGACGACGCGCGATCCCTTGCCCCCCGGCCCCGGGACGACGTGGAGCCGGGTTTCGACATCGACGATACCGACATTGGGAATGAGATAGCGCTTGAGCCCGCCCGCAAGCATGATGTCGAACCGCCCCGTCGCGAGGTCGATCAATAACGACACCTTGCCGTTGAGCTTGTCGCTGCGCAGCGCCAGGCCATCGCCCCGCACCAGCTTCGGCGTCACCGCCAGCAATCCATCGAGGCTGATGTTGCGCAATATGCCGCCCGCCACATCGCCGACCCCCGTCACCGCCGCCGCCCGCAACCTGATCGGCACGCGCAACGGCCAGGGACCAAGCCGTCCACGGCCCTCGGCGCGAACCTTGACGAACCCTGTGCGGCCATCGAACACGATGTTCGGGCTGGTCAGCCGATAGGCGTAGTTCGCACGCTCGAACCGCCCGTCGAGCGTCCACAGCATGCGCACCCCGCGCCCCGCCATGTTGGCGACCAGCGCGCTTGGGCGAAGCAGGTCGATCCCGACGCTGACCTTGCGCCACGAACGCTCGCCAAGGTCGATGCCGCCCCGTGCCACTGCGCGCAGCGACGATGAGGTCAGGCTCAGTTTCCCATCGAGTATTCGGTCCGCTAGCGTGCCTGTGCCATCGACCCTGATGCTCGGCGCGGTCAGCCGTTGCAGGCGCCCTTTAAGAAACGGCGCAGGCACCAACGTCCCCGACAGGCGGTAGCGTCCACTGTCGGCGCCGAGCGCAAGCGTGCCGGTCGATCGCCCTGACAGCAACAGCTGCGCCGTCCCGCGCCACCGGGTCCAGCTTCCCTTGCCCTCGATCGTCAGGTCCGCCGGGCGCTTGATCCCGGTAAGCGCGGCGACCAGCCCGTCGGCCGGTGCAAGCGCGCGCACGTCAAGGTCGAAGCGGTCCGCCTCTGGCTCGGCATCTAGCCGCAGGGCCACCCGGTCGCCATCCAGAAGCGCCAGTCGAAGGTCGACCATTGCTCGGCCGGCGCGGATCGTCGCTGCGCCGGCGACGCTTCCGACGCGCTCGCGCCCGCTGACCGCTTGCGCGACTTCCAGGCGATGAATGGCAAGCTTGCCGACTTCGATATCGAACCCTGGAAGCAGTGGCCCGCCCCGTCCCCGCCGCAGCCGCGGCAGTCGCTCGAGCCGCACCTTGCGCGCTTCGATCCGGTCGATGTGAAGGTCGTTGTAAAGCCAGGCCAATGGAGCCCAGTCGAGCTCGATTTCGGGACTGGTCAGGAACACGCCCTGGGGGTCGGCCACGCGCACGCCGCGCAGCCTCGTCTTGCCGAAGATAGAACCGTCGATCCGCCCGATGCTGATGCGCAGCCCGGTCGCCGTTTCGATCTTGCCGACCCGGTCGACGATGAAGCGGTGACCCGGCGCACTGTCGAGCAGGACAAGCCCGAGCCCGGCGATCAGCACCAAGGCCAGAATGAGCGCCGCCAGTTCGCCTGCCAGGCGCCGAAGCCACGAGGGCCGCTCGCGGACGATGATCGTCTCGGCATTCATGACCGGGGAATTGGCACTAGAACGCCTGGCCAAGGCTGACGGTCACCGCCACCCGGCTATCGTCTTCCTGACGATTGAGCGGCGTTCCGACATCGATCCGGATGGGCCCGAACGACGAATAATATCTCAGGCCGATCCCGGCGCCGAGCTGCCAATTGCCAAGCTTGGGCACGCTACCAGTAGTCAGCGTCCCGCCATCGATGAAGGGCACGATCCCGAAGTTACCGCCGAATTGCTTGAGGCGGATTCGCGCTTCGAGGCCGAATTCTGCAAGACTGCTCCCGCCGACCGGATTGCCGTCGATGTCGCGTGGCCCAAGCCGTTGATAGCCATAGCCGCGCACCGAACCGCCGCCGCCGGCATAGAATCGCCGCGACGGAGCGATTTCGTCGCGGCCTGCGCCCGCAATCGTTCCCACCCGCACCCGCCCGGCAAGCACGACATTCTCCCGGACCCCGCGATAGGCGCTCGCATCGATCTGCGCGCGGGCGTAACCGAACGCCCTTCCCTCGAAAGACAATTCGGGGCTGATCCGGCCAAGCAAGCGAAAGCCGCGCGTGGGATCGAGCAGATCGTCGGTCGCGTCATAGCCAAGGCTTGCCGGGATTGCGCCGATGAAGAAGGTCCGCTCGCGCTCCACCCCGGTTGCGATGATCGTGTCGCGCTCCTTGGTCGCGATCAGTTCCGCGCCAAGCGACCAGGTCCACTTCTTCTGCCAGATGAAATTGCTTTGCCGCTCGATCCCGCCCGACAGCGAAACCGTGCGCGCTTCATAGGCCTTGCGGTCGATGTGGCTGACCAGCGCCTGAGCATTGAGCACCTGGTCGCGGCGCACGAAATTGTTGCGTCGGAAGGAGATCGCGGCGACCTGCTCCTGCGTTCCCGCCACGCCGCGCAGGGTCAATGCGCCCTCGGGATTGAAAAAATTGCGGTGCTGCCAGCTCGCTTCCGCGCGGATCCCCTCGCCCGTGCCGTAACCAAGTTCGCCCGCTACCGTCCGCGCTGGTGCGGGAACCAGCTTGATGTCGAGGTCGATGACGCTTCCGCCAGCGACCGGGACCGTCGTGACCTCGGCCTGCGCCACCAGTCCGGTGGCAACCAGGGCGCGGCGAAGATCGTCAACCTCGCTCCGCTCGAAGCGATCACCCTTTTTGAAGCGAGCAATCAAGCCGACGTGACGTGCGGAGAAAGGCGGCGTCCCGTTGACCCTGATCGTCCCGAAGCGCCCGACCGGCCCGGGCGTTACCGGCAGGCTCAGCCGTGCGACGCCGCGTTCGGAATCAAGTACGATCGACTGCTCCCCGACACTTGCAGTGGCGAAACCCTGTTCGCCAAGCGCGACCCTCAGTGCGGTGCCGGCGGCAATGACCTGCTCGGCGACCACCGGGTCGCCCGCCTTGACGGCGAAGGACGCGCGCAATGAACCAGCCTCTCCCCCCGCCGCGCCGAGCCCGGGCAGTTCGACCGCCTCGAAGCGATAGCGCCTCCCCGGGGCTGCACGCAGGGATATAGCAATCGAGCTTGCGCCGACGGCGATGTCAGGTTCGACTTCGGCGTCATAATATCCTTGAGCGGTCAGCAATTCGGTCAGCAGCTCGACGTCGGCGCGCGTCCGGCGATCGATCTGCGCGGCGTTGGCGGTGGTCTTGCGGCCCTCCGCAAGCGCCGATTGCTCCTCAAACGCGGCGGCAATGGCGTCGCCGCCCTCGACCGCGTCTAGCCCGGCCAGCGTCACTGCATAGCGTCGCGCCGAAACCCCATCGTCGACCATGACCGCCTCGGCGCGGGCCTCAGGCTCGGTCGCATCTCCGGCCAGCGGCGGAAGCGGCGCGTCGGCGACTTCCGGCAATGGGTCCGGCGCGTTCATGTCGGGCCAGCCGACGCCAAGATCGGGCATCGCGTCGAGCGGTGCGTTGGGGTCGATCTCGGCTCCGGGTGGTGGCGTCGGCGGCGGCGGCGACTGCTGGGCGAACAGCGGCTGTGCGAACGCAAGCGCAGCGCAGCCCACGCCAAGCACGCGCCTGGCGCCGTTTCTTGTCCCCGTCGCTCTCATAAGCGGACAGCCTAGCCATGCTGCATGAACCGCGCCAGTCCGACGCGCCGAGAATTAGTGAATGGTACCGCGCACTTCGTCGCTGACCAGCGTGGCGATGACGCGCTCGATCTGGCGCCAATGGCAGAAGCGGATTACATTGCCCGCGCCGCGGCTTTGTTCGGCACGGTTGGCCGCCTCGAGCCCGGCATCGGCGCCGAACGTGTCAATCAGCAACGCTGCATCATCGAGCGCCGCGCGTCCGTTAATATAGGGTGTGGCCATGACTCTGATTAGCGCAACGTTCTTTCAAGGCCGCGCACGGACGGGGTCAACGCTTTATACACCATGATCGGGGTGGCGTGCGGAAGTGCGCTACCTTATGCGGCCCTGATGAACAGCCCAACTCCAGTGGCCGGCGGATTCTTCCTGGTCCTGCCAATTATCGTCGGTTTTCTGTGGGGCCTGACCAACGGGCGCGCGATGCAGGGCGCCGTCGCCGGCCTGGGCGTCGGGCTGCTGCTGGCCGCTGCGGTGTGGCTGATCGACTGGCTTCGCCAGCGGCGCTGATCAGCTAATCCGCCGTCCGGCCCAGATCACTCGGCCGATGCAGACCAACTCGTCGAGCCCGCGGTCCGGCCAGTCGGGATAATTCGGGTTGTCCGACTGGACGGTGACTCGTCCCCCAAACGGGTGAATGGCAAGCCTTTTGACCAGCAAAGTGCCGTCGACCCGGAGCACGTAAATCCCGTCGCGAAGGCCGTTCTGGGGATCGTCATGGTCGATTAAAATGTCGTCCCCTGCACTTAGCGTCGGCGCCATTGAATCGCCTTCGACGCGAATCATCGTCAGCCGCTCGCCCGGTGTCCCGGTCAAGCCGCGCAGCCAGCCCGGATCGAAAGCGAAATGCGGCCGCACCATCTGATCCTCGGCGACCGCTCCCGCCCCCGCCGATGCCCGGACCGCGCTGCGCCGGACCGCCACCAGTGGTCCGGCCTCAAGCGAGGGATCGACAGGCGGACCGCCAAGAAGCGAATCCGGAATGGCGAAATAACGCGCGAGCGTGCGTCGTTCGGGCTCGGGCAGTCGGCGCGGCGAACCCTTACGCAAATATTGCTGAAGGTAGGCGTCGTTGCGCCCGAGCAGGCGCGATAGGCCCGCAAGGCTCTCACCGCGTTCCTGGCACAGGCGTTGCAGGGTGTCGCGTGGGTCATCCGTCATAATAATAATCCGCCGCCACAGGAAAAAGCCTAGACTAGTAGGAAACTAGGTCGGATTTAGGGGTTGCCGAGTCGCATCTTGGAGAATTCCAGTGCACTTAGTACGCGAAGTTGAAAAGTTTCTTAGTGCCTCCAAGATATCCGCAGCGCGTTTCGGCCGCGATGTGATGGGGGATCCGCGGTTCGTGTTCGACTTGCGCAACGGACGCGAGCCGCGTGTCGAGACCGTGAGCCGGGTGCGGGCTTATCTGGAAGCGGGGTTATGAAGCGCCTCTTGCTGTCCGCCGCGGCGAGCCAGCTCCTGCGCTCGCTCGTGGCACGAACCGGCCTTGGGCGAGATAGGATTGCAATAGGACGTTTCCACTCTGTGGATTGGCAATCGCTCACCTTTATCGGCGAGCGCCATGAAATCAGCTTGCGGCTCCCCGGCCCCGATGCGGCACTCGCCCTTTCAACGCTCCGCGAAGGCCTGGCCGAGGCCGAGTGGTCGCTCGAAGGCCAGGTCGTGGCCGACATCGTGATCGTGCGCGAACATGCGTCGGACGACGGATCGATCCTTGTCGAGATCGAGGCGCTCACCTTGTCCGACTAATCAGCATCACGCCTGGCGCAGCGAGCGGCGGATATCGGCCAGGGCTATATGAAGGGCGGCGCTGGCATCCTCGGACGCCGCTTTGCTTGCGCCGTGTACTGGCGCGACCGACGGGGCCGCGCGCGAGTGGCCAAGAAAATCCTCGATCCGCGCGATCATTTCGCCTGGGCCGACCAGCGGCGTCGCTGCTTCGATATCGCCGGGCAGCGCGGCAAACAGGCGAACCACCCGCGAATCGTCGCGCAACAGGGGTAAAGGATCATCAAGCAGCAATGGCTCCTCCTCGACAATTTGGTCGAGTAGCAGAACATCTTCCTCGCACATCTCGCGCGCCATTCCTGAGGCCGCAACGAACGCCGGCGCCACTTGCCGTCGATCCACCCGTCCGACAATCACCCAGCCTCCAAATGCGGCAATCGCCCCCGCACAACTTGCGCCGATCAAGCCCGCGCCCAGCGGTGAAATCTGAGCCACGGCAAACGCGACCGCGCTCCCGAGGCTAAGCGCCGCGACTGATATAGCCGCAGTTTCGACTGCGGGCGGTGAGGCTTTCCAGTTCATGGCGCCAACCTTGGCCGACAATCGTGAAAGCCCGCTTAATTCGCTTTGCTTTGCGGACCGGATTCGATCGCCGCGATCAGCGCCGCTGTAAAGGCCGGCACGTCATCGGGGTTGCGGCTGGTGACAATATGGCCGTCGGTCACCGCAGCCTCGTCAACCACCTCGGCGCCGGCATTGCGGATGTCGGTGCGGATCGATGGCCAACTCGTCGCGCGCCGGCCACGTAAAACGTCGGCTTCCGCAAGCAGCCACGGCGCGTGACAGATCGCGCCGATCGGCTTGCCCGCCGCATCGAACGCCTTGATCAGCGCCACCGCCGCCGCGTCGCTTCGCAACCGGTCCGGATTGCCGACCCCGCCGGGAAGTAACAGCGCATCATAATCTTCCACGCGCGCCTCATCGATCGTCAAATCCGGAACGATCCGGCGGCCCGGATCGTCATGGACCGTCGCCATGATTTCGTCTCGGTCGAGCGACGCAAGAAGCACGCTTGCGCCCTTCGCCAGCAAGATCTCGCGTGGCCCGAACAGCTCGCTCTCCTCGAAGCGATTGGTCGCCATGATCAAAATGCGGGCGTTCGAAATAATCGGCATAAGCTCTCCAAACCGGGACCGGACGGAACCGTTGCCCCGCCCCGCGATTCACTGATCACCCTGACGATGAGGCCATGAACAAGATGCTGCGACATAGCAACGACACAGAACTTGGCTACACGCGCCGCAAGATCGGCACTGGGTGGGCCTATTTTGACGGCGAAAAGCGGGTCACCGATCGCGACGAAATCGACCGCCTCAACGCGCTCGCGCTTCCCCCCGCCTACGTCGATGCCTGGCTATGCAAGGACCCCCATGGCCATGTCCAGGCGACAGGCAAGGATGCGCGGGGGCGGAAGCAGTATCGCTATCATGCCGATTATCGCGCACGCCAGGATGCCTCCAAATATGAGGGCTGCGGCGAGTTTGGCGAAGCGCTGCCCAGGATTCGCAAGCGGGTCGAGGCCGATTTGAACCGGCGCAAGCTCGATCGTAACACCGTCCTTGCCGCAGTGGTGCGGCTGCTCGACACCGAGCATATGCGCATCGGCAATGAACAATATGCCCGCGCCAACAAGAGCTTCGGCCTGTCGACCTTGCGATCGCGCCACGTCACGCGGCAGGGCGGCAAGATCAGGATGTGCTACACCGGCAAGCATGGCATTGCTCACGAAGCGACCATCACCGACCGGAATTTGAAGCGCATCGTCGGCAAGTGCCAGGAACTGCCCGGCCAGATGCTGTTTCAATATATCAACGATAATGGCGATCCGCAGCCGATCACCTCGGCCGACGTGAATGCCTATATCCGCGAGGCCTCGGGCGGGGAGTATACGGCCAAGCATTTCCGCACCTGGGGCGCGAGCGTGATCTTCTTCGAGCAATTGCTCGCGTCGGCCGAAGGCGAGCGGCAGACGCTCAAGACCGTTCTAGAACCCGTCGCCGAAGCCCTCGGCAATACGCCGACGATCAGCCGCAAGAGCTATGTTCACCCCCGCCTGATCCAAGCATTGACCGACAATCCGCGCGACCCGCTCGGCGGGATGAAGCGCCCACGCGCGCGCCGCCACCTATCGAGCACCGAGACCGCTTTCCTCGCCTTTCTCAAGAAGAAGCCTCGCAAGTTGCGCAAGAAGTCATCCGACTAGCGGTGCGATTACTTCCCGCTGGGCAGGCCACGCTCTTGCACCTGCCTCGCAGCGCCTTCATGACGCGCCGATGCTTGGCAATCTTCTCGCCCCCGCCACTGTTTGGCTCAAGGCCAATAGCGATGGCCTCATTCTTGGATCGCTGATCGCCGCGGGACTGGTCGGCGTCATGCTGATCCTGCGCTCGATCGGGCATCGCCTGCTTTTCGCCGATCCTGATTGCCGCGGCTGGCGCGGCGTGAGCGGGCGCTTCCTGTCACGCACCACCATGCTGTTCATGATCGCCGCTGCCATTGCCATCGTCCTCAATTATGCCGAAGCGCCGCCGAAGGTCGCGCGACTGGCCGAAATATTATTCGTCATTGCCGCCGCCTTGCAGGGCGCCATCTGGGGCCGCGAAATCGTTCTTGGCGTGATCGCCAGCCGGGTCGGCGACGACGATGGCAGTTCGACGCTCGGAAATGCCATGTCGCTGATCCGCGTCCTGGTCAGTGTCGCGCTTTTCGCAATCGCCGTGATCGTCATCCTCTCCAATCTCGGGGTCAACGTAACCGGGCTGGTTGCCGGCCTCGGTATAGGCGGTATTGCGATCGGCCTTGCCGCCCAAGGCATCTTCTCCGACCTATTCGCTGCACTGGCGATAATGTTCGACCGCCCGTTCCGTCGTGGCGACACGATCCGCTACGGCACGACCACCGGCACGGTCGAGCGGATCGGGCTCAAGACGACGCGCATGCGCGGGGTCGGCGGCGAGCAGGTCATCATGGCCAATACCAAATTGCTCGAACAGGAATTGCACAACCTCGCCGAGGCCAAGGTGCGCCGCATGTTCCTGCCCTTCGCGCTAAGCATGGACACGCCCGCCGACACGCTTGCCGCACTGCAAGACGTCGTTGGCCCCGCGCTCGCCCCGATCAAGAGCTGCCGCCTGGTACGCTGCGTTGTGACCAAGTTCGGCGCCGGTGCGATCGACGCGGAACTTGTCTATGACGACCGCACCAGCGAACCCGACACCCTTGCGCGGCACAAGTCGGCGATCATCATCGCCGTCGTCCGCATTTTCGCCGAGCACGGAATCGAGCTTGCCGCTGCCCCCGCACCACCACCGACAGCGGGGCCGCCGCCCAAGCCTTAGCCTTGCCGTAGCGTCGCTTGGCCGGGGCTTGTCAGGCCCTTCGTGGCGCGCCTAGGACGGGCCATGCCAATCGCCTCCCTCGACGACATTCGCGCCTGTATCGGCCACGAGATCGGTGTTTCGGAATGGATCCTGGTCGACCAGGCGCGGATCGACGCGTTCGCAGACACGACCGAGGATCGCCAGTTCATCCACGTCGATCCGACCGCTGCCGCGCAAACCCCGTTCGGGGGGACGATCGCTCACGGCTTCCTCTCTTTGTCATTGCTCAGCCGGATGGCGGCCGACGTCATGCAGGTTCCGGACAATATGCTGATGGCGGTCAATTACGGGCTCGACCGGGTCCGCTTCATTGCCCCGGTTCGAAGTGGAAGCCGGGTTCGCGGTCGCTTCGTGCTTGACGCGGTCGAGGACAAGTCGCCCGGCCAATTGCTCCTGCGCCACACCGTGACCGTCGAAATCGAACATCAGGACAAGCCCGCGCTGACTGCCCAGTGGCTTGGCCTAATCTTCACTTCCCCTCCAAAAGGAGCATAATATGTCCATTCGCGACGCCCTCATCGTCTCCACCGCGCGCACCCCGATCGGAAAGGCCTATAAGGGCGCGTTCAACGCCACGCCGTCCCCGACCCTTGCCGCCCATGCGATCAAGGCCGCGGTCGAGCGCGCCGGCATCGACCCTGCCGAGATCGAGGACGTGATCATCGGCGCTGCACTCCAGCAAGGCGTCCAGGCGACCATCGGCCGCACTGCCGCACTTCGCGCCGGCCTGCCTGTGACCGTCGCCGGCATGAGCCTCGATCGCCAATGCGCCTCGGGCCTGATGGCGATCGCCACGGCGGCCAAGCAGGTCATCGTCGACCGCATGGACATTTGCGTTGCGGGCGGCGTCGAAAGCATTTCGATGGTCCAGACGCCCGAGATGCGGCTTGGTCCAGACATGGAGCTTCTGGCCATGCACCCGACCGTCTACATGCCGATGATCGACACGGCCGAAATCGTCGCCAAGCGCTACGGCATCAGCCGCGAGGCAAGCGACGAATATGCGCTCCGCTCGCAGCAACGCACCGCCGCTGCCCAGGTCGAGGGACGCCTCGCTGCGGAAATCATCCCGGTCAGTGCCAAGATGGGCGTCAAGGACAAGGAAAGCGGCGCGATCTCGATGCACGACATCACCCTCGACAAGGATGAGGGCAACCGCCCTTCGACCACCATCGAAAATCTCTCGGGGCTTCAGCCGGTCCGTGGCGAAGGCGCAATCGTCACTGCCGGCAATGCCAGCCAACTCAGCGACGGCGCCTCCGCCTGCGTCATCATGGATGCCGCGCTTGCCGAGAAACGCGGGCTCGAACCGCTTGGCCGCTACGTCGGCATGGCCGTTGCCGGAACCGATCCCGACGAAATGGGTATTGGCCCGGTCTATGCCGTGCCTAAATTGCTCGAGCGCTTCGGGCTCAAGACCAGCGACATCGGACTATGGGAACTCAATGAAGCCTTCGCCGTCCAGGTGCTCTACTGCCGCGACCGGCTCGGCATTCCGGACGAGCTGCTTAACGTCGACGGCGGCGCAATCTCTGTCGGCCACCCTTATGGCATGAGCGGCGCCCGCCTCACCGGCCACGCCCTGATCGAAGGCAAGCGCCGCGGCGCCAAATATGTCGTCGTGACGATGTGCGTCGGCGGCGGCATGGGCGCAGCGGGGTTGTTCGAGGTGCTGTAACGGACGTCATCCCGGGCTTGACCTGGGAACCGCCTTCCCTTTTCGTCGCGCCCGACTAGGCTGACGCACGAAAAGGGGATGAACGATGGACTGGAACAGTCGACGCAGTTGGTCCGTGCTGCCGCTGCTAGGCTCAATTGGCCTTGGGGAGCCCGCTGCAGCCTGCACGATGTTCGCGCCCTTCCTCAGGCTCCCTGACGAACAAGAAGAAGCCTACAAGCTGCGCGCATCTTCGGTCGAGGCGGCGCTGTACGATGAAGAACGACGCTCATGGCAACAAGGGTTATATGATCGTGCCGAACGAGTATTCTTCGCGAAGGTCTTGGACAATAGAGAATTGTCGACGAGGGCCGTTCCGGAACTCCGAATTACGGTTCAGCCGGTGCGCGCGGTGAAGGGCGAGCTTCCGACTACCACGGTGAATGTGCAGGAAAATCGGCATGCGAGTTGCCAAATCATCGTTGGCGGCGTGAGACGAAGTGCCAAGGCTGGCGACTATACGATTGTTTTTGACGGCACGCGTCTGAATGCGGGTGACCTGCCAACGACCAGAGAAATATCGATTCATGAAGCGCGCGACCCGCGTCTCATCCAGGCGCTAAGAGACTGGGATGGGGCCGAATCACGATTGCGCCGCGCAGGTTCGCAATGAGCAAAATCCGCGGGCTCAAGTCAGCGACCACCGCTTTGGGCAAACTCGGACAGCAAAGGTGTATCTCATGAACGCCGTCGAACTCATCGCCCTTGCCGCCTCCACCTCGCTTCTGGCCGGGTGGCGGCTCTACCTCGTCACGCTCGTCACTGGCCTCGCCATGAAATTCGGCTGGGTCGCGCTCCCCGAGCAGCTTCAGGCGCTCGACATCCTCGCCAACAACTGGCTCCTCGCCGCTGCCGCAGTCGGCACCTTTGCCGAATTCTTCGCCGACAAGGTCGCATGGGTCGATAGCGCGTGGGACGCCATCCACAGCTTTATCCGCCCGCTCGGGGGCGCGTTGCTGTCGATGGCGGTGATCGATAGCGGCGATACGACATGGCAGGTGGCAAGCTTCCTGCTCGGCGGCGGTGCGGCGTTCGTCGCGCATGCCGGCAAGGCGGGCGCGCGAACCCTGGTCAACGCCAGCCCCGAACCCTTCAGCAACATTCTCGTCTCGACGGGCGAGGATGTCGCGACCGCAGGCCTGCTCGCGCTTGCCATCGCCAACCCGATCGCCGCCGCGCTCGTCGCAGCCTGCCTCGTCGTCCTGTCGCTGTGGCTAGTAGTCGCTGCACGCCGCGCCCTCCGATCGATGGTCGATCGGATCAGCCCGCCGCGACGCCCTGCCTAGTCGTTCGCGGCGATGAACTTTTCGACCAGCGGGGCAATCCCTTCGCGCCACTTGCGGCCATTGAAGATGCCGTAATGGCCGACGTCCTTGGCAAGGTGATACTGCTTCTTCCCCGCCGCTAATTTCGTCGCAAGAGTCAGCGCGGACTTCGTCTGGCCGATGCCTGAAATATCGTCGCGCTCGCCCTCGATCGCAAGCAAGGCGGTGTCCTTGATCGCCGATGGATCGACCAATTTGCCGCGGTGCATATATTCGCCCTTGGGCAGCAAGTGGCGCTGGAACACGACGTCGACCGTCTGCAGGTAGAATTCCGCGGTCATGTCGCACACCGACAGATATTCGTCATAGAAATCGCGCGTCGCGTCGGCGCTTTCGTCGTCCCCGGCAACGAGATGCTTGAACATCTCGAAATGGCTGACGAGGTGATTGCCAAGGTTCATCGTCATGAAGCCGGCGAGCTGGAGGAAGCCCGGATAGACCTGTCGCCCCGATCCCGCGTGCATCATCGGCACGGTCGCAATCGCATTCTGCTGGAACCAGCTGTGCGGACGCTTGGTGGCGAGCGTATTGACTGCGGTCGGCGCAGCGCGCGTATCGACCGGGCCGCCCATCATCGTCAGCGACTTGGGCCGCGCCGGATGCTTGTCGGCATTCATGATCGCGGCCATTGCATAAGCCGGGACCGACGGCTGGCAAACCGCAAGGACGTGCGGGCGCTGGCCGGTTTCGGCCAGAATCGCGGCGCAGAATTCGATTAGATAATCGACATAATCGTCAAGGTCGAAGCGCCCGTCCGAAAGCGGCACGAGCTTGGCATCACGCCAGTCGGTGATGAACACGTCCTGCTTGGGCAGCAGGCGCTCGACCGTTCCGCGCAGCAGGGTCGCATAGTGACCCGACATTGGCGCAACGATAAGCAGCGGCGGCTGGTCCTTTCCGCCTGCCTTGGCAAAGTGCTTCAACTGCCCGAATGGCTTGCGCACGACGATTTGCTCTTCAACCGCGACGACCTTGCGTCCGACGGTGGTCGTTGCCAGGCCGAACTCGGGCTTGCCCCGTTCGGCCGATGCATGCGCGAACACGTCCAGCCCGGCCGCGACCACCGGCCCCATCGACGAATAGCTGAAGGGGTTGGACGGATTGTTGAGCCATCCGGCGCCGAGGCCCGCGAGCCTGCTTGCGCCCGCCATCATCGATCGTTGAACCTCATACGCATCGTAAAGCATTGCATCTCCGAGCTTGTGCCTGTCTTCAACGACTGTGGGGCGCGAAAGCCCAATCGGCAAGCAAATGCTGCACTGCGGCGTTGCAATGCGGCAATTGAGGCAGGTCGAGCACACTGCTACGGAGGCAGCGATGAACAAGCCCTCCGGCCCGGAACTTGCCCCGAAGCTGCCCGTGAAAGCTCGAAGCTTCGGTAGCCTGGCGATGGTGTGGGCCCACGCCCGCCACTATCCCGCTCAGCTTTGCTTCGCCGCTCTGGCGCTGATCGTTGCTGCGGCCGCGACTTCGGGGGTGCCCTATGCCTTCAAGCTGATCATCGACCGCGGCTTCGGGGGAAGCGGCGATATTGCGCGCTGGTTCGAATATCTCCTCATCCTCGTGGTGATCATGGCGATCGCCACCGCTACGCGCTATTATTTCGTCGCCTGGCTTGGCGAGCGCGTCGTCGCCGATATCCGGCTTGCAGTGCACCGCAACCTGCTTCGCCTCGCGCCAAGTTTCTTCGAGGAGAACCGCCCCGCCGAAATCGCCAGCCGCCTCACCGTCGACACGACGATCATCGAACAGGTCGTCGGCACCACCGTCTCGGTCGCGCTGCGCAACATCGTCATGGCGGCCGCATGCAGCATCATCCTGTTTTTCCTTGCGCCAAAGCTGGCCGCGATGATGCTGCTTGGCATCCCGTTCGTGGTCATTCCGATCACCCTGCTCGGCCGACGGGTGCGCGCGGTCTCGACCAAGAGCCAGGACCGCATTGCCGATGTCGGAACGATGACCGGCGAAGTGCTCGGCGCGATGAAGATCGTCCAGGCATTCAACCAGCAGGGCCGCGAAAGCGAGCGCTTCACCACCGCCACCGAAACCGTGTTCAGCGTCGCCAAGCGCCGCATCCTGTTGCGCGCGCTAATGACGGCAATCGTCATCGCCTTGATCTTCTCGGCCATAACCCTGGTCATCTGGCAGGGCGCGATCGACGTTGCCGCCGGGCACATCAGCGGTGGCACCATCGCCGCGTTCGTCCTGTACGGCGCGTTGCTTGCGGGCGCGTTCGGCGCCTTGTCCGAAGTATATGGCGACGTGCTTCGCGCCGCGGGCGCGTCGGATCGCCTTAACCAACTGCTGATCGCCAAGAGCGATATCGAGACGCCCGCCAACCCGGTCCCGCTCCCGCTCCCGGCAATGGGGCGGTTGCGGTTCGACAATGTCAGTTTCCGCTATCCGACCCGTCCCGAAGTCAGCGCCCTCACCGATTTCAGCCTCGAACTCCGCCCGCGCGAGCGGCTCGCGGTAGTCGGACCGTCGGGCGCGGGAAAGACGACCCTGTTCCAGCTGGCGCAGCGCTTCTACGACCCGCACCAGGGCCGGGTCCTGCTCGATGGCGTCGACCTGCGCGACGCCGACCCCGCAGACGTACGCGGCCGCATCGCAATGGTCCCGCAGGAAGTCGTGCTGTTCGCATCGTCGGCGCGCGACAATCTGCGCTACGGCAATTGGGACGCAAGCGAGGACGATATCTGGGCCGCGGCGCGCGATGCCAATGCCGAAACCTTTTTGCGCGCGCTCCCGCAAGGGCTCGACACTTTCATGGGCGAAGGCGGCGCTCGCCTGTCCGGCGGGCAACGCCAGCGCATCGCCATTGCCCGCGCTTTGCTTCGCCGCGACGCACCTTTGCTGCTCCTCGACGAAGCTACCAGTGCGCTCGATGCCGAAAGCGAAGCCGCCGTGCAGGACGCGCTTGAGCGGCTGATGGCCGACCGCACGACGATCGTCATTGCCCACCGCCTTGCCACGGTCCGCGCCGCGCACCGCATCATTGTCATGGACCACGGCCGCATCGTCGAGGAAGGCACCCATTCCACCCTCGCCGCGCAGGACGGCCTCTACGCCCGCCTCGCCCGCCTCCAGTTCGACGGGCTGGCCGCCTGACCATTTTGCATCTGTTCAGGCCGGCCGCCGTATCTCCTTGGCGCACAGGAGAGTTTTCAATGTTCAACATCAGCTATAATCGCCGCGGCTTGCTGGGAGCGGGGGCTGTCGCCGCGATCGGCGCGACCTTCGCGGCCTTCGGACGCTCCTCGCCAGCCGCCGCCGCCGCCGAGCGCTTCGAAGTCACCCGCACTCCCGCCGAGTGGAAACGCCGGCTCGGCCCCGACCGCTATCGGATCCTTCGCCAGGCGGGCACCGAAGCTCCCTTCACCAGCCCGCTCAACAAGGAAAAGCGCCGCGGGACCTTCGCCTGCGCCGGCTGCGCTTTGCCCTTATTCTCTTCCGCCACCAAATATGACAGCGGCACCGGCTGGCCCAGCTTCTACGCTGCTCTTCCCAATGCGATCCGCACGAAGAACGACGGCGCCCTCGGAATGACCCGCACCGAAGAGCATTGCCGCCGCTGCGGCGGGCATCTCGGCCATATCTTCGACGATGGCCCCAGACCGACCGGCAAGCGCCATTGCGTCAATGGCCTGTCGCTGACCTTCAAGCCCGCCTGAGCCAGGCGCAAGCGCCGGCCGGGCGCCGCGCGTCCGCGCTGGAAGTTAGAAGGCCTTCATATAGGCGTCGTTGCCGACGAACCCCATCTTGGTCACGCCGGCCTGCTTGCTCATCGCCAATATTTCATCGACCCGCGAATAACGCGCTCCTGCTTCAGGCTGGAAATGGAGCTCGGGTGCCGGCTCCATCGCCGCGGTCGCGTTTAGTACCGCGCGCAGTTCGGCATTCGTCACCGCCGCGCCGTTCCACTGCGTCGCGCCGCTCGTGGTCACGACCAGAACGTTCTTGACCGGGTGGGCAATCGGTACGTCACTACGTGGCAAGTCGATCTTCACCGCGTGGCTCTGCGGCGGGATGGTAATGATCATCATCACCAGCAGGACGAGCATCACATCGATCAGCGGCGTGGTGTTCATTTCCATCATCGGGGCGGGCTCGACGGCGGCGACTGCGAACATTTCAACCTCCTCTTAAGGATGAGATATCATTACATATCGGCCTATCGAGAACAAGCCGTTTGAAAACATCGCGCAATTTGCTTGCGTTGGCGGCTCCGCTGGGCTCGCCTCAGGGGATGTCCCTGCCCGCCTTCCCTGCTGCATTGCCGCTCATACTTGATCGCGATGGCGCCCAGCACTTCGAGTCCGCGGCCAGCGCCTTGCTTGGTCCGCTGAGTGAGCTTTTCGCGGTTCATGCCCCGGGCGCGGCCGGAACGCGCCTGTTCGATAGTCCCCGTCTCCGCGACTTGCTTGCACCGGGCAGCCCGATCGCCACTTTGGCCGAGCGGTTGCTCGGCTCAGCAGCACGGCCAGTGCGCGCCATCCTGTTCGACAAAAGCGCCATGGCCAATTGGGGACTCGGCTGGCATCAGGACCGGACTATTGCCGTACGGTCGCGCGCCGATTGTAAAGGCTTTGGACCGTGGTCGGCCAAAAGGGGCGTGCACCATGTTGCACCGCCGTGGCCCATATTGTCAGCGATGCGTACCCTTCGCGTCCATCTGGACCCGGTCTCTTCAGCTAATGCTCCCCTGCTCATTGCGCCTGGGTCGCACCTTCTGGGGGTCGTAAGCGAACCCGAGATTGACGGCGTCGTCGCGCGCTTGGGAACGTACATTTGCCTCGCCTCCGCGGGCGACGTGTGGGCTTACGCAACCCCGATCCTCCACGCTTCAGCTCCAAGCGAGAGCCGCGCAGGTCGTCGCGTCCTGCAGTTGGATTATGCCGGAACCGACTTGCCACCTCCGCTGGATTGGTACGGTCTAGAAGGCCCTGATCCCGCTTCCCCAATCACCAACGAAGAAGGGCGGCCCCGACGGGACCGCCCTGATCGCATCACGTTTGAATGAACGCCTAGAAGACCTTCATATAGGCTTCGTTGCCGACGAACCCCATCTTGGTGACATTGGCCTTCTTCGTGACTGCAAGCACTTCATCGACCAGCTCGTAGCGCGCTTCGGCTTCGGGCTGGAGGTGAAGTTCCGGCACTGGGTCGATCTGCTGGGTCGCGTCGAGGAATTGACGCAATTGAACCAGGTCGACGGCGCTGCCGTTCCACAGGATTTGCCCGGCCTGAGTGACGACGACCTTGTTCTTGATCGGATCGATCGGCGGCGGGGTGTCGTTCGGGTTGTTTTGCGGCAGATCGAGCTTCACCGCGTGGGTCTGCGGAGGGATCGTGATGATCAGCATGATGATCAGCACAAGCATGACGTCGATGAGCGGAGTCGTATTGATCTCCATCATCGGTTCGCCTTCGGAATTATCGCTGGTAGTTTGCATCGCCATGGCTGAATTCCTTAGTTCGCGACGAGTTTAGGCGACGAGATGAAACCAACCCGTGCAAAGCCGGCGCGCTGCATCGTGAAGACCGCTGCTCCAATGCACTTGTACGGTGTGTTGACGTCGCCGCGGATGTGCGCCTCGGGCATATTCTGTTCGTTGA
>JALYRC010000002.1 GCA_030855555.1 Pseudomonadota bacterium
GTGCGCGACCGGCATGCCGAACTTGCGGATAGTCATGCGATTGGTCAGCGAGCGACCGCCAGGCTGGGTCGTCATTACCTGTTCGACCTTGAGCCCCCCCTTCATCATGTAACTCAGCAGCAAGCGGTTGCCGTCAAGCCGCCCGCTTACAGGGCCGGGGTTGTCGGTAATTGTCCCGGTCACTGTTGTTGCGGAGGTGGGACGTAGCACCCAGCGCCGTTGGCGCGCCGGCTTGGCTCCCTCGCGGATCGTCTGGTCAAGGATGAGCCCGCCCTTGCCATCGGGACGGCCTTGGCTTTCGACACGAATCGTGACACTTGGCTTGGCTAATATCTTGAGCGTTCCTTCACCGCGTGAGGAGCCGGTAAAGAAGGCGAGGGGATCGAAAGTTGGGGAGGCCGCAGGAGCGGCGACGTCGCATCCGGCCAGTGCCAGGGCAAGATAGATTGTACGGTTCATCCGGCCATAACGGTCCGGGGCCTACTTTGGTCCGCGCGCGTCCACCAGTGCCCCGACGACTGCCGGATCCGCCAAGGTCGAGATGTCGCCAAATCCGTCGACTTCTCCCTCGGCCAACTTGCGCAGAATTCGGCGCATGATCTTGCCCGACCGGGTTTTCGGCAGTGCGGGCGTGAACTGGATGCTCTCCGGAACGGCAAGTGCGCCGATGTGCTTGCGTACTTCCCGATCGAGTTCTGCCCTCAGCGCATCACTCCCTTCCACTCCGGCGTTAAGGGTGACGAAGGCGTGAATGCCCTGGCCCTTGAGGTCGTGTGCTGCCCCCACCACAGCCGCTTCGGCGACCAGAGGATGCGCGACCAGTGCGCTTTCAACCTCCGCAGTGCCGATGCGATGACCCGACACATTGATGACGTCGTCCACCCGCCCGGTAATCCAGTAATAATCGTCAGCATCACGGCGGCATCCGTCGCCAGTGAAGTAAAGGCCGGCATAGGTGCTGAAATAGGTGCGGAAGAAGCGGTCATGGTCGCCCCAAACGCTGCGCATTTGCCCCGGCCATGATGAACGGAGGCACAAATTGCCGCTCGCTTCGCCGGGTAGTTCGCGGCCTTCCGAGTCCACAAGAATAGGATCGATCCCCGGCAATGGCCGGCTTGCCGAGCCTGGTTTCATGACCATTGCACCGGGGAAATTGGCGATCATGATGCCACCCGTCTCGGTCTGCCACCACGTATCGACGATTGGACGGCATGAGTCGCCCACGACGCGCCAGTACCACTCCCAAGCCTCCGGGTTGATCGGCTCGCCAACAGTCCCGAGCAATCGCAGTGACGAACGTGAGTGGGCTTTTACCGGCGCATCTCCTTCGCGCATCAATGCACGGATCGCCGTGGGTGCGGTGTAGAAGATCGTGACGCCCAGCCGGTCGCATGTTTCCCACATCCGTCCGGCGTCGGGATAGCTTGGAACGCCGTCGAACATCACCGTCGTTGCCCCGTTAAGTAGCGCGCCATAGACTGTGTAGCTGTGTCCGGTGATCCAGCCGACGTCCGCGGTACACCAGAAAATATCCTCCTCGCGCGCACCGAAGATCCAGTCGAACGTCGTGGCGACATAAGTCGCATAGCCACCCGTGCTATGGACGACGCCCTTGGCCTTCCCGGTCGAGCCGGACGTATAAAGAATGAAAAGCGGGTCCTCCGCGTTCATCGTTTCCGCCGGGCAATCAGCAGAGAGCGATGCCCGCTCGTCTTCCCAGCGGAGGTCGCGCTGCGGGTGCCATGGGATGTCGGCGCCGGTCCGTGTCACGACGATGACTCGCTCGATTGCGGCGCCCGATAGCGCACAAGCGGCGTCGACATTGGCTTTGAGCGGGATGCGCTTGCCTCCGCGGATCCCTTCATCGGCGGTGATCACCACGCGCGCGCCGGTATCCTCGATCCGCCCCGCCAGGCTTTCGGGCGAGAAACCACCGAATACTACGGTATGAATCGCACCGATCCGCGCGCAGGCAAGCATCGCCGCGGCGGCTTCGGGGATCATCGGCATGTAGATCATCACGCGGTCGCCACGGCCGACGCCCTCCCGCCTCAGGAGGTTAGCGAAGCGTCCAACGAGTGAATAGAGGTCCCGATAGGTTAGCGACCGGCAATTTCCCGGTTCATCGCCTTCCCAGATGATCGCCACCTTCTCGGCGCGATCCGCCAGGTGTCGGTCGAGGCAGTTGGCGGCGAGGTTAAGCGTTCCGTCGCCGAACCAGCGGATTCGGAAGTCCTCTTCGCTGAAGGACCAGTCGCCGGCCACGGTCGGTGGGGTTACCCAGTCTAGCCGCTGTGACTGTTCTAGCCAGAATGCGTCCACATTTTGTGCTGCCTCGGCGCGCAGATCGGCGACCTCCCTAGGGCCGATCCGACCCGCGAAATCAGCGGGCACGGCGTGGCAATCGCTCATGCAGGCGGGTCCATCTCGATCACGAACCGATAGCGAACGTCATTCTTGAGCAATCGCTCATAGGCCTCGTTGACCTGATCGAGCCGGATCGTCTCGCATTCGGGGTAAATGCCTTTTTCGGCGCAGAAATCGAGCATCTCCTGGGTTTCGGGCATGCCGCCGATTGCCGACCCTCCAACCGCGCGGTTCATCATCAGCAGATTCCATGTGTGGAAACCCGGCAGCGGCTCGATCGCTCCAACCAACACCATCCGCCCCGACCGCCCAAGCAGGCTTAGGTAAGGGGTAATGTCGTGCGCCACGGGAATGGTGTTGAGGATGAAGTCGAAGCGACTGCTAGCGGCCTTCATCTGACCGGCATCGGTTGAAAGGATCACGTCGTGCGCGCCAAGCGAACGCGCGTCATCGCCCTTTGAGGCGGTGGTGGTGATCATGGTGACATGGGCGCCCATCGCGGCGGCCAGCTTGACCCCCATGTGACCGAGACCGCCAAGCCCGACTACGCCGACCTTAGTGCCCTCTCCCACGCCATATTGGCGCAGTGGGGAGAAAGTGGTGATCCCGGCGCAAAGCAAAGGGGCAACGCGCGCAATGTCCATGCCTTCGGGCACTCGGCAGACGAAATGATCGCGGACCACCAGGTGATCGGAGTAGCCGCCCTTGGTCAGTGACCCGTCCTGCTTGTCGATCCCGTTATATGTGCCGACCATTCCCTTCTCACAGAAGATCTCCCAGCCTTCTTTGCACTGGGTGCATTCCATGCAGCTGTCGACCATGCAGCCGACCGCGACCGTGTCGCCGACCTTGTGAGCAGTGACGTCCGGGCCAACCGCCGTGACCGTGCCAACGATTTCATGTCCGGGGACGACCGGATAGCGGCTGTTCTTCCAGTCGTTCCGGCAAGTGTGGAGGTCCGAATGGCAAATGCCGGCGTGGCTGATCTGGATTGCGACATCGTTGCGGCGGAGGTCCCGTCGCTCGAATTGCATCGGCTTGAGTGGCTGGTCGGCGGCTTCTGTTCCCCAGCCCGTGGCTTGCGTCGGCATGTCATGTCTCCTGAACTTAAGAATTAGCGAGCGCGGGCGAGAACTCCCTGCGCCTGAAGCAAGTGCGGGCGGTCCACCATCCGGCCGTCAACCGACAACACTCCGGCTTCGGGGTTGGCGGCGAAGGCGGCGATAATCGCTTCTGCATGAGCCACTTCCGCAAGTGACGGCGTGAAGGCCGCGTTGATGATCGTGACCTGGTTGGGGTGGATCGCAAGCTTGCCAGTGAAGCCTTCCGACGCCGCAGCGCGCGCTTCAATCTCAAGCCCCGCAGCGTCCTTAAAGTCGGCAAACACGCCATCGACGGGCTGAACCTTCGCCGCAACGGCCCCGGCGAGGGTCAGCGAGCGCGCAAGCTTGTACGTGAAGGTCAATTCGCCATCAGCGCCATATTTGGAACTCGCGCCAAGCGCTGCCGAAAGATCTTCCGCGCCCCAACTCATTGCGACGAGTGGAGCCTTTGTATCGCGGTAGCTAAGAAGCCCGAACAAGCTGGCAGCGGTTTCGGTAACGATGGCGTGGATCGGGACGTTGCCGGTGCGGTGGGCGATGAAAGTGACATCGGCTCCGCTTTCGGCCTTCGGGAGAACGATCCCGAACATGTCTGCCGAGGCCAGCATCTTGAGGTCGGCCTTGAGATGCTCGCTTCCCAGCGGATTGATCCGTACCCACCAGCGTGGGCCTCCGGCGCGCGGTGGCAGTGACTTAAGCAGCGCGCGGGCCCTCGCTTTGGCGTCCGCAGCGACGCTGTCTTCAAGATCGAAAATAATCGCATCGGCGTCGCTAGCGAGGGCCTTGGCGATCTTCTTCTCACTGTCCGCGGGGACGAATAGCCAGCTGCGCGGAGGCATCAGCGTCATGCCGGTATCCGGCGAATGAGCGCAGAGCGCGTGCATTCACACACCTTTTCGCCGCGCTGATTGAAGCTGCGGTGGGCCCATGTGACGATGCCGGCTTCGGGCCGGGAGCCGGACGGACGAAGCGCAATGCATTCGCTCTCCGAACGCAAGGTGTCGCCGACGAACACCGGGGCAGGGAAGACGAGCTTGTCATAGCCGAGGTTGGCGATGAGCGTTCCGAGCGTAGTGTCGCTCACGGAAACGCCGATCATCAGTCCGAATGTGTAGATCGAATTGACCAATGGCTGGCCGAACTCGGATGCGGCAGCGACTTCGTGGTCGAGATGCATCGGTTGCGGGTTGTGGGTCAGTGCGGAAACGAGGACATTGTCGGTCTCGGTGACCGTGCGGGTAATGGCATGGGCGACCTGGTCGCCTACCTGCCAATCGTCGAAAAAGCGTCCTGCCATGCAACCGTCCTAGGGCAGGGCGAGCGACGTCTCAAGCTGCCGCGGCAAGCTTTGCCTTCAATTCGCCCATGCCGATCCGGTCGATCGCATCACGCCGGTCGTTGGCGCGGACGACATTGGCGATATGACCAAGCATCTGCCCGACGATATCGACTGACTGCAGGGCGACGCCATGGTCTGAAACGACCGCGAGGCTGGCGGACAATTCGTCCCCCATTTCCTCGAGCATCGCCCGGGCGACGTCTAGTTCGGCGGCGAGCCGCAAGTCGAGGGGTGAGGGGGCGCTTGGCATGGCGTTGATCTAAAAGCTATTTCGTTAAGAAGGCGTGAGGAGCAATTCTGCAACGGACTGGATGATTGCGTCCCCGTCGAGGCGATAGGCGGCGTAGAGGTCGGAAAGATTGCCGGTCTGGCCGAAACGGTCGACGCCGAGCGGGGCGACTCGATGACCAAATACTCCGCCAAGCCAGGAGAGCGAGGCAGGGGCGGCGTCACACATGGTGACGAGCCCCGCGCTTGGCGCGAGCCGGGCGAGGAGACTTTCGACATGGCTGGGTGCCCTGTTTCCGTGCCAGCGCGCCGCCTGCGCTCCTGACCAGCCGCGGTGGAGGAGATCGGGCGAAGTGACGGCAAGCAAACCAAGCCCGGGAACGTCGTTGACCAGCTCGTCGTGCGCCGCAATCGCCTCCGGCATGACTGCGCCCATTGCGACGATCGCTGCTTCGGCGTCAGGACCCGGCTCACGCAGCCAATAGCCGCCGGTAAGCGCGTCGGCTTTCCAGCGGTCGTCGGCGCGATCCGGCTGGGTAATCGACCGGGTCGAAAGCCTTAGGTAAGTCGACTCGCCCTCAGGGTCGTCGATCAGGCGAAAGGCTTCTGCCATCATGATCGCCAATTCGTCCGCGAAGGCGGGCTCGTAGTGGCGAAGGCCGGGTTGGCCGAGTGCGATCAGCGGAGGATTGATCGATTGGTGCGCCCCGCCTTCGGGCCCGAGCGTGATTCCCGACGGGGTCGCGACGAGGAGGAAGCGGGCGTCCTGGTAGCAAGCATAGTTGAGGCTATCGAGACCGCGGGCGATGAACGGATCGTAGAGGGTGCCGATTGGGACCAAGCGGTGATCGAAGAGGTCGCCGGAGATGCCAAGAGCGGCCAACATCAGGAACAGGTTGGATTCGGCAATTCCCAATTCGATGTGCTGACCTTGATTTGTGGCCGCCCATTTTTGCGCGCTGGCAATTTTTGCAGCCGCGAAAATGTCTTTCATTTCGCGCCGCTTGAATAATCCGCGCTGGTTGACCCATGCGCCGAGGTTGGTCGAGACGGTAACGTCGGGCGAGGTGGTGACGATGCGATCGGCCAGGTCGCCGCCGGTGCGGCTTAGGTCGAGCATGATCTTGCCGAACGCCGCTTGGGTTGCCTGTTGCGCACCGGTTGGAGCGGCAATTTCGGGAATGGCGATCTTACCAAAACTACGATTGCGCTTGGCTCGCGGGATTTGGCAGCGGTCGAGCACGGCGCGGACGGCGGGCAGGGCATTGGCGCCCACGCCGGCCAGCGGCTGCCATTCGTCGCCTTCCGATATCCCCATTGCATCGCGCATGGCGTGCATCTGGGTGGGGTTCATCAGCCCCGAATGATTGTCCTTATGCCCGGCGAAGGGGAGGCCGAAGCCCTTGATCGTCCAGGCAATGAACAGCGTTGGAACATCGTCCTGCGCCGCGTCAAACGCTTCGACCAGGCTCGCCATGCAATGGCCGCCGAGGTCCGTCATCAGGCTGCCGAGGGCGTCATCGTCATGCGCCTTGAGGAGAGGAGCGCCCGCCTTGCCAAGGTCGGCGGCGATGCGCTCGCGCCACGCAGGCCCGCCCTGGAAACTCAGCGCGGCAAAGTCGGCGTTCGGCAGGTCGTCGAGCCACGTTTTCAGTGCCGGATATTGCTCGACGGCGGCCCCGAGGCGTTTGCCATAGCGAAGTTCGACCGTGCGCCAGCCGCAGCTCGCAAAGATTTCGTCGAAACGTTCGAACATGCGGTCCGCCGAAGTCGCATCGAGGCTCTGTCGGTTATAATCGACGATCCACCAGCAATTGCGGATGTCGTGCTTATAGCTCTCGATCAAAGCCTCGTAGATATTGCCTTCGTCAAGCTCCGCATCGCCGATCAAGGCGACGAAGCGCCCGCGGTTCTCCTCCGCCATCTTTCCGTGTGCGGTCAGATAATCCTGCACCAGGCTGGCGAATGCCGTGATCGCGACTCCAAGCCCGACCGATCCGGTGGAGAAATCGACCGGGATCTTGTCCTTGGTACGGCTGGGATAACTTTGCATGCCGCCGAAGCCCCGGAAGTTCTGCAATTGCTCCACGGTCTGGCTGCCAAGCAGATAATGAATTGCGTGGAGCAACGGCCCGCCATGGGGCTTGACCGCGACCCGGTCGTTCGGACCGAGCGCATGGAAATAAAGCGCGGTCATCAACGCCGACATCGAAGCGCAGCTCGCCTGGTGCCCGCCAACCTTCAGCCCGTCCGCGCTGTCGCGGACATGATTGGCATGGTGGATCGTCCAGGCCGACAAAAAGCGAAGCCGTTCGTCGAGGATATTCAAGGCGTCGAGGTCAGGAGAAAGCGGTTTCAACATGGCCTCGTTCGTAACGCGAGTCGGCGACGATGCAACTGCGGCTAGAGGTCGGCTGAATGGTCAAGGCAGATCACGAGTGCTCGGGACTGAGCGGTCCCAAGTTTCATCCGCTTTGGACCGAAGGATAAGGGGAACGATGATATTTCCCGATACGGGTGCCTTAGCAGACAGACCTGTCGTCCTCCTTATTGCGAGATGATCGTTGAACGCACACTCACCACCAAGCATCGATCGCTGTTCCGAACGGGTGCACATGTTCCTGGTCGCAACGCTATATTTTGGCGGTGCAAGCAGCCCGGTGCGGGTTCGCAACATGTCGACTACCGGTGCGCTGATCGAGGGCGCGGCGATGCCCGCGGCTGGCGCAGCGATCATCCTTCGCCGCGGCGCGCTTGAAGCGCCCGCAACGACGGCTTGGTCGGAAGCTGGAAAGGCCGGCCTGGCTTTTGAAGGGCCGGTGGAGGTGTCGGAATGGCTTCCCACAAAGGAGGGCCAAAGGCAGACCCAGATCGACAAGGTCGCATTCGGTTTGAAACATATAGCGCAGACAGTCGCTCCGGCCCCCGTTCCGCTTGTAGAGCGAGCAGCGCCAACGATGGCCGTTCTGGCCGAACTTGCAGCTCTCCAGGCACAGATCGGTCAACTCGGCGATCAGCTTGCCGGCGATGCCTTCGTACTTGCCCACCATCCCGAAGTGCAAAATCTTGACGCCGCAGGGCAGCGGGTCGGCCGGATCATGGAGGCCTTGCGAACCGGACTCTAGTCCCGGTCCCGATCAAAGCATTTCATGGCTCATGTGGCTTGCGCGGCGGGATCGGGCGCCAGTGTTGGGTCATCCAGCCGCGGGCAGCGAGCATATCGACGATCGCTGCGAGCCACTCGGCGCGGCGAATTGCAAGCGGGCGCCAGGACAGAAGGTCGCCGCCGGTCCACGGCAGGAATGGCGTGCGGCGGTTGTAGGCCCACAAGGCGACGCGCAATGTAGGGCGGTCGGACTCGGCGCGGGCGTGGAAGCCGCACGTGTCGATGGCGACCAAAGTATTGGCGGGGACGCAGAAGCGAGTCGGCGGCGGAAGGCCGAGACCCGGCAATTCCTCATGCCCGACGCGCAGCGAGCCGCGCTGCGACAGTCGGTCGGCATTCGACATGACGGTGCTGATCTTGCGCTGTTCCCACGCCGCACGTTCCGGCGTCAGGCGATGGGACCCCGCGACATAGGTCAGGGGCCGGCCGTCGTCGGGGACGTCGGTAAGGAACAGCCATGCCTTCAGTGAGGGATGGAAGGTGTCCGCGTGAAGGTGCTGTTGCGGGTCGGGCGGCCCTTCGACGGCGCCCGCCACAATCGTTTGAATATAATAAAGCGGCGTGCTTCGCGTGCTTGCGACATAGGCCATGACGCCTTTCCAGCGCCGGCTGTTGAGCAATTCGGCTAGCTGCGGAATGTGGGCGAGAAGTTTTGGGCCGACGGCAATGCGCCGCGTGATGGTGTCGCCTTGCTGATGCTCCCGGCAGTCAAGCACTGCCTCGAAAATGCTCGCTTTGAGGCGGCGGAAATCGGCTTCCGGCAGCAGGTTGGGGATGACGATAAAACCATCGCGGTCGAACTGTTCGCGCAGGTCCGCAGGCACAAGGGCTGCAAGCCGCGACCGTCGCCACCTTGCGAGCGCGTCGGCAATCCGTTTCCGGCGGACATTGAGCCCCAGACGGTTGAGGCGCGACGAGCCGAGAATTGGATTGTCGGCGAAGCTCTTCGCCCCAGTGATCAATGCGAATAGCCAAAAGGGCGCGCGCCACCAGCGCAAGAATCGACGCACGGCCGGCATTGCGGTCAGCCCCTGGCGTCGGCGAGCGCGTCGAAGCGCGCCTGCGCGCTGCGGATGCAGGCGATGTGCGCAATTGCCCAGTCACCGAGCGCTTTCACCGGCTGGCGCAACGACACGCCAAGCTCGGTGAGCTCATAATCGACCCGTGGCGGGATGCTTGGGGTGACGGTTCGAGTTACCAGCCCGTCACGCTCCAGCCCGCGTAGGCTCAAGGTCAGCATGCGTTGCGAAATGCCGTCGATCGCGCGCTTCAACTCGGAAAAGCGCATCGGTCCCCGCGACAGCATCATCACGATCATCATGCTCCATTTATCCCCAACGCGGTTGAGCACCGGAGCGACGTTCTTGCAGCCCGCACTCTGAAGGCAGGGCTCATCGGCCATAGGTACATCCATGTGCGTCGGGAACAAATTTTTTCCGTCTTGAAGCGTTTTCATAGGCGGTTACCTAAAGTGTCCCACGAACAAATCAATAGCAGGGAACCATTGATGACCATCCTCAAGATTGATAGCAGCATCACGGGCGAGTCGAGCGTTAGCCGGCAACTTACAGCAGCGATCGTCGACCAGCTTCTTGCCCAGGATCCGACAGCACAGGTGATCGCGCGCGACCTCGTTGCGTCGCCTTTGTCGCATTTGACGCTTGGCGGATCGGGAGACGCCGACGTGCTTGACGAATTTCTTGCCGCAGACACCGTCGTGATCGGAGCGCCAATGTATAATTTCACGGTGCCAAGCCAGTTGAAGGCGTGGATCGATCGGCTGGTGATTGCCGGAAAAACGTTTCGCTATACGGAAAGCGGCCCAGTCGGGCTGCTGGCGGACAAGAGGGTGATCATCGCGATCGCCCGGGGAAGCCTTTATGCGGAGGGCGCGCCGGTATCGGCGCTCGAGCATGCGCAAACCTATTTGAGCGGATTATTCTCATTCCTCGGGCTCAAGCCCGAGTTCGTCGTCGTCGACGGGGTCGGGATCAGTCCCGAGTTTCGCGAGGCAGGAATTGCCGGGGGACTTGCCGAAGTGGAGCGGCTTGCCGCGTAGCACGGCGTATTTACGATTGGGCCGGAGGAGGCAGTTGCCCCTCCGGCCCATTTCGTCACATCGCCTTGGGGCTCGATGCGCTATGGCCGCCGCAGCTGTACAGGACCTGCTGCGCGCGTGCGGTGTCGACATTGCTTTGGCTTGAATCGACCGAAACGAACACGCCGCCTTGCTTGACGCGGTCGCCGTAATAGGCCGAATCCTCTTCGCTGACGCCGTGCGAATTGAACACTTCGTTGAGCGTTCCTGCAGCAGCGCCGACCGCAGCGCCGAGCGCCGCGGCTCCGGGGATCGCCCCGCTGGCAATGGCGCCCGCCGCGACCAAGGGGCCGACGCCAGGGATGGCAAGCGCAGCGATCCCGAGCCCGGCACCAAGCGCGCCGCCGCCGAGAATGCCGCGCATGATGCTGCCATCGTCTTCGTCGACGATTTCGCCGTCGCCCGCAGTCGTGGTGGTCTTGCGCCCCGACTGGGCGATCAGTGACAGGTTCGAGTCTTCGATGCCCGCCGAGCGAAGCTGCTCAACGGCGCGCTGGGCTTCTTCCTGGGTGTCGAACACGGCGCTTGCCTTGCCACCGGCACTGTCGGTCTCGACATATTGCGAGCTGGTGTCGCTGGTCGCGCTCGCAGTCCCGCCCGTGCCACCGTCGATGGCATTGGCCGTACGGTCGAATGCGCCCCGATTGGGATCGTCGCGACCGTCGGTCATGTTGTTGACCTTGCCGCCAAGCGTGTCGTTCGGATTGTTGTTGCTCATGTCTGGCCTCCTTTTTGGTGGGGCAAGTAAGCGTGACCGGACGCGATCCGATCAGCCCCCTTGCTTGTCCAACTCCAACGAAGCGACGGTGCGAAGGTTCAGCCAAAAAGGCTGTTAGGACAACAACCTGAGCGGGTTTTCGATGAAGCGTTTCATTTCCTGGAGGAAACTGGCGGCGTCCCACCCATCGACGACGCGATGGTCACAGCTGAGTGACAAATTCATGACTTTGCGTGCTTCGAGCTCGCCATCGACGATGACTGGCATTTCGCGCAGCTTGTTGACCGCGATGATTGCGACTTCGGGGCGGTTGATGACCGGGGTCGAGGTCACCCCGCCCATCGGGCCGAGGCTCGACAAGGTGATGGTCGAGCCGCTGAGTTCTTCGCGGGACGCCTTGCCGGTCTTGGCGGCGTCGGCGAGGCGGGCGATGTCGCGGGCGAGGGCCCAGACGCTTTTCGACTGAGCGTCGCGGATCACCGGGACCATCAACCCGCCGGGGGTCTGGGTGGCCATTCCGAGATGCATCGCGCCGTGACGCGTGAGCATCATCGCCTCATCGTCGAAGGTCGCGTTGAGCATCGGCCATGCGGGGAGCGCCTTGGCCATTGCCGCGATCAGGAAGGGCAGCAGCGTGAGCTTGGGATTGTCGCCGCGGTCGGCGTTCATCATCGCGCGCGTGTCTTCGAGGTCGGTAACGTCAAATTCTTCGACCAAAGTGAAGTGCGGGATGCGGCGCTTGGCCTCCTGCATGTTTTCCGCGATTTTGCGGCGCAGTCCGACGACCTTGGTCGTTTCGTCCGGGCGGGTGGTGGTTGCGCCGTGGCTGACGCTGCCGCCGTGGTAGAGGAGGTAGGCGTCGAGGTCGGCGTGGCGGACGCGGTCGGTTGTAGTTTTTACTTCGGCAAGATCGATGCCGAGGTCGCGGGCGCGCTGGCGCACGGCGGGGGAGGCGAGGGCTTTTGCCCCATGAGCATTCCCATCTCCGTTCGTGTCGAGCGCGGTCGAGACACGCTTCTCGGAGGTCGGGCTGCGT
>JALYRC010000025.1 GCA_030855555.1 Pseudomonadota bacterium
CTGGCCGAGCTCGCCCAGAAGATTCGCAAGACCAGACTGTCAAAGGAAGCGCGCAATCGCGCCACCGCCGAACTCAAGAAATTGAAGGCGATGGCGCCGATGTCGGCCGAAGCGACCGTGGCGCGCAATTATCTCGATGTGCTTCTTGGCCTGCCGTGGGGCAAGAAAAGCCGCGTTCGCCGCGACATTGCCGAAGCGCAGGCGGTGCTCGACGAGGATCATTACGGGCTTGAGAAGGTCAAGGACCGGATCGTCGAATATCTTGCGGTGCAGGCGCGAACCAATCGCCTGAAGGGCCCGATCCTGTGCCTGGTCGGCCCACCGGGGGTCGGCAAGACCTCGCTTGGCCGTTCGATCGCCAAGGCGACCGGGCGCGAGTTTGCGCGCCAATCGCTGGGCGGTGTGCGCGATGAAGCCGAAATTCGCGGCCATCGGCGCACCTACATTGGCTCACTGCCGGGCAAGATCATCTCCAACTTGAAGAAAGCCGGGACATCGAACCCATTGTTCCTGCTCGACGAGATCGACAAGCTCGGCCAGGATTTCCGCGGGGATCCTGCGTCCGCATTATTGGAAGTGCTCGACCCGGAACAGAATTCCAAGTTCCAGGACCATTATCTCGAACTTGATTATGACCTGTCCGACGTAATGTTCGTGACCACCGCCAACTCACTCGACATGCCGCAGGCCTTGCTCGACCGCATGGAAATCATCCGTCTCGAGGGCTATACCGAGGACGAAAAGGTCGAGATATCCCGCCGCCACCTCATTCCCAAGCAGATGGAAGCCCACGGGCTCAAAGGCGAAGAACTCGAATTCGCCGACGCGGGACTGCGGGCAATAATCCGCAACTTCACGCGCGAAGCCGGGGTCCGCACGCTGGAACGCGAACTCGCCAAGGTGGCACGCAAGTCGCTTCGTCAGATCCTGGAAAAGAAGCTCGATTCCGTCGAGCTGACCGCTGAAAACGTCGGCGAGTATCTAGGGGTCACCCGTTATCGCTATGGGATGGGGGAGGAAGAAGATCAGATTGGCGCGGTCACCGGCCTCGCCTGGACTGAAGTTGGTGGTGAGCTGCTGACCATCGAGGCTGTTACCGTTCCCGGCAAGGGTGCGATCAAGACCACCGGCAAACTGGGAGAGGTGATGACCGAATCGATCGCGACCGCGATGAGCTTCGTCAAGGCGCGCTCGCCAGTTTACGGGGTCAAGCCGTCTGTGTTCAGCCGCAAAGACATTCACGTCCATCTGCCCGAAGGTGCCGTTCCGAAGGACGGTCCGTCGGCAGGCATCGGCATGGTGACGGCGATGATCTCGACGCTGACCGCGATCCCGGTGCGGCGCGACATCGCGATGACCGGAGAAGTCACGCTGCGCGGGCGAGTCCTGCCGATCGGGGGCTTGAAGGAAAAATTGCTCGCCGCCCTGCGCGGTGGGATCAAGACCGTGTTCATTCCGGGAGAGAATGAAAAAGATCTCGCGGAAATTCCCGCCTCGGTAAAGGACGGGCTGGAGATCGTGCCCGTGAACCATGTCGACGAGGTTCTGGCTCGGGCTTTAAGCCGGCCGCTTACTCCTATCGAGTGGACCGATGCCGACGAGCAGGCGACCGAGCCAATGGTTCATCCTGCAACGACGAGTGATGGAGCGCCGATTCGTCATTAGAGGCTTTGACTTCGCCGCCGAACCTTGTCTTAAACAACGCGATGAAGCGCCGCGCGACTCCCGCGGGGCCGGCCTCGGGAGTCTGGCTGGATGAACAAACAGGAACTCATTGGTCACGTCGCCGATCGTGCCGGACTATCGCGCAACGATGCGGCGCGGGCGATCGAAACGATGCTCGAGGTCGTGACCGCAACACTGAAACGCGGCGACGAGGTGCGACTCGTCGGGTTCGGCAATTTTTCGGTCACCCGGCGCAAGGCCTCGACAGGTCGCAATCCGCGCACCGGCGAACCAATGCAGATCAAGGCCAGCAGCCAGCCCAAATTCCGTCCCGGCAAAGTCCTTAAGGATGCGGTGCAGTAGGATCTCGATCCGCATCGTCGCGGCGGCTGCGCCTAGACACCAACTTGGTGCTCGCTTAAGGGCGCTTCCGGCATGGGCGCGTAGCTCAGTGGTAGAGCACACCCTTCACACGGGTGGGGTCGCAGGTTCAATCCCTGCCGCGCCCACCATGCCAAGGTAAAGACCCCGCCAGTTCGCTTGCATGTCGCAGCCATGGCCCTTAAGCAGCCCCCGCGCCCTCCACGTGGCGTCATGGCGATCGTAGCTCAGTTGGTTAGAGCATCGGTTTGTGGTACCGAGGGTCGCGGGTTCAAGCCCCGTCGATCGCCCCATTTTTCCGTCCCAGTCCCTCCTGATCGACAGGCGCTCGCATCGCAATGACTACTCCTTGGAGCTATCCCGACTTCGACGCGCATGAAGCGCTTCACTTCGTCACCGACGCGAAAAGCGGATTGCGCGCGATCATTGCGCTTCACTCAACCCACCTCGGCCCCGCCGCGGGCGGCACGCGGATGTGGCATTACGCCGAGGATGCGGATGCCTTGACCGACGCCCTGAGGCTGTCACGCGGCATGAGCTACAAAAACGCCATGGCGGGCTTGCCACTGGGCGGCGGCAAGGCGGTGATCCTGGCTGATTCCGATCGCACCAAGACTCCGGAGATGATTGCCGCCTTTGGCCGTGCCATCGACCGGCTTGGCGGCAATTACGTCACGGCCGAGGACGTCGGCATGTCGGTCGCGGACATGATCGCAGTTCGCGAACAAACGCGCTTCGTCGCCGGATTGCCGGTGGCGGGCGGTGAAGTCGGCGGCGACCCCGGGCCACATACCTCGCTGGGCGTCTTCCTCGGCATCAAGGCGGCGGTTCGGCGCGCCTTGGGCAAGGACAGCCTGGCGGGACTGCACATCGCTCTGCAGGGGGCGGGAAGCGTCGCTGGCGGAGTCGCGCGGCTCTCTGCAGCTGAAGGTGCACGATTATCGATCGCCGACGTCGATGCGGCGCGCGCGCAGGCGCTTGCTTCCGAAACCGGCGGCACGGTCGTCGCCACGGACATTTTGCTCGCAATGGAATGCGACGTCGTCAGCCCGTGCGCGCTTGGCGCAATCCTGACCGAAGAAACGATCGCCGAACTGAAAGCGCCGATCGTCGCCGGCGGCGCCAACAACCAGCTCGCCACTCCCAGCGACGGCGGGCGCATTGCGGCGCGAAATATTCTCTACGCGCCCGACTATGTCATCAACGCCGGCGGAATCATAAACGTCTCGACCGAATATCTCGATGATGGCGACGCCAGCCTGGTGCGTCGGCGCATCGAGGCGATACCCGAGCGGCTCGACCAGATTTGGGCCGAAGCCGCAGCGACGGGCAGGGACCCCGCCGCGGTTGCCGACGCAATGGCGCAGAAACTCATCGGCCGCGGCTAGTTATTGCGAGGGCAGCGAAGCATTCCAGGCGGCACTGGATTGCGGCGTCGCTTCGCTCCTCGCAATGGCGCAGGTGTTTGGCTA
The DNA here is from genome assembly GCA_030855555.1 of Pseudomonadota bacterium. Lineage (GTDB taxonomy): Bacteria > Pseudomonadota > Alphaproteobacteria > Sphingomonadales > Sphingomonadaceae > Sphingomicrobium. The sequence continues at coordinate 3,519 of JALYRC010000025.1, forward strand.
GAGACGCTCCAAGATGCACGCCTTCGCCAATCCCGCCCGTTTCCTCAAGATTGCGCGCCCCGCCACGGCGTGGTTGCTCGGCATCGGCGTTGCACTGATTGCTGCAGGCGCCCTGGGTGGATTGTTCGTCACGCCGCCGGACTATCTGCAGGGCGAGACGGTTCGCATTCTCTACATCCACGTGCCCGCCGCATGGCTCGGAATGGCGGGGTGGGGGGCAATTGCGGCCGCTTCGATCAGCCAGATCGTGTGGCGCCACCCGCTGGCGGCAGTCGCCGGCCGCGCGGTCGCCGTGCCGGGCGCGACCTTCGCTGGACTGTGCCTCGCCACAGGGTCGATCTGGGGACGGCCGACTTGGGGCACGTGGTGGGAATGGGACGGGCGGCTGACGTCGATGTTAATCCTGCTGTTCCTCTACCTTGGCTATATCGGGCTTGCATTGGCCGAGCGTGAGCGCGGCGGGGAAGGGCGCATGGCGGCCCTGTTCGGTCTTGTCGGCGCGGTCAATTTGCCGATCATCCATTATTCGGTCCTGTGGTGGCGAACGCTTCACCAGGGCCAGTCGATCTCGCTTGCCGGCGGATCGTCGATCGCACCGGAGCTTTTGTGGCCACTGCCGCTGACCTTGATCGGCTTTTCCCTGTTGTTCGCCGGCGTGACGCTAATGCGGATGCGCACTGACCTGGCGCGTACCCGTCTGGAGGCGCGACTGCGCCGGAGCGCCGCCGAATGAACCAGTGGAACTTCGTTCTCGCCGCTTACGGTATCACCGCGATCGCTACTCTCGTGATGGTCCTTGCGAGCTGGCGCGCCATGCGCCGCGCCGAAGCCGCAGCCGACGCGGTGCGCAAGGAATGATCGCTCGCCCCAAGCATCAGCGCCTGCTGCTCGTGGCACTCGCGCTGGTCGCGCTGCTGGGTGCCGCATTGCTCGCCATGTGGGGTCTGAGCGAACGCGCGGCTTACTTCGTCACGCCGAGCGACGTTGCGGCTGGCAAAGCGTCCGGTGGCAAGGCGATCCGGCTCGGCGGAATGGTCGAACAGGGATCGCTGATCCGCGACCCCGATGGCGTGACCATCCGCTTCACCGTCAGTGACCTCAACGCCAAGACCCAGGTGCTATATCGTGGCATCACCCCCGACCTGTTCCGCGAAGGCAGCGGCGTGGTCGCCGAGGGGCGCATGCAGGGCGCAATGTTTGTCGCCGATAATATTCTCGCCAAGCATGACGAGCGTTACATGCCACCGCAAATGGCCGCGAAGCCCAAGCAATGATCGCCGAGGCGGGCCTCGCTGCGCTGTGGCTCGCCGCAGTGCTTGCAGCGTTGCAGCTTGCGCTCGCGCTTGGCGCGGGCGGGGCTCAGGGCAAAGCCATTACAACGATCCGCGGCGTGGCGCTCGCGCAGGGGGTACTCACATCTTTATCTTTCGTAGCGCTGATCATCCTCTTCATGCGGACCGATTTGAGCGTTCTCCTCGTCGCCGCGAACAGTCATGCCGATAAGCCGTGGCTGTATAAATTCGCCGGCACATGGGGCAATCACGAAGGCTCGATGCTGCTGTGGGTCACGGTGCTGGCAATAGCCGGGGCGGTCATCGCCTTGTTCGAACGCCATCTCGACGATCGCAGCCTGAGCGCGACGCTTGCCGCGCAGGCAGCGCTGGCGCTCGGTTTCTTCGCTTTCCTACTGTTTGCATCAAACCCTTTCTCGCGCCTCGACCCGGCACCGGTGGCGGGCAGGGGCCTAAACCCATTGCTTCAGGATCCCGGGCTCGCCTTCCATCCACCGACTCTTTATTTCGGCTACGTCGGCCTGTCGGTCGCGTTCAGCCTTGCCGTCGGGGCGCTGGTCACCCGCCAGGTGGGTCCAGCGCTTGCCCGCGCGATGCGGCCGTGGGTGCTCGGGGCATGGGTGCTGCTGACGCTCGGGATTACCGCGGGAAGCTATTGGGCTTATTACGAGCTTGGCTGGGGCGGCTGGTGGTTCTGGGACCCGGTTGAAAATGCTTCCCTGATGCCGTGGCTCGCCGCCACCGCCTTGCTTCACAGCCTGAACGTCCTCGCCGCTCGCGGTGGCCTGCGCGCGTGGACGATGATGCTAGCCCTGGTCGCTTTCTCGATGTCGATGGTCGGGACGTTCCTCGTCCGCTCGGGCATATTGACCTCGGTCCACGCCTTTGCGGTTGATCCTACGCGCGGCAGCTTCATCCTCGTGCTGCTGACTTTGTACATTGGCGCGGCGCTATTGCTGTTCGCGCTGCGCATCGGTCACGTCAAGGAAGGCGCGCCCTTCGATCCTGTCAGCCGCGAAGGCGCGCTGGTTGCGAACAATCTGTTCCTGTCGGTGATCCTCGGCATCGTTCTCGTCGGAACGCTCTATCCGCTCATCGCCGAGGCCGCGACGGGCGAGAAACTGTCGGTCGGCCCGCCCTACTTCAATGCCACGGCCGGGCCGCTTGCCCTTATCCTGGCGGCATTGATGATGATTGGCCCGCAATTGCGCTGGCGCCGCGACCGCACCGCTATGATGCCGAGGCTCGCACCGGGAGTTGTCGTTGCTCTCGCCACATTCGTCGCGACGCTTCTGCTCGCGCCCGAGATCAGCCTACTCGCGCGGCTCGGGCTTGCGCTTGGCGTCGGACTGGTCCCGGCCAGCCTGGCACCGCTCTTCGGCCGCGCGTTGCGCCGCACGCCGCTTGCCATCTGGGGGATGAGCGTCGCCCATCTCGGCGTCGCCGTCGCGCTGATTGGGATGGCGTCCGACAGCGCCTTTACGCGGGAGAAATTCACAACCGCTTCGCCCGGCGATCGCATCAGCATTGGCCCATGGCTGGTCGAGATGCGGTCGATCATGCCGGTCGCCGGCCCCAACTGGACCGCGCTGGAGGCCGAGCTTCGCGCCTCGCGCGGAAGCGGCGTGTCGGTCCTCAGGCCGCAAAGCCGCTTTTTCACCGAGCCTGCGACCACCACCAGCGAAGCCGCGATCGAGACTGTCTGGAACGGCCAGCTCTACGCCGTGCTTGGCGCTCAGGACGTTGCCGTCGGGCGCTGGCAGGTCCGCTTGTGGTGGAAGCCGTTCGTGACACTCATTTGGTTCGGCGGCGTGCTGATCGCACTTGGTGGCATCCTCGCGCTCATCGGGCGCTGGTGGCACGGCTTTCGGACCCGCCGCCGTCTTGCCGAGGCCGAATTATGAGCCGCGCGCGTTTCATCCCGCTGATCGTCTTTGCGCTGATCGTCGTCGCGGTTGCCTGGCGCCTTGCAGTGCCCCGCGACGACCGAGTCGCATCCAAGCTCGAAGGTCAGAAGCTTCCATCCTTCGCACTCCCGCCAGCATTGCCGGGCAAGCCGGGCCTGACATCGGCCGACCTCGCCAAGGGATCCCCACGGCTCGTCAACATCTTCGCCAGCTGGTGCGTGCCCTGCGCGGCCGAAGCCCCTGTTTTGCTCGACCTGAAGCGTCGTGGTGTTCCGATCGACGCAATCGCAATCCGCGATCGCCCCGAGGACGTTGCCGCTTTCCTTGCCCGTCACGGCGACCCCTTCGAGCGCATCGGCGGCGACGATCGCAGCCAGGTCCAGATCGCGCTCGGTTCCTCCGGGGTTCCCGAAAGCTTCGTCGTCGATGGGCGCGGCGTGATCCGTGCCCAGCACATCGGCCCGATCATGCCCCACGACGTCGATGGCATCATGCAAGCGATGGAAGCCGCCAAGTGAAGCGCTTGCTGCTTGCACTGGCATTAGTCGCCGCTCCGCTTCGCGCCGATAGCGACCTGCCGCCCTCGCGCTGGGCGAACGAGCAATTGCCGGACCCGCGCCAGGAAGCGGCCGCGACCAAGCTGATGCAGGAAATCCGCTGTCTCGTTTGTCAGGGCCAGGCAATCGGCGACTCCGATGCCGAGCTTGCCGGTGACATGCGCGCACTGGTGCGGGAGCGGATCGCACGCGGCGAGAGTGCCGAGGAAGTCCGGCGCTGGCTGATCGAGCGCTACGGCGCGTGGGTCAGTTACCGGCCGCCGCTCGATCCGCTTGGCTGGCCATTATGGGCGGCGCCAATCGGCCTGCTTGCCGCGGGCGCCTGGCTGCTCCGCGGGCGCTTCCGGAGGCGCGCATGACCGGACTAGTCATCCTCGTCGTGCTGATCGCGGCGACGCTCGCTTGCCTGTGGCTTCTGAAGCTCCGCGGCGCGTTGTTCACCCTTGCTGCCGCCGCGCTGATGCTAGGCGCGGCGGGCTATGTCCTCCAGGGAAGCCCGTCGCTTGCCGGCAGCCCTGACGACGTATCAAAGCGCTCGCCGCCGGTCCCGCTGACTGCCGCTCGCAAGGCGCTGCTTGGCCAATTCACCGCCGCCGACACGTGGATGACGATCAGCGAAGGCTATGCCTCGCGCGGGAAGACCGCCGACGCGGTCGGAGTCATGAACAGTGCCATCCGGGCGCGGCCGACCGACTTTGCGATGTGGGTCGGGCTTGGCAATGCACTGTCCGATCATGCCCGAACAATAACCCCAGGCGCGCAATTCGCCTTTGCGCGCGCGGCCGAACTTGCTCCGGGTCATCCCGCCCCAGCCTTCTTCCTTGGGCTTGCCGAAGCGCGATCCGGGCGGCCCGACCAAGCCCTGAAGCGGTGGCGCCTGATCCTTGCCGAGGCACCCGCCGATGCCAGCTGGCGTCCGATGGTGGAAGATGCCGTGCTCGCGCTGGGCGGGAAATAGCTTCCCGCCCAAGCTTCGTCGGATCAAATCGGCACGAACTCCAGGTCGAGCGCTTCAGCGACTGCCTGATGGCGAATCTTGCCGCCCGACACATTCAAACCCATTGCGAGATGCTCGTCATCCGCCATTGCCGCCTCGGCGCCAAGATTTGCGAGCTTCAAGGCAAAGGGCAGCGTTGCATTGTTGAGCGCGAAGGCACTGGTGCGTGCCACCGCGCCGGGCATGTTGGCGACGCAATAATGTATGATGCCATCTACCACATAGACCGGGTCGGCGTGGGTGGTGGCATGGCTGGTTTCAAAGCAGCCGCCTTGGTCGATCGCAATATCGACCAGCACCGATCCGCGCTTCATCGTCTTGAGCATGTCGCGCGTGACGAGCTTCGGCGCTGCGGCGCCCGGCACGAGCACCGCGCCGATCACCGGTTCGGCCTCCCGCACGGCATCGGCAATCGCCGCCTTTGAAGCGAAGGCGGTCTTGATCGTGCTTCCAAAATGCATGTCGAGGTCGGCCAGGCGATCATTATTAATGTCGTAGATGGTGACATCGGCGCGCTGACCGGTCGCCATTTGCGCGGCGTTGATGCCGGCCACGCCGCCGCCAAGGATCGCGACCTTCGCCGGGGCAACGCCGGGGACTCCGCCAAGCAGGACGCCGCGGCCGCCCTGTTCCTTTTCAAGATAATGCGCGCCCACCTGAATCGACATGCGGCCGGCAACTTCGCTCATCGGCTTGAGCAGCGGCAGTGCGCCCGAACGGCTCGTCACCGTCTCATAGGCGATGCAGGTCGCACCCGACTTCATCAGTCCTTCGGCCTGTGGCTTGTCGGCTGCCAGATGGAGGTAGGTGAACAGCAAGTGCCTCGGCTCGAGCATATCAATTTCTTGCGGCTGGGGCTCCTTGACCTTTACGATCATGTCGCTCTGGGCGAACACTTCGCTCGCAGTGCCGAGGATTTTCGCACCGACTTTCTCATAGGCGCTGTCGGCGAAGTCGATGCCGGTGCCCGCCTTGGTCTCGACGAACACCTCATGCCCGGCGGCAATCAGCTCGGCGACCGAGGCGGGGGTGAGCCCGACGCGATATTCGTGATTCTTGATTTCTTTGGGCACACCAACGCGCATTGCAAATCGCTCCAGGATCAAAGGGTCGCGGCGCTATAGACCGGCGCCGCGCCGATTGCAGCGCCTTTTTGCCGATGCTAGGGCGGCGCGCCCGTATTCCCGGCGCGATGTAGGACCAAGGCGCATGAACATTTCCGCCACCGGCGGTGCGGAGGAAGCACCGCATGGCGCTTCGCCGGGCCATGCGCAGGGCTCCCTTGCCAAGATGGCGGTGGGCGCAATCGGGATCGTGTTCGGCGATATCGGCACTTCGCCGATCTACGCCTTCCGCGAAACCTTCGCGGGTCATCATACGCTCGCCCCCGACCAGCTTCACATCTACGGCGTGCTCAGCCTGATCTTCTGGTCGATGATGATCATCGTCACGATCAAATATGTCTCGATCATCATGCGCGCCGACAATAAGGGCGAAGGCGGGAGCCTGGCGCTGCTCGCCTTGATCAACCGCTCGACCAGTTCGACCAAGAAATGGAGCGGCGGCATCGTCATGTTGGGCGTGTTCGCCACCGCTCTATTCTACGGCGACAGCATGATCACCCCGGCCATTTCGGTGCTGTCGGCAGTCGAGGGCCTTACCACGGTCCAGGCCGGTTTCGAGCCCTACGTCATCCCACTCGCCATCGCGATTCTCGTCGGACTGTTCATGATCCAGTCGCGCGGCACTGCCAAAGTCGGCCAATTGTTCGGGCCTGTCATGCTGGTCTATTTCGTCACGTTGTCGGTGCTCGGCGTAATGCACATCGTGGACCACCCTGCCGTGATCTGGAACATGCTCAATCCCGCAAACATGTTTCTCTTCTTTCTCGACGATCCCGTGCCGGCGTTCATCGCCATGGGGTCGGTCGTGCTCGCGGTGACGGGCGCTGAAGCGCTTTATGCCGACATGGGCCATTTTGGGCGCAACCCGATAAAGATTTCGTGGATCTATTTCGTTATGCCGGCGCTCATGCTCAACTATATGGGGCAGGGAGCAATGCTTCTTGCTATGAGCCCCGCGGAGGCGGTCGAAACGGTCAAGAATCCGTTCTTCTTCCTTGCTCCGGAAATGCTACGCTTGCCGCTCGTCATCCTTGCAACCTTCGCGACCATCATCGCCAGTCAGGCAGTGATTTCAGGCGCCTTTTCGGTGACGCAGCAGGCGATCCAGCTGGGCTTCATCCCGCGCCTCCACATCACCCACACCAGTGAGCATGCTGCGGGGCAAATCTATATTCCCGTGATCAACTGGGCGCTGATGATCGCAGTCATCCTGCTTGTGCTGAACTTCCAGACCTCGTCGAATCTTGCGGCGGCCTATGGCATCGCGGTGACAGGCGCGATGCTGATCGATGGAGTCCTCATCACCGTAGTCCTGTTCAGCCTATGGAAGTGGAACCGTCTCGCGGCGGGCGCCTTGCTGGCGGTCTTCTTTACCGTCGATTTGCTCTACTTCGGTGCCAATTTGCTCAAGGTCCCGGTCGGCGGCTGGGTGCCGCTCGTGATCGGCGCAATCATCTTCACTATGCTTACGACCTGGGCACGCGGGCGGCGCCTGATGATCCTCCGGATGAACGAGGAAACGCTGCCGATCGAGGTGTTCATCAAGTCTGCTGCCAACAGCGCAACCCGGGTCGCGGGGACCGCGGTGTTCATGACCAGTGCGACCAGCGGAGTACCCCATGCGCTGCTTCACAACCTCACGCACAATAAGGTGCTCCACGACCGCATCATGCTCCTGACCGTACGCATCGAGGACGTTCCCTATGTGACCGAGGACAAGCGCAACACGATCGAGGATTATGGCCAGGGCTTCTTCCGGATCCTGCTTCGCTATGGCTTCATGGAAGAGATCGACGTTCCGAAGGCGCTCTCCAAGATCGAGGGCTGTGGAGACGCGTGCAAGATGATGGACACCAGCTTCTTCCTCGCGCGGCAAACGTTGATCACATCATCGCAGCCAGGGATGGCGGTGTGGCGCGAGAAACTCTTCGCCTGGATGCTGCGCAACGCCGAAAGCGCGATGCAATTCTTCAAACTCCCGACCAACCGGGTCGTCGAGCTTGGCAGCCAGGTGGAAATCTGACGGACCCCTGCCTTCCTAGGGATACAAGAGTTCACCTGCCGGTTCTGGCATCCATGGAATCCATCGCCACCTGGGTCGCGCCCGTCGCAACCACCATCGCCGCCTTGATGACCGCCTCCAACCTCGGGAGCCGGATCACCGGTTACGGGTTCGTGGTCTTCACCATCGGCTCGCTTGCCTGGCTGACGCTTGGGATCACTACCGGCCAGGCCAATCTGTTGTGGCAGAACGTCATTCTCACGGGGCTGAACCTGTTCGGAATCTGGCGCTGGCTCGGACGCCAGGCGAAGATCGAGGACGGCGGAATGGCGGCGCAGGATGAGAGCGAGGAAACGCCCGGCGAGACGCTGTTTCCTGCTTCGCTCTTCGGAAAGGCGAAACTCGTCGGAGCAGGCGGTACCGAGCTTGGATCCAGCGTCGAGGCCATGCTTGGTTGTCGCAGCGGGCGGCCGGCCTATCTCGTCATCGCCGAAGGGGGGGTGGCCGGGGTCGGCGAGAAATTGCGCCGCGTCGAATGGCGCGATGCCAGCGTTGATGGCGACCGCCTCGTCACCTCTCTTACTCCCGCCGCCTTTGCCGAAGCTCCCAGATTGACCAAGGACCGATGGCCGGGCCGCTGATCGTCACCGCGGTTCTTGGCGACCGTGATCAGGCGCTGTTCGATCGGCTGCGGACCACATATTTTCCGCCCGAACGCAATCAGCTCGCCGCCCATCTGACCATGTTCCACGCGATACCCCATATGCTCGAAGCTGAGCTGCGCCATCGCCTTGCCGGACTGACCGCTGAACTTTCGCCACCGCGGGCGATGCTCAGCGGGCTGATGAATCTTGGGGGAGGGGTCGCTTTTCGCATTGCATCGGACGATCTCGATGCGATCCGTGCAGAGCTCAGCGACGCGTTCCGAGGCCATTTGACCCAGCAGGACAGCCATGGCTGGCGGCCGCACATCACCGTCCAGAACAAGGTCACGTCAAGCAATGCCATTGCCACGCTGGCCGATCTCGAACGCGGATTTTCGCAGCGCCCGTTAGTGATCAGCGGGCTTGCTTACCATCATTATGAGGGAGGCCCCTGGCGCCTCGGCCGCCGCTACCCGTTCCGCAGGACTCGCTAGCTTAGGTCGCCGACCCCGTCGCAACTGATCTCAAACGCCGCCATTCCGGCCTCGAGCACCGAGGCGAGCATTGGCATGTCGATCAGCTCGGCAATGATCTTGGTTTCATTGGCTGCTTCCTCGAGCGCCTCGTCCCATTCGCTGACGTCATAAGTGCCTTGGCCGACCCAGCAGAAGGCAAGCACTTCGATCAATTGATCCTCGGCAAGGTCGTCGAGTGCGGCAGTCAATTCCTCCTCAACCCCGCTGTTCATCTCATCGTCGAGCACCGACAGGGTATCGCCATCCTCGCCATCGACGTTCTCAGGGGCCTCGCCGCCGTCATAGTCGGTCGGCACCTGGGCCTCATACTCGCGCGCCCGCAGGATGATGCGGCACAAGGTTTCGATCGGCGTGGCGGGTTCCATGATATTCTCCAGATTCGTCTCGCTTAACGAGGCGTAGCGAAGGCGGTTCCGCCGCTTCGATCGCGTTGACGCGAACATATCCCATGCCTATAGGCTCGCCCCGCGCCCCGGCGCCCACATCTATCGGTTCATTGCCCCTGCGGGCGTCGGCCGCCACGTGGCGGAGTAGCTCAGCTGGTTAGAGCAGCGGAATCATAATCCGCGTGTCGGGGGTTCAAGTCCCTCCTCCGCTACCATTCATCTCCCCGACAACATGGGCATCAGAACGCTTCCCGATCGGGGCTTCCAGCCGCCCGATGATCTCGTCCTTGGTTGCAGCAATGTGACGGTTGCGCTCATGCCAAACATTTAGCGCTCCATCATGAGGCAGTCAAAAAGTGGTTGATTTATTTATAACAAAAGATTAATGAGGACGGTCCTCGAAGGGGGGGGCCACTCATGGCCGACCTGAATGTCGTTGTGTGCGTAGCCTTCGACCATCGTGCGGACGCTGAAGGCCTCAACCGCTTCAAAGAATGTATTTGCCACTGTGATTTCGTCGACGTGGCTATGGAAGTCACCGGCAGCTACGACATGATCGTGCAGGGCAGAATTGATACCCTCGCTCATTACACCGAAGCGATGGATCGCATTCGACCACAACTTGCTCAGTTTGTTACAAGAATTGAAACAAACTTCGTCGGCAGGAAGATCGAGCGACTACCCGAGGGCGAGGATTTCATGTGGGTTCCTTGCGCTGGTGGCCGCAAACGTATCGACATGGGAATGATAGACAAGGTGATCGCAGAAGGCGACTACATGCGTCTCTTTGTTCATGATTGGCACTGCCTGATCCATACCACGATTCACGCGCTCAAGGAGCGATTGGACGCACGCTTCATTCAACTACACCGTTCATCCATCGTAAGAATCGATTTCATTGATCGCCTAATGCACCACGACCGTCGCTGGATCGCGCGCCTGCGCGATGGATCGCAACAGTCCGTCGCCAAAAGTCACGTTTCAGCCGTGCTCGATCTCATGGCTCATGATTCGCCGGTTCGGGAGTGTAAAACAGCGAAACCCGGCTCGGTCGTGGAAATGTCGCGGCACTCAAGCGAAAGGCAAATGCAGATGACGCTCTGATCGGCAATGCACCTCTTACCGGGATTGCCCCGTCTGACAGGACGAAAACATGGACAATCGGAAACTCACCTGCATGGTCGCCGCTGGATTCATGGGCGTCACGCTCACCGCCGCTGCTACTCACGCTTTCGCTGGACCGCGCGAGGTGGTCATTCAGGGAGCGCGCATCGACCCAGTACTCCAGCGGAGCGTCTCTTACCGAGACCTCAATCTCGCCGAGCGGCCCGGTCAAAAATCCCTTAAGGCGCGCATCCACCGGACGGCCAGCGCTTTATGCTACGACCTCAATGGTCTGTACTTCCATGAGACTTGCACCAATCGCGCTCTACGAAGCACTGACGGTCAGGTGGCACAGGCTATCGACCGCGCAAAGCGGCAAATGGCGGGGCTGGCAGTCGGACCGGCGATTGCAATCTCAATGGTGATTGGAGTCCAGTAGAAGAATTGGGGCAGCGCAAGCTGCCCCTTTTTTTTGGCTCTGATGAGCCCGAGTCAGGGGTCCGAGAACCTGCATCATTCGCCCAATCGCAGCGCCCCCGCGGTCCGAACCCCATCGGTTGCTACTTATCCGGAGCAGGCTCCGACCTAGACTGGCAGCATTTTAGATTTCTAATGGCGACGTCATCAGCGTTGTTCCTCGGAGTTTCGTTCGCCTTCGCGACGGCGCCATGGAGCGACGCCTTCAATCTCGGTTTCAAGGCTGAAGCTCAGCACGGTGCGGATCGCGACGATTGCGCCGAGCAATCCGACGCTTTCCCAGGTCAGCGGCGAAGTGACGGTTGCGATAATGTCCGCCCCGATCAGGAATTCGAGCCCGAGCAGAATTCCGCGGCCGAGGTTGGCGCGATATTGCTCGTACGCCGGCTTGACCGTGGTGCGGCGCAGTGCACGCAGGAAGGTGGCCGTGGAGATCAGCGTCGCAATCACGATCACTGCGACACCGGCCAGTTCGAGCAACAGGGCAACGGGTTCGAGCAGATTGTGGATCGATGTCATGGCAGGCCTCCGATCGCGACCCTGCCGCGAACCTGGCCGGAATGCAAAGCGCCCGGGCCGTTACCAGCCCGGGCGCCCTTGCGTGACGATTGCTCGTCAGCCCCCTTGGAAAGACTACCATATGGCCCCTGACCAATCGGTATCCTCCCCGAACCTTCGGCCATTTCGGCGATAAGCTCGTGGGGAGTGGCTAACCGCGCTTTTGTTCCCTTGTCATCCTTTTATGGACTTTCACGACACAGTTTAGCGCGCCCTGTGTCTGATGCACAACAGAACCGCGCCCGTTGCCTTGTCGATGTGCGCCCCTTAGAGGACGCGGACCCGAAGTTTCGAAGGTTTTTCCAAGTGCGCCTGTCCCGCAGCTTCTTGCCCGTGATGAAGGACAGCCCGTCCGACGCCCAGATTGTCAGCCACAAGCTGATGCTTCGCGCCGGTCTCGTCCGCCAGGCAGCAGCCGGCATCTATGCCTGGCTTCCACTCGGACACCGCGTCCTCAAGAAAATCGAGCAGGTCGTGCGCGAGGAGCAGGACCGGGCAGGGACCCAGGAAATGCTCATGCCGACGATGCAATCGGCCGATCTGTGGCGCCAGTCGGGACGCTACGACGCCTACGGCCCCGAAATGCTGCGCATCACCGACCGTCACGAACGCGAGATGCTGTTCGGGCCGACCAATGAGGAAATGATCACCGCATTGTTCCGCGACGACGTCAGAAGCTATCGCGAACTGCCGCGCACACTCTATCATATTCAATGGAAATTCCGCGACGAGGTCCGCCCCCGCTTCGGCGTGATGCGCGGCCGCGAATTCCTGATGAAGGACGCCTACAGCTTCGACCTTGACGAGGCCGGGGCGCGCAACAGCTATTACACCCAATTGCTGGCCTATCTTCGCACCTTCCAGCGGCTCGGGATCCGCGCCGTGCCGATGAAGGCCGCTTCGGGGCCGATCGGGGGCGACCTAAGCCACGAATTCATCGTTCTTGCGCCGACTGGCGAAAGCGAAGTGTTTTACGACGCCGCATTCGAGGAATTCGACTGGGCGCAGTCGGACCTCGCTTATGACGATGCGGCAGGGCTGGAGGCCTTGTTCGGGAAGATCAGCGCGACCTACGCCGCAACCGATGAAACCCACGACGAAGCACGCTGGGCCGATGTTCCCGCCGAACGTCGCCGCACCGGCCGCGGCATCGAGGTCGGCCACATCTTCTCGTTCGGCGATAAATATTCGGCTTCGATGGGACTGAAAGTCTCAGGGCAGGACGGCCAGCCGGTCATCCCGCAAATGGGCAGCTACGGCATCGGCGTGAGCCGCCTCGTCGGCGCGATCATCGAGGCGAGCCATGACGACAATGGCATCATCTGGCCCGAGGCGGTCGCGCCCTGGAAGGTGGGACTGGTCACCATGCGCGGCGACGATCCGGCCAGCATTGCCGCGGCGGACGACATATATACGAAACTTACCACCGCCGGTGTCGAAACCCTCTACGACGACCGGGATGAGCGGGGCGGGGTCAAACTGGGCTCGATGGACCTGATCGGGCTTCCGTGGCAGCTGGTCATCGGCCCGCGCGGGCTTGCGGCCGGGACGGTCGAGCTCAAGAACCGCAGCACTGGCGAGAAGGTCGAACTGACCATCGACGATGCGCTGGCGAGGCTGACCGCGTGATCCTCAACCGCTACGAACGAATGATCGCACGGCGCTACCTCCTCCCCGGGAAGGGCGAGGGGTTCATCTTCGTCGTCGCTGCGTTCAGCGTTGGGGCGGTCGCACTTGGCGTCGCCGCACTGATCATCGTCATGTCGGTCATGAACGGCTTTCGTGCTGAGCTGTTCGACAAGATCGTCGGGCTTAATGGCCACGCCATCATCCAGGGTTACGACAACCGCCTGAACGACTGGCAGATGATCGCCGAGCGCGCCAAGGCGACCCCGGGCGTGACGGCCGCAATCCCGCTCATCGAACAGCCGCTGATGGCAAGCGCCAATGGCCGCGTCGAAGGCGTGCTAGTGCGCGGCAACCGCGTCCAGGATATTCTCAACAATCCGATCCTGAACGGCAATGTGAAGGCCGGCGACCTCAAGGCGATCACGCCGGGAAGCGGCACGATCGCGATCGGCGCGCGCTTGGCCGAGACGCTTGGGGCGTTCCCGGGCTCGGAAATATCGCTCATCAGCCCCGAAGGTCGATCGACCCCGGTCGGCACCGTTCCGCGCATCGTTACCTACGTCGTTGGCGCGGTGTTCGAAGTCGGGGTCTATGAATATGACAATAAGTTCATCGTCATGCCGATGGAGGATGCGCAGTCCCTGACGATGCTCGGCGACGGGGTTGGAATGGTCGAGGTCGAGGTCAGTGACCCGGACAAGGTCGGCGAAGTCCTGATGCCGCTCCAGGACGTGGTGCGCGGGCGCGGGCGGATCGTCGACTGGCGGCAGATGAATTCGGCACTGTTCGAAGCGCTCGAGGTCGAACGGATCGCGATGTTCGTGGTGCTGTGCATCATCATCCTCGTCGCCGCCTTCAACATCGCCAGCTCGTTGATCATGCTCGTTCGCGCCAAGACTCGTGACATCGCCATCCTGCGGACCATGGGCGCAAGTCGCAACGCAATGACCAAGATTTTCATGACCGTCGGTCTGACCATCGGCACCATCGGCATTGTCGCCGGCGCGATCCTTGGTGCGACATTCCTGTTCTTCCGCCAGGGAGTGGTGAACCTCATCCAGCTGGCGACCGGGCAGAATTTATGGGATCCCTCGGTGCGCTTCCTAAGCGAATTGCCGTCGAAGACCGATCCGCTGGAAGTGGCCGCGATCATCATCATCACGCTCGTGCTGACCTTCTTCGCGACGCTCTTCCCGGCGCGCCGCGCCGCCGCGACCGATCCGGTGCAGGTCCTTCGCTATGAATAGCGCATCTCCGCTGGGGCTCGGCGAGGCCGCCACGCCCGTCCTCGACATTCGCGATCTGAAGCGCTCGTTCACGCAGGGCGACGTTACCATCCACGTCCTGCGCGGGATCAGCCTGGCAATCCAACCGGGCGAGATCGTCGCTTTGCTTGGCCCGTCGGGCTCGGGCAAGTCGACCTTGCTGCAGGCGGTCGGGCTGCTCGAGGGCGGCTTCCAAGGGTCGATCCGCATCGCGGGCGAGGAGGCGTCGAGCCTCGACAATGACGGCCGTACCGCACTTCGCCGCGACGCAATGGGTTTCGTCTATCAGTTTCACCATCTGCTGCCGGACTTCGACGCGCGCGAAAATGTCATGCTCCCGCAGATGATCCGCGGCGCGTCGCGCGCACAAGCGATCGAACGCGCCGACAGCCTGCTTACGACCCTTGGCCTTGGCCAGCGTCTCGACCATCGCCCCGCCAAACTCTCGGGAGGCGAGCAACAGCGTGTGGCCGTTGCGCGAGCGCTCGCTAACCGTCCTCCACTCGTGCTTGCCGACGAGCCCACCGGTAATCTCGACGAAGCGACCTCGGACCGCGTGTTCGCCGAGTTCCTCAACCTAGTTCGGGGTGAGGGCAGTGCGGCACTGGTCGCAACGCATAATGAGCGTCTTGCTACACGCATGGACCGCGTCGTGCGTCTTCACGACGGGCTGCTCGAATAGCCATGGCGGGCCTTTTCCCTGAATTGTGCGTTGCACGGCGCATGCGCGCCTCATCCTTCGCTTTGCTCCTTGCCATCTCGCTGGCGACGGTCGCCTGCGGACCGCGCAACAAGGATAAGCTCGAAGACGATGAACTGGCGAGCGCCCAAGGCCGCAGCGGCACCACCGCGAATGACAGCGGCGCGGAAGACTCTCGCTGCACCGCAAGCACGACCAACGACGAGGTTAAGCGCCAGCTGTTCGCCCGCGCCGCAGAAATTCGTGGCTCCAACGCCGACAATTATCAGCGCATTTCCGGCTTTGCCCTTATCCAGCTCGACGGCGCCCCGACTGCCGCTTCGGTGGCAGCGAGCGAAATGGTCGATTGCCGCGGGCGTGCTACCCTGCGTCTCCCGCCAGGTTTGAAGGTTGCCGGCGGACGCACGGCGCTTGGCGGAGACATTGCTTACAGCGTCGCTGGCGGCGCACGCGGTACCGTCACGCTTGGCCAGGCGGACTCGATCGCCATCCCGCTTGCAACGCTGACCCAGGATCGAGCTGCAGCAGCGGGGCGGGCACGCGCAGGAGCTTCTAATGGTTCCGAAGGGCCAGCCATTCGCGTTCCGGTCCCCGAGCCGGCGACCGCGCCAATCGTTCCTCCGCTACCCCAACCTGCGCCGCCCCCGCCCGAAGCTTCGAGCAGCTCGCGCCCCAGTTTCGAGTGCCGCCGGGCGCGTACATCGGGCGAACGCGCCGTCTGTGCCAGCGACTCGCTTGCCGCGCTCGACCGCACCATGGCCGCGCAATATCGCAGTGCCGAGGCCAATGGCGGGCCGGCCGAGCGCCGCTTGCTCGTCCAGACCCGCGGCCGGTTCCTTGGCTATCGCGATCGCTGCGGCACCGATGCCTGCATCGCCAATGCCTATCGCGGTCGGATGCGGGAGATTGACGACATCATGGCCGGACGCTGGCGCGGTGACCGCTGATAGTTGGGGATAAGTAAGCCGCGCGACTGGTGATTTGAGGCGTGTCTGCCATAGTCCCCCAATGGCCCCATACGTCCCGTTGCGCGTCTTTTCCTGCTTCACCATGCTTGAGGGCGCAATCGAGCCCAAGGCGATTGCCAAGCATGCCGCGCGACTTGGCTTCCCGGCTGCAGCCTTGGTCGACCGCAACGGGCTCTACGCCGCAATGCCGTTCGGCGACGCCTGCTTCGGCGAAGGCGTGCAGCCCATCATTGGCGCGATGCTTGGCGTTGCCCGCCCCGCCGACATCGGCCCGGCCGGCGCAATCGACTGGCTTGTCCTGCTAGCCCAGGATCAGGCCGGCTATGACAATCTTTGTCGGCTGGTTTCCGCGGCTCACCTCGACCGCCCGATCCACGAAGAACCGCACGTCGCGCTCGATGCGCTTGCCGGCCAATCCGAAGGTCTCATCGTGCTTGGCGCCGGCGGGGAAGGGGCGCTTGCCCGGTTGTTCGCCGATGGTCAGGATGCCAAGGCAGAGGCCTATGCGGCTAAGCTGAAAAGCTTATTCCCTGGCCGCTTCTACATCGAGCTGTCGCGGCGCGGCGACCCAATCGAGCAGGCTGCCGAAGCCCGGCTGATCGACCTTGCTTACGCCACCGGCGTCCCGCTCGTCGCGACCAATCCGGCTTGCTATGCCGAGCCTGATTTCCACGCCGCACATGACGCTATGCTGTGCATCGCCGCCTCCACCTACATCGACAATAAGGACCGAAAGACCAGCTCGCCGGAAGCATGGCTCAAGCCAGCCACGGCCATGGAAGCGCAGTTTGCCGACCTGCCCGAGGCGATCGCCAATACCGCCGTCATTGCGCAGCGTTGCGCAATCGCCGCACCGCAGCGCCGGCCGATCCTGCCCCGGCTCAGCGACGATGAAGACGAAACCCTGCGCCGCGAGGCTCGGGCCGGGCTTGAGGAGCGGCTTTCCAGGCTGCCGTACATCGTTGGCGATCGTCTCCAGACCTACCGCGACCGGCTCGATTTCGAGGTCGATGTGATTACCCGCATGGGGTTCGCTGGCTACTTCCTGATCGTTGCCGACTTTATCAAATGGGCCAAGGCCAACGACATTCCGGTCGGTCCGGGCCGCGGCTCGGGCGCCGGCAGCATCGTCGCCTGGTCGCTGCTCATCACCGACCTCGACCCGATCGAGCTGGACCTTCTGTTCGAACGTTTCCTCAATCCGGAACGCGTGTCGATGCCCGATTTCGATATCGATTTCTGCGAAACCCATCGCGACAAGGTCATTACCTACGTCCAGCAGAAATATGGCCGCGACCGCGTTGCGCAAATCATCACGTTCGGACGACTGAAGGCGCGCGCCGTGCTCAAGGACACCGGGCGCGTGCTTCAGATGAGCTACGGCCAGGTCGATCGTCTCGCCAAGCTCATCCCCAATCACCCGACCGAGCCATGGGACCTGCCGCGCGCGCTGAACGGGGTAAGCGAGCTTCACGCCGAATATAAGAATGATGAGGGCGTCCGCCGCCTGATGGACCTGGCGATGAAGCTGGAGGGTCTGCCACGCCATAGCTCGACCCACGCGGCGGGCGTCGTCATCGGCGACAGGCCGCTAAGCGAACTTGTCCCGCTCTACCGCGATCCACGATCGGACATGCCCGTCACCCAGTTCGACATGAAATATGTCGAGGCCGCGGGACTGGTGAAATTCGACTTCCTTGGCCTCAAGACATTGTCGGTACTCAAGGAAGGCCAGCGCCTGCTCAAGTTGCAGGGCATCGAGGTCGATTACACCACACTGACCTGGGACGATCCCAGGATCTACGAATTGCTCCAGCGCGGCGATACGGTGGGCGTCTTCCAGCTGGAATCCGAGGGAATGCGGCGGACGCTTGCTGCGGTTCGTCCGACGGCGTTCGGCGACATCATTGCGCTGGTTTCGCTCTACCGCCCCGGGCCGATGGACAATATCCCGATGTTCGGCGACCGCAAAAACGGCCGCGCAGAGCTCGCTTATCCGCACCCGATGCTCGAAGGCGTGCTTAAGGAAACCTACGGCATCTTCGTCTATCAGGAACAGGTCATGCAGGCGGCGCAAGTGCTCGCCGGCTACAGCCTTGGCGAAGCCGACCTTTTGCGCCGCGCGATGGGCAAGAAAATCCAGTCGGAAATGAACGAGCAGCGTCAGCGCTTTATCGACGGCGCAGCGAAGAACGATATCGCCGGTCCCGAGGCGAACAAGCTGTTCGACCTGATCGACAAATTCGCCGGCTATGGCTTCAACAAAAGCCACGCTGCGGCCTATGCGCTGGTCGCTTACCACACGGCCTGGCTCAAGGCGCACCACCCCGCCGTTTTCTTCGCCGCATCGATGAGCTTCGACACCGGGCAGACCGACAAGCTGGCCTTGTTCGCCGAGGACATCCGCCGCTCCGGCCTTGAAGCGCTGCCGCCTTCGGTCAACCATTCACAAGCTTCGTTCAGCGTCGAGGATGGAAAAGTGCGCTACGCTCTGGGCGCGCTCAAGAACGTCGGCGAGAAAGCGATGGAGGCGCTGGTCGCCGAGCGCGAAACGAACGGCCCGTTCAAGTCCCTCGACGACTTCGCCGCGCGAATCGACCCGCGCATGCTTAACCGCCGCCAGCTCGAAAGCCTTGCCGCGGCCGGCGCCTTCGATGAATTCGAGCCCAACCGTGCCGCGGTCCACGCCTCGGCCGAAACCATCCTCGCGCACGCCGCGAGCGCCCATGACCAGCGCACCAGCGGACAGCACGGGCTGTTCGGCGGACCCGCCGACGACGGCGTTGCGCCAATCCGCCTTGCGCGCAATGCGCACTGGACCCTGGCCGAGCGCATGACCGCCGAGCGGGACGCCTTTGGCTTCTATTTCTCGGCCCATCCGGTCGACAGCCAGCGCCATCTGCTTGCCGCGCACAAGGTCAAGAGCTTCGCCGAGCTGTCCTCGATCCGCGCCCCCGCCGACGGCGGCCGTTCGCAAACGATGATGGCGGGAATGGTCGAAAGCATCCGCTGGCGCACTTCGGCCAAGGGCCGCCGCTACATGATGGCGACGATTTCGGATCCATCGGGCCAATATGAAGCAACGGCGTTCGACGACGAGCCCAGCAATGAACTTGAAACGGCGGCCAAGGCCGGTGGATGCGGGCTGATGACGGTCGAGCTCGATCGCCGCCCCGGGGAGGAAACCCCGCGCGTCACGATCAAGCGCTTCCAACCGCTCGAGGGGCTTGCAAGGAAGACGCGCCTCCAGTTGGCGCTGTCGATCCCCGACGCGGGCCTCATCCCGCTCATCGCTCGCGAACTCGAGCCCGGCGGTACGGGCTCGGTTCGCGCAACAGTGTCGATCGCTGGCGGCGAGGCGACAGTGCTGCTTGGACGCAATTTCATTCTAGACGCAGACATTGCGGCGCGCCTGACGAGGTTGCTTGGGGAAGGGGCGGTCGAGCTTAGCGCTCAGGAAACGCCCAAGCTCGCCTTGGTCGGCTAAGGGCTCACGCCACCACCGTCGACTTTAATTCTCGTCGATCCGCCACTCAATCGGGAAGACGGCGTCGGTGTTGCTTCCGGTCGGCGGCGCCGGATAAGTGGCAACCTTCCTCGGAATGCGCACCGCTTCGCGATCGAGAATCGCCGATCCGGTCGACTTGACCAGATCGAC
The DNA here is from genome assembly GCA_030855555.1 of Pseudomonadota bacterium. Taxonomy (GTDB): domain Bacteria; phylum Pseudomonadota; class Alphaproteobacteria; order Sphingomonadales; family Sphingomonadaceae; genus Sphingomicrobium. The sequence continues at coordinate 23,323 of JALYRC010000025.1, forward strand.
TGACAAGATCTTGCCGGCGCCCGAAAAGGCGATTTTCACCCGCGCGCTACCCTGCTCACCGCGCAGCACTGCGGAGCGGGGATAAGCATAATTGGCGCTGATGAGCTGGGCGACCTTGCGCTGCCACGCGGGATCGGCGGCCTGCGCGGCGCCAGTGGCGGCAAGCCCGACCAGGCCGGAGATTGCCAGCAAAGCTGTGCGGCGGATGTTCATGTGTCTGACCTCATGATTGGACGATAACCAATTGTGATTAAGAGAAGGTTGAAGCGCGTCACGCCGCCCTGACGGTCGCCAGAAAACTGTCGACGGCACCCATCAGCGCTTCGGCCTGGCGGTTGAGATTGTCCGCCGCACGCAGCGAATCTTGCGCGGCGCGGCCGGTAGCGCCAACGCCCTCGTGGACCTGGTCGATGTCGCGCGCGACATTGTGGGAGCCTTGCGCTGCCTGGCTCGTGCTTGCCGCAATCTGCGCCGTGGTGAGCTTCTGCTCTTCCATCGCGACCGCGACGACGGTGGCGATTTCGCTGATCTCGTCGATGGTCTTGGCGACATCGGTAATCGCGGTCGCGGCAAGTTCGGTGGTGTTGCGCGTGCGGGCGATCTTGCTTGCAATCTCCTTGGTCGCGGCCTCGGTCCGGCCGGCAAGCGTCTTGATCTCGCTTGCCACGACCGCAAAGCCGCGCCCGGCGTCGCCTGCGCGGCTGGCCTCGATCGTCGCGTTCAGTGCCAGCAAGTTGGTCTGCTGCGCGACATCAGCGATCAGCGCGACGACGCCTTCGATGGTGCGCGTGTCGGCAATGAGATCACCGACGATCGCGTCCGTCGAGCGGGCCCGGTCGGATGCTTCCTGGGCAACCTTGGCAGCGCCGTCGATCTGAAGCGAAACTTCGGCGATCGAGAGCGACATTTCTTCGGTGGCGCTCGCCACGACCAACGACGTTTCGCTGGCCTGCGATGCAGCGGCCGCAACATTGGCCGTTAGCTGGCCACTCTCGGCAGCGGTCGTCGACACCAGCCGCGCCCCGCCTTCAATCTGCTTGGCAGACGCGCCGACGCTTTCGACGACATGGCGCATGCTGGCTTCGAAATTGTCGGCCAACGCAAGCATCGTGCCGCGCCGTTCGGATTCGGCCTGCGCGCGTTCGGCATCGCGTTCCCGGGCAAGCATCTGCTCGCGATCGAGCTCGCGCCGCTCCGCTTCGAACGCCTTTGTTCGCTGCTGTCCCACTTCCAGCGCATTGGCGCGGAATATCTCCACCGCGCGCGCCATGTCGCCGACTTCGTCAGTGCGCTCGGTGCCCGACACCTCGACCTCGAGGTTGCCGGCCGCCAGCAAGCGCATACGATCGGCCATTTGCATGATTGGCTGCGCGATGAGGCGCTGGGTCATTGTTCCGGCGAACAATGCAACGACGATGCCGATCGCCGAGGCAAGCAAGGCAATGAACAGAGCGCTAAGCGATACCGCCTGCGCGGTCAGCGTCGCTCCGCCCTGGTTCCGGTTGATTGCGCCAACGATGCGCTCTGAGTTCTTGACCAGTGCCGGTCCAGTAAGCTGGAGCGTCCGGTCCACTTCCCGGTCGCGAACGCGCGTGGCGCCGATGACGGTGTCGAATGCCTTGTCATAGGCAAGGACTTCGACAATCACCTTGTCGGCGCTGCTGGAAAGACTTGTCCCCTCAAGCTTCTCGAACAAGACGTTCATCGCATCTTCGAGGTTGAGCAGATTGTCCTTGGCAAGTTTGGCGGTGACCGGGCTGGCGTCCGACAGATAGCGAGTCACATTGACCCGCATCTCGAGATATTGCGCTTGCGCCACGCCCGCCGAATAGCTTGCATCGGCATTGCCGTTCTGATGGGCCTGGGCGGTAATCGACTTCAGCGTTTCGGCAATCGCCGGGCCGCGAACCACCAGTTCCTTGTCGACCTGCTTGCTGATGGTCCGCTGTGCGGCGACGATCTTGTCGGCCGAAGCGCGCGTTGCCTCGAGCGCCGATCGCACTGCCTTCAGTGCTTCGACTTCGCCCATTTTCTCGGCGCCGTCCTCGGCATCGTCAAGCGAATCGAGCGCCTCGTCCAGCGTCGCGGCGACTTCCGCGGTCAACTTCTCGTCGGGTCGGATGACATAGTCTTTGAGATGTCCCTGGGCCGCCACGGCCTGCGTCTGGACGCGGAGCAACGCCTGGTTTGCCTGGGACAGGTCGGTGACGCTTCCGACGCTTGAGCGCACGACGAACAGCGACCCGACTGTGACGACCGCAAGCGCGGCCATCGCCAATGCGATCGCGCCGAAAGTCAGCCCGACCTTGCGATTCATTCGCCAGCCGGTCGAGGCAGTGCTCAGCGCATCGGAGCGCTCGCCCGCGAAGGCGCGCAGCCTGTTCAATCCATCGGTCAGCTTGGCGAATTTCATCAGTGAAGGCTCCCGTTCAGGGAACCTTTAGGCCGCGAAATCCATAGAAATGGTTAATCTTTCCTACACCCGGCGCGGCGCGATCAGCTTTCATTCTCCGGGACGATTACCGGCTCCTCGACCGGGGTTTGCTCGATCGGCGTTTCCTCGACCGTGGCTGGCAGGTTCTCCACCACCGGCTCAGCCGGTACCGGATCGCTTTCGACCCCAAGCGCCTCTATGTCCTCGATCAACGCTGGCGGCGGGGTGGCGGTCTCATATTCGTCCCCGGGAATTGGCCGCACCTTCTTCGACACGGGCGGCGCCTTGCTGACCGGCGCCTTCGTCCCGGCGTAGACACAGGCATCGAGCCCGTCGCGGCCGACCACGCCGATCCGTGAAGCAATGCTATTGCCATAGCGCCGCGTGAAGCCCTTCGGCGCGATCGCACCGCGTTTCTTGGGCAACGGCAAGATCGCCGCAATGCGCGCCGCCTCGGTCGCCGTCATCGCGCTTGAATCATGGCCGAAATAGCGCTGCGACGCGGCATTGGCGCCATAGGTCCCGATCCCGGTCTCGGCGATGTTGAGATAGACCTCCATGATCCTGCGCTTGCCCCACATCTGCTCGATCAGGAAGGTGAACCATGCTTCGGCACCTTTGCGGGCATAGCCGCCGCCCTGCCACAGGAACGCGTTCTTGGCGGTTTGCTGGCTGATCGTCGACCCGCCGCGGATCCTTCCGCCCGATGCATTGCGCTTGACCGCGTCCTGGATGGCGTCGACGTCGAAGCCGCCATGGGCGCAAAATTTGCTGTCCTCGGCACCGATCGCCGCGCGAACCATGTCGCGATCCATCTCGTCGAGCCCCATCCACTCGCGCTGCGCCCCGCGCCCGGCGGCAACATCGCCGAGCATCGTCAGGGTCGCCGGCGGATTGATGAAGCGATACGCCAGCACCCACAGCACCGAGAGCAGTATCAGTCCGAGCAGGAGCTTGATCAGAAAGCCGAACAGCCGCCCGAGAAAACCCCGCTGCCGCTGACGCTGGCGCTTGAATTTCGGGAGACTGGTTGAAGATCGCTTGGCCATGCCGCTGCCTAGCGAGCCACACGTGACCAGTCGAGCCTCACCCAGCTAGGTCAGCCAGGAACCAAGACGCTGATCGTCGGAATAGACTAACCTTTGACCTTCACCGCTCAGCGGTCGCCCTTGTCGCCTTCGCCTTGCTTGGGCTTGGTCTTGCTGTCGCGCTTCTGGTCGGCGGCGGAGCTGAGGCCGACGTCATCGCTTTCCTTGAACTTGCCGTCCTCGTCACGGCGCACGTAGCGCTTGTCGGTTCCGGTATCGATCAATTCGCGTGGCATAGCCTTGCTCCTCTGGCGGTCCGTCCCATCAAAGGTTCGGACGGCCCTTCGGTTCCCTTGGCAGCCAACGCCTTACTTGCCGCGCCGCAGCACGTCCGTGTAAGTGCGCCTTATGACCTCGACCAACGACATCCGCCGCGCCTTCCTCGAATATTTCGAAGGGCAGGGGCATGCGCGCGTGCCGTCGGCGCCGCTCGTCCCGCACAACGACCCGACGTTGATGTTCGTCAACGCCGGGATGGTGCCGTTCAAGAACGTCTTCACCGGGCTCGAAACTCGCCCCTACGTCACCGCGACCAGTAGCCAGAAGTGCGTCCGCGCGGGGGGCAAGCATAACGACCTCGACAATGTCGGCTACACCGCGCGCCATCACACCTTCTTCGAAATGCTCGGTAATTTCTCGTTCGGCGATTATTTCAAGGAACAGGCGATAAGCCACGCGTGGACCTTGCTCACCCGCGAATGGGGCCTTTCGCCTGATCGATTTACCGTCACCGTCTATCATACCGACGACCAGGCCGCCGACCTGTGGCGCAAGATCGCCGGGCTTCCGGACGGTCGTATCATCCGCATCGCGACCAAGGACAATTTCTGGGCGATGGGCCCCGATGGCCCGAGCGGGCCCTGCTCGGAAATCTTTTTCGACCATGGCGAGCACATTGCCGGCGGCCCTCCCGGCAGCCCCGACGAGGACGGCGATCGCTTCGTCGAGATATGGAACCTCGTCTTCATGCAGCATCTGCAGGAAAATGACGAAATCGTCGCCGATTTGCCGCGTCCCTCGATCGACACCGGCATGGGCCTGGAACGCATTGCAGCAGTGATGCAGGGCGTCCACGACAATTATGACACGGACACCTTCAAGGCGCTGATCGCCGCATCGGAAGAGCTGACTCGCACCACGGCCGAGGGCGACGACCAGGCCAGCCACCGTGTCATCGCCGACCATCTTCGCGCTTCGGGCTTTCTCCTCGCCGATGGCGTGTTTCCGGCCAATGAAGGCCGCGGCTACGTGCTTCGGCGGATCATGCGCCGCGCGATGCGCCACGCCCACCTCCTTGGCGCCACCGATCCGCTCATGCATCGCCTCGTGCCTGAACTTGTCGCCGAAATGGGCGCCGCATATCCAGAACTGGTCCGCGCCCAGCCGGCGATCGAGGCGACCTTGCTCCAGGAAGAAGTCCAGTTCCGCCGCACGCTCGCCAATGGCCTGCGGTTATTGGACGAAGCGACCGGAAAAATGGCACAGGGCGGCACGCTTTCCGGAGCCACCGCCTTCAAGCTCTACGATACCTTCGGTTTCCCTTATGACCTGACCGAAGACGCACTTCGTGCGCGTGGACTAGCCGTCGATCGAGCCGGGTTCGACGCTGCAATGGCCGAGCAAAAAGCCGCTGCGCGCGCTGCGTGGAAGGGCTCGGGCGACGCTGCCAGCGACGACCTATGGTACGACCTTGCCGAAGAGGTCGGATCGACCGAATTCACCGGCTACGCAAGCCATGAGGGCGAGGGCATCGTGCTTGCACTGGTCAAGGACGGCAAGCGAGTAGATCAGGCCCACGCCGACGAGATAGTCACCGTAATTCTCAACCAAACCCCTTTCTACGGCGAAAGCGGCGGACAGGTTGGAGATGCCGGAAAACTGACTTCACTCGATGGCTTCGAAGGCGTCGTTGAGGACACGTCTAAACCTCTTGGCAGACTTCACGCGCTTCGCACTCGCGTTTCAAAGGGGTCGCTAAAGGTCGGCGATACGCTTCACCAGTCGGTCGATGTCGAGCGACGCAACGCCGTCCGCGCCAATCACAGCGCGACCCATCTTCTCCACGCCGCGCTGCGTCACCGCCTCGGACAGCATGTCACCCAGAAAGGCAGCCTCGTCGCCCCTGACCGTCTACGCTTCGACTTTTCCCATCCCACCGCGCTCAGCCCCGACGACATCGCCGCGATCGAGGCCGAAGTGAACGCCCACATCCGCCACAATCACCCCGTGACGACCCGCCTAATGACTCCCGACGACGCCATTGCAGCGGGCGCAATGGCGCTGTTCGGCGAAAAATATGGCGACGAGGTGCGAGTCCTATCCATGGGCCGCGATATTGAAGAGGACTATTCGGTCGAGCTATGCGGTGGCACCCACGTCAATGCTTTGGGCGATATCGCCATCTTCAATATCCTCTCCGAAAGCGCCGTCTCCTCGGGCATCCGCCGCATCGAAGCCCTCACCGGCGAGACTGCCCGCCTGTGGCTGCGCGCTCGCGATTCCAAATTGCGCGAAGTCGCATCTTATCTGAAGACCTCCCCCGACGACGTCCCGGCGCGGATCGCCGCACTGATCGAGGAACGCCGCAAACTCGAGCGCGAACTCGCCGAAGCGAAGAAGGCGCTTGCCATGGGCTCCGGCACCGCAACCGCCGCGTCCGGTCCCGAGCGGGTCGGCGCTTACGCTTTCCTTGGCCAGGTCGTCGAAGGCCTCGACCCCAAAAATCTGCGCGGCGAAGTCGATGCCATGAAGCAGCGCCTCGGCTCAGGCATCGCTGCACTGATCGCCGTCAACGAAGGCCGCGCCAGCGTCGCCGTCGGCGTGACTTCGGACCTGGCTGGCACAGTCTCGGCCGTCGACCTGGTCAAGGCTGCAGTCGCCGCCCTGGGCGGGCAGGGCGGTGGCGGCCGTCCCGACATGGCGCAAGGTGGCGGCCCGGATGGCTCAAGGGCCTCCGAAGCCCTCGCTGCAATGAAGGATGCACTTCAGAGCGTCAGCGCCTGAGCAGGGCAATGACCTACCGCGCGACGATCCTGACGCTTTACCCCGACATGTTCCCGGGACCGCTCGGGGCCAGCCTCGCCGGCCGTGCGCTGCAGGAAGGCACGTGGAGCCTCGAAGCCCGCAACATTCGCGACCATGCAGCCGACAAGCATCGCTCGGTCGACGACACCCCCGCGGGCGGCGGGGCGGGGATGGTGCTTCGTGCCGACGTGCTTGCCGCCGCGATCGACGCCGTCGCCGATGGCCGCCCAATCCTCGCCATGACTCCGCGCGGTGCCCAGCTTACCCAGAAGCGCGTTCGTGCCTTGGCGGAAGGGAAGGGCGCAATCATCTTGTGCGGGCGCTTTGAGGGTTTCGACGAGCGCATTTTCGACGCCCGGCCGGTCGAACAGCTCAGCATTGGCGATTACATTCTGTCCGGCGGCGAACTTGGAGCGATGGTCCTGCTCGATGCTTGCATTCGGCTGCTCCCCGGCGTAATGGGCGCGGCCTCCAGTGGAGAGGAGGAGAGCTTCGAAGAAGCGCTCCTGGAATATCCGCATTATACCCGACCCTATGAATGGGAAGGACGTACGATCCCCGAAGTTCTGCGATCGGGGGATCATGCGAAGATCGCGGCGTGGCGCAAGACCCGTTCGATCGAGGACACACGGCTAAGGCGGCCGGACCTGATCGATCGCCATGGGGGCGGTCGGGAGGCGTCGCCCTCTGGTGCGCAGATTGAAGATTAGGGACGATAGTAGATGAACCTTATCCAGACGCTCGAAGCCGAGCAGGTCGCCGCGCTGACCGAATTGCGCGCTATTCCCGAATTTCGCCCCGGCGATACGCTCCGGGTCGGCGTCAAGGTCACCGAAGGCGAGCGCAGCCGAGTTCAGATGTACGAAGGCGTATGCATTGCGCGCGCTAACAAGGCGGTGAATTCGAACTTCACCGTTCGCAAGATTTCGTTCGGCGAGGGCGTCGAGCGCGTCTTCCCACTTTATTCGCCGGCAATCGATTCGATCGAGGTCGTGCGCCGTGGCGCCGTCCGCCGCGCCAAGCTTTATTACTTGCGTGGTCGCCGCGGCAAATCGGCACGTATTGCCGAACGTCGCGATCCGCGTCCGGCCAAGGCGAGCACCAAGACCGACGCCTAAGGCTTGCAAATCCGCCGCAAGGCGCGATGAAAGGGGCGTCCGGTCGATCCGGGCGCCCTTTTTGCATCCCCGAAAGGTGTCCACTTGCGTCACTTCGCTTTGCTCGCCGGAATCGCGCTCATCCTCATGCCCGCCACAGCCACTGCCCAGCCGACCGCCGCTTCGCCGCAGCGCCTGACCCTCGAGCGCGTCTTCGCTAGCCCGGCGCTGACCGGCGCGGTACCGCGTGCGGCAAAGCTGTCGCCCGACGGCAAGCTCGTGACCGTCCTTCGCAATCGCCCTGACGACCTCGAGCGTTACGATCTGTGGGCGATCGACCCCGCCACCGGCGCCGCGCGGATGCTCGTCGACAGCAAGAAATTTGCCACTGGCGCGACCTTGAGCGAAGCGGAGCGCATGCAGCGCGAACGGGCGCGGATCGCCAACCTAACCGGCATCGTCGCTTATGACTGGGCTCCCGACGGCCGCAGCATCGTCGTGCCGCTCGACGGCGACATTTACCTTGCCGACCTCTCGGGCAATGTGAAGCGGCTGACCAACACCAAGGGCTCCGAGCTCAATGCGACCGCTAGCGAGCAGAGCCGCTTCGTCTCGTTTGTTCGCGACAATGAGCTGTTCGCAATCGATCTAGCCACCGGTACCGAGCGCAAGCTCACCAGCGGAGCGTCCGAAACGATCAGCTGGGGCCTTGCCGAATTCATCGCCCAGGAAGAACTTGGCCGAACCAAGGGGCATTGGTGGGCGCCCGACGACAGCCGAATTGCCGTCGCCCGAGTGGACGACAGCAAGGTCGAAGTCGCCACCCGCGCTGCGATCGGCGCCGACAAGACCACCACCTTCGAGCAGCGCTATCCGCGCGCCGGCACCGCAAATTCGGTGGTCGATCTCTACCTCATGAACCCCGACGGCAGCGGCCAGGTCAAGGTCGATCTGGGCGCAAATGCCGACGTCTATCTGGCTCGCGTCGACTGGCTTCCCGATGCAAGTGGCCTGATCGTCCAGCGCCAGAGCCGCGACCAGAAGCAGCTCGACATTCTTCGCATTGACGCCCGCAGCGGCGCTTCGACCTTGCTATTCAGCGACACGTCGAATCAGTGGATCAACCTGTCGGACGATCTCAAGCCGCTTAAGGACGGCTCGTTCCTGTTTTCGTCCGAACGCTCGGGCTATCGCCAATTGTACCGCTGGGCGAAGGGCAAGATCGTACCGCTGACCCGCGGCCAATGGGTGCTCGACAAGGTGGTCGGGGTCGATCAAACCGCGGGACGGCTGTATTTCCTGGCCTATAAGGACAGTACGACCGAAAGCCATTTATACGCGCTCGATTTCCGCCGCCCCGGCGCAACGCCGACGCTGCTGACCCGCCCCGGCACTAACAATAATGTGACGATGGACAAGACCGGCAAGCTGGCGCTGGTCACGACCAGTGCACCTGGCCAGCCGCCGCAAGTCTGGCTTGCGAACGGCCAGGGCCAGCGGCTTGCGTGGATCGAGGAAAACCGGGTCGCCGGCAACCACCCTTACGCCCCCTACATCGCCGCCGACGCCACGCCCCAGTTCGGCCGCCTGACCGCTGCCGATGGCAAGACCCAGCTCGACTATCGCCTCGTCTTGCCAAAGCTTGCACCGGGACAGCGCGCGCCCGTGCTGGTGACCGTCTATGGCGGCCCTCAGGCGCATGACGTTCAAAAAGGCTTCGTCTCGCCGCTCCATCAATATCTGGTGCAGCAAGGCTGGGCCTTGTTCCAGGTCGGCGGGCGCGGGCAGGAAGGGCGCGGCACTGCGTTCCAGAAGCCCGCTTACCGGGCGCTCGGCGGCATCGAGGTCGCCGACCAGCTTGCCGGGCTTGCCTGGCTCAAGCGGCAGCCGTTCGCCGATCCCGCCAAGGTCGCGGTCTTTGGCCACAGCTATGGCGGATACATGGTCCTGAAACTGCTCCAGGCAGCGCCGGGCGCTTATGCCGCCGGCGTCGCCGGTGCTCCCGTCACCCGCTGGGACCTCTACGACACCCATTATACCGAACATTATATGGGCGATCCGACCAAGCTTCGTGCGGCTTACGACAAGGCGGACGCCCTTCGCGACAGCGCCAGGATCAAGGATCCCTTGCTGCTCTATCACGGCATGTCCGACGACAATGTGCTGTTCCAGAATACGACCGAACTCATGGCCAAATTGCAGGAAGAAAAGGTCCCGTTCGAAGTGATGGTCTACCCGGGCAAGGGGCATGGCATCACCGGAACCAACATTTCGGTGCATCTGTGGACCACGATCCTGGATTTCCTGAAACGGCGCGGGATCGGCACGGGCGCGCGTTGACAAGCCGGGGGCGGAGGACCACTTCGCCACCGCAATCAAGCTAAGGAAATGAACATGGGCTATCGGATGGTCGTGGTCGGTGCCACGGGCAATGTCGGGCGCGAGATTTTGAACGTTCTCGCCGAGCGCCAATTTCCCGCCGACGAAGTCGCCGCGGTCGCAAGCCCGCGCTCGACCGGCGACATCATCGACTTTGGCGATTCGGGCAAGGAGTTGAAGGTCCAGAACATCGAGCATTTCGATTTCGAAGGCTGGGACATCGCTCTTTTCGCTGCCGGATCCGACGTCAGCCGCATCCACGCCCCGCGCGCCGCCGCGGCGGGATGCACGGTGATCGACAATAGCTCTTACTTCCGCATGGACCCCGACGTTCCCTTGATCGTGCCGGAGGTGAACCCGGAGGCGATCGACGGCTATCGCGCGAAGAACATCATCGCCAATCCCAATTGCTCGACGGCGCAAATGGTGGTTGCGCTGAAGCCATTGCATGACGCCGCGACCATCAAGCGGGTCGTCGTTGCGACCTATCAGTCGGTTTCGGGCGCGGGCAAGGCGGGGATGGACGAACTGTTCGAACAGAGCCGCAACATCTTCGTCGGCGACAGCAATGCGCCGGTCAAGTTCACAAAGCAGATCGCCTTCAACGTCATCCCGCACATCGACGAATTCCTCGATGACGGATCGACCAAGGAGGAATGGAAAATGGTCGTGGAGACGAAGAAAATCCTCGGCTCTTCGATCAAGGTCACTGCGACCTGTGTCCGCGTGCCGGTGTTCGTTGGCCATTCGGAAGCAATCAACATCGAGTTCGAGGACGAAATGTCGGCCGAGCAGGCACAATCGATCCTGCGCGAATCCCCCGGCGTCATGCTGGTCGATAAGCGCGAGGACGGCGGCTATGTCACGCCGGTAGAATGCGTCGGCGACTATGCGACCTTCGTCTCGCGCGTCCGCGAGGATCCCACGGTCGATAATGGCCTCAGCATGTGGGTGGTCAGCGACAATCTGCGCAAGGGCGCTGCATTGAATGCCGTTCAGATCGCCGAACTCCTCGGCCGCCGTCACTTGCAGAAGGCCGCCTGAGCTGTAGCATCGCCCGATGTCGAGGAGGATGACGATGCGTTTCAACCTGTTGGTCGGTGTGGCGGCAATTGCCTTGGCCGGATGCAATGCCGAAAAATCCAGGACTGCCGACGAAGCGGGGGCACGCCCTGCCGCAAAGCTTAGCCAGGCCGATGCGGAAAAGATCGTTGCTAACGCCGAAAGCGCATGGAGCAGCAACCGCATCGAGACGGTAATGGCCAATTATGCTGACGGTGCGGTGGTGTTCGATACCAGCTCCCTGCCGCCGACGACCGATCGCAACGTCCAGACCCGCGGCAATGCCGCCTTCCTGACCATGAAGCCCGCCGACTTCCGGGTCGATCCGCGCCACGTTCAATTGCTCGACAATGATACGATCATCGCCTCGGGCGTCCTCACCTTTACCGCCAGCGTCGGCGCCGCCCGGCCATTGCTCAAGACCCGCTACACGCAGGTCTACCAGCGCCAGTCCGACGGCACATTCAGGATCGTCCACGAACATATGTCCTCGCCCCCACCCGGAACCGGCACGCCGTGAGCGTGGGAATGGAAGGCGGTTGCGCCTGCGGAGGTGTCCGCTTCGAGGCCGAGGTCGACAAGGATGACGCCTATCTGTGTCATTGCCGCATGTGCCAGCGTGCAAGCGGCAACATCAGCCTGGCGATGGTCGGGATCGAGCAGGCACGCGTGCGCTGGTCCCGGGAGCCCGACTGGTATCGCAGTTCCGCAATCGCCGAGCGACCGTTCTGCGCTTCGTGCGGCACGTCACTTGGCTTTCGCTATCTCGAAGGCACGACCAAGATGGACCTGACCGTCGCCGCGTTCGACGATCCCTCGCGCTTCCGCCCGACGGCTCACTTCGGCGCCGAAAGCCTGCACGAAGCATGGCTCGACACGACCGATTTGCCGCGCACGCGGGCGGATGAATATGGCAAGCTCGTCGCGCGCTGGAAGGCCGCCGGCGAGGAGCCGCGATGAGCGAAGTAACCACACATCGTTGGACCGCGTCGGACGGCATTGAACTGGCGTTCCACGAAATTGGGCAGGGGCGGCCGGTCATCCTGCTCCACGGCCTGTTCAGCAACGCTTTGGTCAACTGGATCAAGTTCGGCC
>JALYRC010000029.1 GCA_030855555.1 Pseudomonadota bacterium
GTCCATGAACACGTCGCCGTAGCTGACCCCCGCATCGTTGAAGGCGAGGTCGAACACATTATCGACCCCCTGGATATACATCGCCAGCCGCTCGAGCCCGTAGGTCAGTTCGCCCGCGACCGGCTTGCAGTCGAAGCCGCCGATTTGCTGGAAGTAAGTGAATTGCGTCACTTCCATCCCGTCGCACCACACTTCCCAGCCAAGCCCCCATGCGCCCAGCGTCGGGCTTTCCCAATCGTCCTCGACGAAGCGAATGTCGTGCTTGAGCGGATCGATCCCGATCGCGTCGAGCGAGCCGAGGTACAGCGCCTGCAGGTCGGGCGGGCTCGGCTTGAGCATCACCTGATATTGGTAATAAGCCCCGAGCCGGTTGGGATTTTCGCCATAGCGCCCGTCGGTCGGGCGGCGGCACGGCTGGACGAACGCACATTTCCACGGGTCGGGGCCGAGCGCGCGGAGCACCGTCGCGGGGTGGAACGTCCCCGCCCCCATCTCGAGATCGTAGGGCTGGAGGATGACGCAGCCGTGCGCGCCCCAGTAGCGGTGGAGCGTCAGGATGAGGTCCTGGAAACTCAAGGCCACGTGCTCGTCTTTCCCTGCCGCCGGATCAGGCGCGGGCTTTGCCGCATTGCGCCGCAAGCGGCAAGCAGGCGACGCTGATGTAAGGTAAAACTGGCAAATTGGAAGGTAGACTTGACATTAGTCACGACTCGCTGACATATTGTCAGCGCTACCTGACTTCGAGTCGGGGGTGAGGGAGGCACGGATTGGAAAACCGGTTGCGGATATTGCGTGCCGAACGCGGCTGGAGCCAGGCTGAGCTCGGCGGCCGGCTCGGCGTGTCGCGGCAGGCGGTCAACGCGATCGAGACCGGCAAGCACGACCCCTCGCTTCCGCTTGCATTCCGGCTGGCGCGGCTGTTCGCGCAACCAATTGAGGAGATTTTTGATGATGGGGGACGTCATGGATGAAATCGGCGAGGGCGAACGGCTCGCGGCTCAGCGGCGACGGAAATTCTGGGGAACGATCGGCGTCTTCTTCGTAGCGGGCGCGGTTGCGGGAGTTGTGATTGGCTTTCAATCGCAAGACGAGGTCGACACCATCGACGACGTGTGGACCAACATCCCCCGATCGCTTGCCCTTAGCCTGGTTGCGGTACTGCTGATCAGCTTCCTCTACGGCGGCTGGATTTTTTACAAGGCGATCGACGAAGTCGAACTGGTCGACAATCTGTGGGGCTCGACCGCGGCTTATTATGCCTATGCGACACTCTTCCCCTTATGGTGGGTGCTCGCCAAGATCGGCGTCGCGCCCCGGCCCGACGACTGGGCAATCTATTTCGCCGCGCTGATCGGCGGCGGAATGGCCTACGGCTGGCGCAAGTGGCGCGCCCGCTAATTTGCTGAACCTGTTCACGCTGCGCAAAGGCGTCGGCACTTATTGGAGATCAATGATGACCAACCTGTTCCGCCGCGTTTCGCGCGCCTTGCTGCCGCTGTTGCTCGGGTCGGCAGCTGCAGCTGTCGCGGCGGAACCCGCCACCCGCCTGCCCGATGCCGAGCCGGCGATGTGGATGGTCAAGGACGCCGACACTACCATCTATCTGTTCGGCACTTTCCACGCGCTCGATGGCAAGACCGACTGGTTCAATGACGATGTGCGCAAGGCATTTGACGCCTCGCAGGACGTGGTGCTCGAGATCAACACCCCCGACGACCCCGCCGCCATGCGTCCCGCGCTGATGAAGCATGCGATCGACAGATCGGGCCGCACGCTCACTTCGAAACTGTCACCGGCGGGCCGGACCGCACTTGCCGCGTCGCTCAAGAAACATGGGATGCCTGCCGGCGCGCTCGATCAGTTCAAGCCATTCTTCGCCTCGCTGACCCTGGCGACGCTCGAGTTTGGCAAGCTTGGCCTGGGCGCCGAACATGGTTCGGAGCAAGTCATCAAGCGCGCGCTCAAGGGCACTGCCAAGAAGCTCGGCGCGGTCGAAACGGTCGATGAGCAATTGGGGATGCTCAACGCTTTGCCCGAAGCCGAGCAGCTCCGCTTGCTCGAATCCGCGCTTGCCGAATCCGATTCGATGGGCGCTGAAATCAAAGCGATGCTCGCCGCCTGGAACCGTGGCGACGCGGCCGCGGTGGCCAAGTTGATCCAGAAGAGCGACAGTGACAGCCCGGCCTTGTTCAAGCTGATGTTCACCGATCGCAACGCGCGCTGGACCCAATGGGTCGGCAAACGGCTCGACACTCCAGGAACGGTGTTCATGGCGGTCGGCGCGGGTCACCTCGCGGGCGACCGCTCGGTAGTGGCGATGCTCAAGCGCGAAGGGCGGCGCGTCACCCGCATCCAATAGTCGCGCCCAACTTGCCTTCGGGCGCGTGTCCCCGTAAGAGCGCGCGCTTGTCCACCCATGGTCATCCCTGGAGGCGTGGCGGGACATTCTTTTGAAGGACAAGCGAGATGAGCGAACAGCTGACGCTGCCCGCCGAGCAACGCGAACGGGCTGGCAAGGGAGCCTCCCGTGAACTGCGCCGCAGTGGCCGGGTACCCGCCGTGATCTATGGCGACAAGAAGGAACCGCTATCGGTTCATGTCGAGGAAAAACTCCTCACCAAAATGCTCTCCAACGGGCATTTCATGAACACGGTGGTGATGGTCGATGCCGGCGGCACCGCGCATCGCACCTTGCCCAAGGACGTCCAGTTCCATCCCGTGTCGAGCCGTCCGATCCACGTCGATTTCCTGCGCATCGGCGAGCACAGCCAGGTCCACGTCAACGTGCCCGTGCTGTTCACCGACGAGGAAAGCTCGCCCGGAATCAAGCGCGGCGGCGTGCTCAACATCGTTCGCCACGATCTCGAGCTGATCTGCGACGCGTCGGACATTCCGGGCCAGATCGAGCTTTCGCTCGACGGCCTCGACATCGGCGATTCGATCCACATTTCGGACATCAAGCTGCCCAAGGGCTCGAAGTCGGCGATCGACGACCGCGAATTCACGATCGCCACGGTCGTTGCTCCTTCGGCGATGAAGTCCGAAGAAAGCGACACCGAAACCGAAGCGGCGGGCGAAGT
>JALYRC010000096.1 GCA_030855555.1 Pseudomonadota bacterium
CGGTAGGAAGAGGTTCGGCCGGTGCTCATCTCGGATACTTATCGCAGGTTGAACAGCGATCTGCATGCTGGCGGGAGCTACGGACGAAATGGCGACCGCTGGGCCGCACGGGTTCAGGAACTGATTGACGCATACGAAGCACAGAGCGTGCTGGATTACGGTTGCGGCCAGGGCGCGTTGGCCCGCGCAATCGGCGAACGGGTCAAGGAATATGATCCGGCGATCCCGGACAAAGCAGATGCGCCCGCCCCTGCCGACCTGGTCGTGTGCACCGACGTCCTCGAGCATGTCGAACTCGACTGTTTGAGCGAAGTGCTTGACCATCTGCGGCAGCTGTCACGCAAGGCCTGCTTCGTCGTCATCGCCACGCGCCCAGCAAAGAAAGTCCTGGCCGACGGCCGCAATGCCACCTCATCGTCGACCCCGACGAATTCTGGCGCACGCAGTTGGACTCGCGATTTCGCACCGTACACTTCGAACCGAAAACGGGTGAATTCGCCGCCGTTCTCGAGCCGCTGCCGGGTGGCAGGGACGGCGCCACCATGTCACAACAAGGCTCTCCTGACGTCGCTCCAGATCTCGCTTCCCCGCGGGTTGAACTCAACCCGCTATCCGCTACCGTCGCTGGCACTTCCAATTCTCCCAGCTCGCTAAGGAACATTGTGTCTCCCAACACCGCCGATGAGCCGAGCAGTGCTCCTTCAGATGATTATCCAAGCCTAAAGCCCAAGAACGCGGTGTCGCGAAATCAGGTGGTGCAAGGTGTTCTCGACCTGTTCGAGGCTCCGGATTATCTCGAAGTTGGAGTCAATCGGGGCGTAACCTTTAGGGCCCTGAAAGCGGCAACCAAGGTTGCGGTTGATCCCAAATTCCTGTTCGACTTCGAAGCCGAAGCCAGCGCGAATGTCCATTTCCACGAGACGACAAGCGACGACTATTTCGGCCAGATCGCCACTCCCGGCACCGCGTTCGACGTGATCTATCTCGACGGCCTTCATACGTCCGAGCAAACCATCCGCGACCTGGTAAATGCCTTCGCCTTCCTGAAGCATGATGGCGTGATTGTGATCGATGACGTCTTCCCGTCGTCCTACATTGCTTCCCTGCCCGAGCGGCAGCACACGCGGGTCGTGCGTCAGGCGACGGCCGACCCGTCGGGCGCTTGGATGGGAGACGTTTTCCGGCTGGTGTTTTTCGTCGAGACCTTCTGCCAGCAATATTCCTATGCGACGGTCAATAATAACCATGGTCAGCTCGTGCTGTGGCGCGAGCCGCGCGCGTCAGTGCTGGAGCGCACGCTTCGCCAGGTCAGCGAGAAGGATTATAAGGACCTGTTCCTGGAGCGGGATACGTTCTGCTTCGCACCGCTGGCCAGCATAGTCGAACGGATCCGCGCTTCACGGTCTGGTGCGTAAGATCAGCGCGTCGTCCTGCCCCTCACCGGCGGCTAGCGGCGTCGGCTGCTGCCTCCACAGCACGTTCCACTTCGAGTGCCCTCGCCCCATAATCGTCTGTGCGCACATTGCGTTCGTCCGCAATATGGATCGCGAGATCGTGGCGGATCGCTGCCACTGCGACTTGATTGTCGAAACAGCTGCCGCCGAGACCGGCGAATGACCAGAGGTCCTTCATCAGCGCGGGCATGTCGAGCACGCTTGAGTGTTTCTTGAAGTCAGGCGCCATTCCGGCACTTGCAAGCCAATGCTCGGCGACCTGCCACCTTGAACAGATGTTTTCGAGCAATGGCGCAAAGCGTTCGAGCGAATGCTGCCGTCGGCCGATAACGAACACGGCTGGGACCGCCGACCCGCACAATTCGAGCGCGTGAATAGCGCTTCCTTCGGCGAACACGGCGATCTCGCTGTCCCGAAGCAGGATGACCAGTTGGGTCAGCGTGATTTGCTCAGGATAGACGATCTCAAAACCTTGGGCGGCAAGCTGCGCCTCCACGAAGCTTTCGCCAAAAAAAGATCCCGTATGGTGATGATGAAGGCGCGATACATAGAGTCGCCGCTGCCCGTCCGGCGTGGGCAACCGCCGCGCGTGATACCGGTCCAGCATCGTCTGATAGCCCGGAATTAGTGTCGGGCCCGCCATCTGCCGCGCCTGCGGGCCGACGAACAGGCGTCGGAATAGCGTCGGCTCCTGAATTGGGATTACCCCGGAACGCGAAATCCCGTGCAGGTTGAGTGCCTCGCTGACGTAGGGCATGATCTTGCTATTATTGACGACGTTGAAGGCAACCTTCGCGGTGTGCAGCTCCTTCAATGCGAACCGCGGCCAAAGCCGATGGATTCCTTCGGTCAGGGAATGGCCGAAGTGGCGAAACATCAACCCGCCATAGATCACCGGCTCTTCGACGACCTGCTTTACGCCTGCATCGGGTCCGGGAAAGGGCAAAACCTGGAGCGAACTGTCGGAATGGCCGTAGCGATAATGCCTGAGCAATGGCGAGGGCGGATCGGCATATAGCGCCGTATATCCCTTGCTGCTGCCGGCAAGCAGTGGCGAGATAATGATATTGTTAAGCTCGACGATTTCGGGCCAATCGATCGCCGTCACTTCCCTCCCGCTCATTCCTTTGCGGCCGCATAACGTTGACGTGTCACTGCTAACCTCGCGCCGGAATGAGCTTGAACGCGTCGATCGGTTCGCCCGGAACATAAGCTTCGAACATATTGGCGAAGAAGCGGTCGTAGAAATCGTCCTTGTAGAAAATGTAATTCAGGCCGCCGACCCCGCGCTGCTGGTACCGCTGGATCTGATCGACGGTGAATTTCACCCTGCGGTTGATCCGCAATTGCTCCCATGAAAAGCGCCAGCCGAGCGCGCAGATCGTGTCGATCAGCTCAAGGTTCTTGGGATTATCGAAGTTGATCTCGATCAGCATGGTCTTGAGCGTGGGATTGCGGAGCGCATCAAGCATGCCGCTGATCACGCGATGCTCAAGCCCGTCAACGTCGATCTTTATGTGGTCTGGCGCTGGCAGGCCCTCGGCGATGAGCGAGTCTATCCGCCGCCCAATGCAGCCCTGCTCGCGCCTGTTATCCTTGCTTACCTTCCAGTCGGGCGCGAATTCCTTGTCGCCCGTCCAGCTATTTTCCTCAAAGTCGTGATAGGAAATCCCAAGACCAAAGTCGCTCAACAGTAGTTTGTCGATCTTGTCGACATCGCTTAACGCCAGGCAGTAAGCCAGGACCCGGCCGTGCAAATCGTTGAGATAGATGTTCTTGTTGATCTCGGCATAATTGAGCGCCTCGGGTTCGAAGGCGTGTACCGTTGCCCCTCGCATCATCGCTGCATAAATCGTATACATGCCGACATTGGCGCCAATGTCATAGAGCGTCGCGCCCTGTTCGAACGTGTCGATCCAAGCCAGCGTAATCGGCTCTTTCGAAAACAGCGTGCGCAAACGCTTCTTGCTCGAAGAACCGGTGGTCGCAAAACGCATGGCGACATCGCGAAATCTGACCTCTCCATAGTCCATATCAAGCCACTTGGTCTTGATATTGCCGTCGGTTACTTCCATCGAAATTTTCCTTTTGAACCGATTGGCTAATCAATTGCGCCGCCGCACTTAGCCCATAAGGTTGCGGGCTTTAAGCTCTTCATTGGCACGGTCGAGTAAATCCGGGGGCACGGGCTGGGTCACAACCCAGTCGCAAAAACGCTTCAGGCCCGTGCGCAGGTCAATCTGCGGCCGGAACCCCGTCACCTCAGCCAGCCTGGATATATCAGCAAAATTGTGGCGAATATCTCCGACCCGATATTGGGCAGTGATGTGGGGCTCGATCGGCGAGTCCATGACGGAGCAAAGCATCCGGGCGACTTCCATGATCGGGGTTGGCTCGCCCAGGCCGACGTTCAGGGTGACCCCGTCATTTGGTCGCTCCACACACGCCAGGACAACCCGAGCGATGTCTTCGACGTGAACGAAATCGCGCGTCTCTTGGCCATCCTCGAAAATCGGCAGGGACAGGCCAAGGCGGATTCGGGTCGAGAAGATCGACAGCAATCCCGTATAAGGATTGCTCAGCGACTGCCCTTCGCCGAACACGTTCTGGAATCGAAGGATCGAGTAAGGGATGCCAAGTGCCGTGCACGCTACGGTAACGAGTTCTTCCTGCGCAAGCTTGGTTGCGGCGTAGATTGACGCTGGGGCGAGTCGATCCTCCTCGCGGGTCGCTACCGCTACCAGCGGGCTACCGCAGCTAGGGCAGGCTGGCTCCCACTGGTGAGCGGCGAGTTGTACGGGCGTACGCGGCGCGGGAAAGCTGCGCCTGCCTGCGGCGTCGCATGAGCGGCACAGATAGGCTCCCTCGCCGTAAACCGATCGGCTCGACGCCAGCACGATGTTCGGCGTGCCGTACGCGCGAGTGGCAAGGAGGTCGAACAGCAATGCCGTGCCCTGGACGTTCACCCGGTAATATTGGTCGATCTCGTACATCGACTGG
>JALYRC010000109.1 GCA_030855555.1 Pseudomonadota bacterium
GCGCGGGCCTCGGCGACCGCTTCCCCAGCCCGGGCGGCAAGCTTGCGCGCCCTGACCACTTCCGCCTCGAGCGTTTCGGCAACCGGCAGCGCTGACGCACCGGCCTCGGCGCTTGCAAGCGCTTCGGCAGCGGCCGCCGCAAGCGGGTCAAGTTCGCGCATCCGCTCGCCAAATTGCTCGCGCTGCCCGTCAAGCCGCTCGAGGGCGGCCTGCGCCATGTCAACGGCTCGGGCCGAATCGCGCATTGCCCGCTCTGCGGCGGCGGCGCGCTGGCGGGCCTCATCCGCCGCAGTGCGGAAGCTATCGACTGCGTTCGTTAATGCGTCGCGCGTCGCAAGCGCGGCCTTGGCGGCTTCATTGAGCGCCGGCAGCGCTTGTTCGAGTTCAGCGAGGCGATTGATCCGCAGCAGGCGATCGGCCGCCGCCGCGCCCCCGCCTTCGCTCACGAACCCGTCCCAGCGCCGCATTGCCCCGGCGCGCGTAACCAGCCGCTGGCCGACGGCAAGCGCTTGTCCCTCGTCCCGATCGACCACGCCGACCTGCGCGAGACGCCGCAGCAGCGCTGCAGGCGCGTCGACGACCTCGATCAGGGGCGTGACCCCCGTGGGAAGTGACGGATCGTCCGAGTGCCCCTCGCTACCATCCCAACGACGCGGTCCGACGCCGCCAATTTCGGCATCGAGATCATCGCCAAGCGCCGCCGCAAGCGCGCGCTCATAGCCCGGCCTGGCGCGAACATTGGCCAGTCCCGCGGCGCCCCCGCCGGTCAAGGCCCGCGCCAGTGCATCGCGTTCGGATGTTGCAGCGCTGAGCGTGGCGCGAGCGGCGCCAAGCGCACTTTCGCCAGCGTCACGCGCTTCGGCCGCCTCGGACCGGCCGGTCTCGGCAGCCGCCAATTGCGCCTCGGCTTCGGCCAATAGTCTGGCCGCCTCGTCGCCCATACTTTGCGCTGCCTTGATTGCGTCCCTCTCGGCGCGGCCGTCGCTTAGCTCAGCAATCTGCGCCGCAAGCCTGCGCTGCTCCGCAACCACTCGCGCCAACTGGCCCTTCGCCGCTTCGATCGCGGCATCGGCGACCCGCCGCTCGGCGCGCATCGCCGCCTCGCTCGCCAGCAGGCCCGCCAGCCTTGCCTCGGCCTCTCGCGATCGCGCTTCGGCGGCGGTCAGCTCCGCCGAAATCCGCGCTCCGACCGTTTCCGCATCCGCAAGCCGGGCCTCGATCGCGGTGCGCTCGGCCTCGAGCGCAGCGACCGCGCGCCGCGCATCCTCATCAAGCGACGCTTCGCGCTGGGTATCCGCGGCAAGCGCCAGCCCGAGCCGGTCAAGCTCCGCCAGCCGCCGCACCGCAGTGTCGCGCGCGGCCCGCGCCGTCGCCAATTGGTGCGCCAGATTGCGGCCCTGGTCGCGCGCCACAAGCGCCGCGTCGCGCCGCACTGCAAGCGCGCTCGCAGCATGCTCCTGGAGCTTCTGCGCGACGAGCATGTCTTTCTGCAATCGCTGTACTTCGCCCTCGGCAAGGCGCGCTTCTTCGCTTGCCGCGCTAGCCGCGTGATCGGCCTGCGACCATTTGGCGAACACCAGCCGCGCCTCGGCCAGGCGGATCTTGTCGGTCAGGTCGCGATAGCGCGTCGCAGCCCGTGCCTGGCGGCGAAGGGCGGCGGCACGGGCCTCCTGGTCGCCCATGATTTCGTCGAGCCGAAGCAAATTGGCCTCGGTGGCGCGCAACTTCTGCTCGGCGTCCTTGCGGCGTGCGTGAAGTCCTGAAATGCCGGCTGCTTCCTCAAGCATCAGCCGCCGCTCGGTCGGCCGCGCAGCAATTACCGCACCGATCCGTCCCTGGCTGACCAGCGCCGGGCTATGCGCGCCGGTCGCGGCATCGGCGAACAGGAGGGCCACGTCCTTGGCACGAACGTCGCGCCCGTCGAGCCGGTAGGCGGACCCCGCGCCGCGCTCGATCCGGCGCGTGACTTCGGCTTCGCCTGCCCCTTGCTCGTCGCTATCGCGCTCGACCAGAAGCGACACTTCGGCGAAATCGCGCGCCGGCCGGGTGGCGGTGCCGGCAAAGATGACATCGTCCATCCCGCCGCCGCGCAGCGACTTGGGGGATGCCTCGCCCATCACCCAGCGAATGGCCTCAAGCAGGTTGGACTTGCCGCAGCCATTGGGACCGACAACGCCGGTCAGCCCCGGTTCGATTGCCAGGCTTGAGGGCTCGACGAAGCTTTTGAAACCGCTGAGCTTCAGCCGCCGAAAGCGCAATTGCCGACCCCCCTGACGCTCATCCTAGCTGCCTAATGATTCCTTGAGCTTCGCTTCCAGCTGAATCCAGAGCGGCTCGCGCCCTGCCAGCTCAACCGTCGTGCCGTTGATGATGAAGGTCGGGGTGCCCTGAAGGTTGAAGTTCGACACTGCATCGCTGTTCATCTGCACCAGCTGGCTAGCGGCGGCAGGGTCGGCGAGGCACGCCTCGGTCTTGGCCTTGGGCACGCCGCGCATCGCCGCGAAAGCGGGGAAGCCAGTGATATCTGCTATGGTCTTGAACTGAGCTTGCGGCGGCTGATTTTGGAGAGCCTGCATCTGCGCCGGGTCGGCGGTTTGCGCCTTGCCCATCCACTCCTTCTGGTTGGCGTAGAAAGCGCGAGTCAGGCCGAAGAAGCTGGTCGCCCCGCCGCAGCGCGAAACCAGTGCTGCGGTAATGTCATAAGGATCGCGGACGAAATTGCGGAATTCGAACGAGACCAGCCCCTTCTTGACGTACTTGTCGACCAAGGGCTTTCCGCCCTGCTCCTCGAAGGCAGCGCAGGCCGGGCAGGTAAGCGAGCCATATTCGATCAATTTCACCTTGGCATTGGGATTGCCCATCGCGAAGCCGCCCTCAGGCGTCTGCGTGACGACGCTGGACCAGTCGCCGTTTGCCGGCGGAGCGACGGGGGCTGCTGCGGCCCCATTGCTCGCGCTGACATTAGTCGCGCTGCCAGTGGTCGAGGCCTTGTCGGCATTGCACGCGCCAAGCGTGGCTAAGGCGGCGCCGGCGAGCGCGAGGCGGATCATGTGGGTCAAGAGATTCTCCGTATGGGTGGCAGTGGTGCGGGATCGACGGGAAGCTGGGGTGCCCCGTCCGACGTGACAATCTTTGCGGCAAGCGATTCGAGACAGGCGCGAAGGCCGGGGTCGGCGATTTCGCGCAGACCCTCGCCGAGCTCGCGCGGTATCGGGCGCGCCACCGGGCGAACCGGGCGCTTGACCGTATCGACACGGCCCTGGCGGAAGGCGATCTTGTCGACCGCGGGGTAGCCGAAGAAACGATTGACCCGCTCGACGATCAGCGGGGTCAGGTGCTGCATCAGCGGGGCATGCGCTCCGACCACCGTAAGCGTCAGCGTTCCGCCCGACTTCTTGCCCTGGGGAAAACGGACCGACTCCGGCGTCGAGACAGTGGCATAGCGCTCGCCGACGATCTCGCCCCAGCGACTGACGATCGCGCTTTGAACGAAGCCGAAGCGCTTGAAGCTGACGCCTGCGATATCGTTGACGAGGTCGCCCGCCGCGCGGGCGTGACCGCGGCGCGGAGCGTCAGCTTTAGATTCGGAACGCGGGGACTTCGCCATCGCCGCTGACCATGCCATAGCCTCGTGATGCCCGCCAGTGCCGCGAAGCGGCTCCTTCGCCATTATGATCTGCATAAGCGGACGTTGCCGTGGCGATCGGCCAACCCCGACCCGTATCGCGTCTGGTTGTCCGAAGTGATGCTTCAGCAGACGACGGTCGCAACGGTAATCCCGCGCTTTGGCCGTTTCATCGAGCGCTGGCCGACGGTCGAGGCACTCGCCGCTGCCCCGCTCGAGGAAGTGCTCGGCGAGTGGGCCGGCCTTGGCTATTATGCCCGCGCCCGCAATCTCCATGCCTGCGCAAGGGAAGTCGCAGCGCTCGGCGCGTTTCCGGCCACCGAAGCCGCGCTGCGCAAGCTTCCGGGGATTGGCGCCTACACCGCCGCCGCAATCGCAGCCATCGCGTTCGGGCAGCGCGCCACCGTCGTCGACACTAACGTCGAACGGGTGATTGCGCGCCTCAAGGGCATCGACCGGCCGGTTGCCGAAGCACGCGCCGAAATCCACGACGCCGCTGCGGCACTGACCCCCGAGGACCGCCCCGGCGATCATGCGCAGGCGATGATGGACCTCGGCGCGACAATCTGCCGCCCAATAAAGCCCGATTGCCCCGCTTGCCCACTGGCGCCCGATTGCCTTGCCTTCGCCAGCGGCACTCCCGAGCTCTTCCCCGTTCCGAAGCTCAAAGCCACCCGGCCCCACCGCCACGGCGTCGCATGGTGGATCGAGCGCGATGCCGGCGTGTGGCTGGTGCGCCGCCCCGCAAAAGGCCTGCTTGGCGCAATGGCCGCACTGCCCGGTCCCGACTGGGGCGAAGCGCCGCCGGGCGGTCCGGTGGTTGCAACCGTGCGCCACGGCTTCACCCATTTCACCCTTGACCTTCACTTGGTCGCCGCCGCGGAGCCGCCGCCGGGCGAGGGCTGGTGGCAGGCAATCGACGGGCTCGGATCGGCGGGCCTGCCGACGCTTTACCGCCGCGCCGCCGACGCATGGCTTGCACAGCGGGAGACGTTCGCTGGCTGACCCCTTTTTCGGCGGCCCGGGCCTTGACCGCGCCGATGCGCTGCGTGCGCACCCCGATCGCATTTCAGCACTTGCGAGCCGTTCGGACGCGCGCTTGCTTATGTGGGACAATGGCGCACCTGCGCTGGACGAAGGCGGTCGCTTGCAGTGGAGCCCGGTCAAGGGCGAGGCACCCTTGTTCCTTGGCCTCGATGGCGAAACCCCGCATTTCTCTGCGCTCCCGCCGGGCAATGTCCCGATCGACAGCCGCGCCCACTTCGGACTTCTGGCGCAACTCGACGCCGCCGACGCGCCGATTTTCGCCGCCGCGCTGAGCCTTGCCAACTGGCACCGCCGCCACGGCTATTGTTCGATTTGCGGATCGCCAAGCGAGCCCAATCGCGGCGGCTGGTCGCGGGCGTGCGGATCGTGCGGTGGCGAACATTATCCGCGCGCCGACCCCGTCGTGATCATGCTTGCCGAGCATGGCGGCCGGCTCCTGCTCGGCCGCCAGCCGCAATATCCGCCCAAGCGCTTTTCGGCACTGGCGGGGTTCGTCGAGCCGGGCGAAACGATCGAGGCGGCGGTCACGCGCGAGCTGTTCGAGGAAGCCGGAATATCGGTGCGCGACGTCGCTTACGTTGCCAGTCAGCCCTGGCCGTTTCCCTCGAGCCTCATGATCGGCGCGATCTGCACTGCGGACAGCGATTTGCTGACCATCGATCATGACGAGCTTGACGATGCGCGCTGGTTCAGTCGCGCCGAAATTGCCGCTGCGCTAAGTGGCGACAGCGACGCATCTTTCCTCCCGCCCCCGCGGTTTGCTATCGCGCGGACGTTGCTCGAGCGATGGATGACCGGCCCTGCGCGCGTGGCGCTTGAAGTGCCGCCCCCACCGCCCTAAGGGCTGGGCCAATAATAATCTTCGGCTTGGCCGCACGAGGTTTCATGCAAGACCATAAGAATACGATAGCCGGTTGGGTCCTGTTCGCGGGCATCATCGCGCTCGGCGCATCGATCGTCTCGGGCGAAATGTTTCATTCGGAGCGTCCCGAAAAGATGGGCTATCCGATCGAGGGCGTCGTCCTCGACGGCGAAGCCGGCGCCGCCGACAAGCCGATGGATTTCTCGGTCGCCGACGCGGCCAAGGGCGAGCAGGTGTTCAAGAAGTGCGCCGCTTGCCACAACGCCGATCCAGGCGGCGCCAACGCGCTCGGCCCCGCGCTTCACGGCGCGATGGGCGGCCCGATCGCCGCGAAAGCGGGTTTCGCTTATTCCGACGCGCTCAAGGGCATTGGCGGTAATTGGAGCTGGGACAATATGTCGGCCTGGCTCGCCAATCCGAAGAAGTTCGCACCAGGCAACAAGATGACCTTCGCCGGCCTGTCGAACCCGGAGGATCGCGCCAACGTCATCGCCTTCCTGAATTCGCGCAGCGGCTCGCCGCTCCCGGTCCCGGCGGCTCCCGCCGCTGCTGCCCCGGCCGAGGGCGGCGCCGCTGGTGCCCCAGTCGCTGGCGATCCCAAGGCCGCAGAGAAGGCGGCGGCTGAAACCTCCGTCGGCGGCGGCGCACAAAAGGCACCAAACGTGCCCGTGAAGAATCAGGTCGACGCCGTGAAGGGCGGGGCCAAGAATAGTGGCGGCGAAGCAGCCAAGGTCGCACAGTAAAGCGATGGGGCGGTGGTAAGCTCCAACGCCGCCACCGTCTCCGACTATCTAAGCGAGCTTGAGCCCGAGCGGCGCAAAGAGATCGAAACCGTCCGCGATATTGTCAATATGGCGCTTCCAGCTGGTTACGTCGAAATCATGGCCTACGGCATGATCGGCTGGGTCATTCCGCTGGCGGACTATCCCGACACCTATAACAAGCAGCCGCTCGCTTACGCCGGGCTCGCTGCGCAGAAGAACAGCAATTCACTCTATCTGAACTGCGCCTACGCCTCGCCCGACCGCACCGATCAGTTTCGCAAAGCCTGGGCGGCAAGCGGCAAAAAGCTCGACATGGGCAAGAGCTGCATCCGCTTCAACCGCGCCGACGACCTCGCGCTTGACGTGATCCGCGACGAAATCGCCGCCACCACGCCAGCTGAATTCATCGCAGTCTATGAGCGGACCAGGCCCTCACGCTGATCGGCAGTGCACTCATAATGCTTGCACACCGCGTCCCACGCCTCGTCGGCGGTTTCGCACCAGGTGATGAGGTCGAGGTCGGCTAGGCTGATGACGCCTTCCTCGGCGAGACCGTGGAAATCGACTACCCGCTCCCAAAATTCGCGCCCGAACAGCAGGATCGGCAGCGGCCGCACCTTGCCCGTCTGGATCAGGGTCAGCAGTTCGAACATTTCGTCGAACGTGCCGAACCCGCCCGGGAACACCGCGACCGCCCGCGCCCGCAGCAGGAAATGCATCTTGCGCAGTGCGAAGTAATGGAACTGGAAACTGAGGTCCGGCGTGACGAAGGTGTTGGGAAGCTGCTCGTGCGGGAGCACGATGTTAAGCCCGATCGACTCCTTGCCTTCATCGCATGCCCCGCGATTGGCGGCTTCCATGAACGAAGGACCGCCGCCCGACGTGACGACGAAGTGGCGCTTGCCGTCTTCGTCGACCGGGAAGCGGCTCGCTTTGCGCGCAAGCTCGCGTGCAATGTCGTAATAATGCGACTTGGCGACCAATTTCTCGGCGACCGTGCGGTCCCAGTCGGTCTTGGCCATTTCAAGCAAGGCGCGCGCCTTCTCGGGCTCGGGCACGCGCGCCGATCCGTAGAAGACGAAGGTCGAAGCGATGTTGGCCTCGTTCATGAACAATTCGGGCTTCAGCAATTCAAGCTGGAACCGCACCGCACGAAGATCCTGGCGCAGCAGGAACTCCTTGTCCTGGAAGGCGAGCTTATAGGCCTCGCTCTCGGTCTGCGGCGAGGACGGGACATGCTTGGCAGCGGCGGCATCAACCTTCGCGTCGGCGAAGATCCTCTCGGGGGGCTTTGGATCGGTCATAAGCGCGGGGCCTTAGCTGCAGCAAGGACGCCGCGGCAAGAGCAAAGCCCTCCCCCTCGATGGGGGAGGATTGGGTGGGGGTGATGTTGGACGTAGGTGCGCTCGCATGAAGTCCAGTCTCCGGCCCTGTTCCGCGCAGCACTCACTCTGGTTCGTGTGAAGGTTTGTCATTCGCTCCGTGGCAACGGCCTGTTAGCGAAACCAGAAATCCTCCGCATGTGCCGGTTTAAGCCCAGAATAAAAATCGAGCTTGCTGTTCTTTATGGTTGCCAGCGCAGCCCTATATCGAACAGTACCGCCCCGTAGGGCCTCGCCCTCGTATATCCTCAATGTTAATTCTCCCTTTCTTCCGCACTGTACAGAGAAATGGTAGACGGCGCGTGCGGTGGAGAGATCAGTAATGAGCTGCCGAATGCCGGGTCCTTGCAACGGTCGCCCATCAAAAACCATCTTTGGAATGGCGCCCGAATGGACAGATGCTGCGTAGTCGGAAATGAGAAGGGCCTTGTTATTACAAGTTGCCTGTAATGTCAGATTCCAACGGGATGGCGGCGAAGGTTCGCGCGTCATCACCTCTGGGGTTTGGGCCAGCGCTAAAGCCAGCATCAAAGGTATCATGATCCAATCCTGACTTTATTGAAGTGGGCAGCTAGGGCTCTCGGAACGTTTGTCCGTATTATCGTAGACGCGTGTTTTGTCGTCTTGGTCGGTAAGCACGTAAAGCAGCATGTTGGTGTCAGCGGTTATGCCGCGCGGCAGTTCCCCCTCGGAACTAAGCTTCTGAATACGAGCGTACCCACTCCAATCGTCGGGGGATGGATACCTATCGTCTTGTGTAGCTTGGTCGGGATGATTGTGGACAATCCCCAATATAACCGCCCCCCTCGGCACATTGCCGATGCCACCTAAGAGATTTACCTGATCTACGCGCAGGTCTGTGTAAGTCGGTAAACCCTACTTTACCATTATGAAGAAAAACAATAGAACTATACTCGTAAGTTTCATCATTCCCCAAGCCATCGATGACATTTGGAGCCGCCAATGCTGCTCGGTTTACATCGGCAAGGCTGACATTGGGAGTTTCGAACGTCGTCTCGACGCAGGTTGTAGCCAAGGGCTCAGCGGCTGGGAGCGGGTCGGTTGGCTCGCGAGGTTGAATGGACGTCGTATCCTCTCCAAGTTGGCCGCCGCCGCCGCCGCCGCCCGCGCCGCCGCTGTAAGCAGCGGTAAAGGCATGGCCCATAACCATAATCGTGTCGCCCGCATCGAAGTAGCCATTGCGGTTATCGTCTGACCAATCCGCCCCGCCGCTCGACTGTTGAGAATTCTCTGCCAGCTCCGGACTAACGGTCGGCTTCATGAAGATGCCCGAACTCTGAAGATTCAGAAAAGCGATCGGATCTTGCACGTTCCAATCCAGATGAGTTGCTGGATGTTGTCGCCACGTGGCTACGTGGCGTCCTGTTCTAAATATAATGATTCTGAGCCTATGCAAGCGCGCTTTCGCTCAATAAACCCGTGCCTTGGGTTTTATATATTCGATTTCGTCGGTCAGCGTATATTCGTGGACCGGGCGATATTGGATCGCGACGGTGCCCCCTGCCCCGCCCCAGCCGCTGAAAGTGGCGATGGTGTGTTTCATCCACTCGCCGTCATTCCGCTCGGGATAATCCTCATGCATATGCGCGCCGCGGCTTTCCTTGCGGTTGGCGGCGCAATGCATGGTGACGACCGCCTGCCCCAGCATATTGTCGAGTTCGAGCGTTTCGACGAGGTCGCTGTTCCAGATCAGGCTTCGATCGGTGACGCGTACGTCGGCCATAAGTTTGTAGATTTCGTCAATCTTGGCAACGCCTTCGCCCAGCGTTTTCTCGGTGCGGAAGACTGCGCAATCGGCCTGCATGGTGCGCTGCATCTTGTCGCGGATCGTCGCCGTCGAGGTGCCTCCGTCGGCATATCGGAACCGGTCGAGCCGCTCGAGCGCGATTGCACCGCTGTCCTTGCCCAGCGCTTTCTGCGCCGCGCCGGGCTTGATCACTTCGGCAAGCCGCAGTCCCGCTGCACGGCCGAAGACGACAAGGTCGATCAGGCTGTTCGACCCAAGGCGATTGGCGCCATGGACCGACACGCAGGCCGCCTCGCCCACTGCGAAAAGCCCCTGCACGACACTGTCCGGATCGCCGTCCTTCAGCGTCACGACTTCGCCATGATAATTGGTCGGGATGCCGCCCATATTATAATGGACCGTCGGGGTCACCGGGATCGGCTGGCGTGTCAGATCGACGTCGGCGAAGATTTTCGCCGTTTCCGAAATTCCCGGCAACCGCTCGGCAAGGATCTTGGGTTCGATATGGTCGAGATGGAGGAAGATATGGTCCTTATGCTCGCCAACACCGCGGCCTTCGCGGATTTCCATCGCCATCGACCGTGACACGACGTCGCGCGAGGCAAGGTCCTTCGCCGACGGCGCATAGCGCTCCATGAAGCGCTCCCCTTCGGAGTTGGTAAGGTAACCGCCCTCGCCGCGCGCGCCTTCGGTGATGAGCACGCCAACGCCATAGATTCCGGTCGGGTGGAACTGGACGAACTCCATGTCCTGAAGCGGCAGGCCGGCGCGAAGCACCATTGCATTGC
>JALYRC010000113.1 GCA_030855555.1 Pseudomonadota bacterium
CGGCTGATCTGTCACATCCCGCTGATCGTTCCGCCCGCCTGCCGCCTCCGCGTAGGCAATGAAATACGCAACGTCGAAGCCGGCAAGGCGATGATCTTCGACGACAGCATCGAACATGAAGCCTGGAACGATAGCGACGAGACCCGCATCGTCCTGTTGTTCGAAGTCTGGCGGCCCGAACTGGACGCCGCGGAACGGTCGTCGCTGACGGCGATGTTCGAAGCCATTTCGACCTATGAATCGGCGCAGTCGGACGCCAGCCGCTTAAGCGCATAAAGCGCATCCATCGCTTCGCGCGGAGTAAGCCTGTCGGGGTCGATCTCACCAAGCGCGTCGCCGATCGGGTCGCGCGCCGGTTCGGGCGCTGCGGCGGCGGCGAACAGCGGGAGGTCGTCGAGCCCGGCAGCGATCCCCCCGGTCGCATCGCGCCCCGCCTCGAGCCGGGCAAGCACCGACTTCGCCCGCGCCAGGACAATTGGCGGCACTCCGGCAAGCTTGGCGACGGCGATGCCATAGCTGCGGTCGGCGGGGCCCGGTGCCACTTCATGAAGCAGAACGAGGTCGCCCTTCCATTCGCGGGCGCGGACGTGGTGGAGCGAAAGGGCATCGAGCCGGTCGGCAAGCCGGGTCAGTTCGTGATAATGGGTTGCGAACATGGTCCGGCACCGGACCTGGTCATGCATCGCCTCGACCACGGCCCAGGCGATGGCAAGCCCGTCATAGGTGGACGTGCCGCGGCCGATCTCGTCGAGGATGACGAGCGACGATGGCGTTGCCGAAGCGAGAATCGCGGCAGTCTCGACCATTTCGACCATGAAGGTCGATCGTCCCCGCGCAAGATTATCGGCCGCGCCGACGCGGCTGAACAGGCGGTCGACAATTCCGATCCTGGCACTTGCGGCAGGGACATAACTGCCCGCCTGGGCAAGCAGGACCGCAAGCGCAGCCTGGCGCAGGAAGGTCGACTTGCCGCCCATGTTCGGCCCGGTGATCAACCACAAACGGTCGCTTGGCCCAAGCGAAACGTCATTGGCGACGAAGCGCTCTCCCGTCCCGCGAAGCGCGTCCTCCACCACCGGATGGCGGGCGGCGTCGAGTTCGAGGCAGGGGTGATCGACCAATCTCGGCAGGCACCACTGACCTTCCGCCGCCCGCTGGGCGTGGCTCGCAGCAACGTCGATCCGGGCAATGGCGTCGGCCGTCGCGGCGATTCGCGGTGCGGCGGCGACGGCGCGTTGGCTAAGCGCCTCGAAGTGAGCGGCTTCGGCGGCAAGGCCGTGTGCTCCCGCCTCGACCACCCGGCTCGCCTCGGCGTGAAGGTCGGGCGAATTGAAGCGGACCACGCCGGCCAGGGTCTGGCGGTGGGTAAAGCCGCTGTCGGGCGCCATCAGCCGGTCGGCATGCCGGGCAACGACTTCGACATGATAGCCGAGCACGGCATTGTGCCGGATCT
The DNA here is from genome assembly GCA_030855555.1 of Pseudomonadota bacterium. Taxonomy (GTDB): domain Bacteria; phylum Pseudomonadota; class Alphaproteobacteria; order Sphingomonadales; family Sphingomonadaceae; genus Sphingomicrobium. Next base: position 1,454 of record JALYRC010000113.1, read on the forward strand.
TGAGCGCCGCCACTCCAGTCGCCTCACGATAGCGCGCTTCCAATGCGGCGATCGCCCGGCGCCCGTCGCTCGACGCGCTTCGCAAGGCGTCCAACGCGCTGTCATAACCTTCCGCAATGTAGCCGCCCTTGGCTGCGTCTAGCGGTGGTGAGGCAACCAACGCAGCCCCAAGCTCATCGGTCAGCGCGGCATGTCCACCAAGCGCGGGCAGCAAGGCGGCGAGGAGATCCGGGATCGGCGCCTGTGCTCCAAGCTCCAGCTTCAGCGCTGCGCTGGCGATCAGCCCGTCACGAAGCGAAGCGAGATCGCGCGGGCTGCCTCGCCCGGCGACCAGCCGGCCAAGCGCGCGTCCCAAGTCGGGCATTGCCCGAAGCGCGTCGCGCACGCGTTCGCGGCGCAGCGGCTCGTCATGGCACCATTGCACCAGCGCCAGTCGTGCCTCGATCGCCCGCCGATCGGTGAGCGGAGCCGAAAGATCGGCGCTCAGCATCCGCCGTCCGGCCGCAGTGACGCAGCGGTCGATCGTGCCAAGCAGGCTCCCGGCTATGCTCCCCGTCTGCGTGCGGCAGATTTCAAGACTGTCGCGCGTGGCGGGGTCGATCGCCATTGCCGAATCGCGCGCGATCCGCCGTGGGGCGGCAAGGAATACGGCGGCGTCCTTCTGCGTCGCGTCGAGATAGGCCAGCAATCCTCCCGCGGCGGCCAGCTCGGCGCGTCCGGGGGAACCAAAACCATCGAGCGTCGCGACGCCGAACCGCGCCATCAGCGCCCGCTCGCCTGCCAGGCTGTCGAACCCGCCCTTGCCGCTGGTGGTGGCAATGCCGGGCACCTTGTCGGCAGCGATCGTCTCGGACGGGGCGAGCCGTGCCAGCTCCGACTTCAACTCGCCCGGGCCGCAGGCGATCAGCTCGAACCGTCCCGTCGAGATGTCGGCAGCGGCAATCGCATAATCATCACCGACAAGCGCCACTGCGGCGAGCCAGTTGGCCGCGCCCGCCTCAAGCAACGTCTCTTCGGTCAGCGTTCCCGGAGTCACCAGCCGCACGATCGCGCGATCGACCAATGCCTTCGCCCCGCGAGCCTTGCGCGCTTCAGCCGGGCTTTCGATCTGTTCGGCGATCGCGACGCGGTGACCGGCGCGGATCAGTCGCGCGAGATAAGCGTCGGCGGCATGGACCGGAACCCCGCACATCGGCACCGGCTCGCCGCTGTCCGCCCCGCGTTTGGTCAGCGCAATGTCGAGCGTCGCCGCCGCGGCCTTGGCGTCTTCGAAGAACAATTCGAAAAAATCGCCCATCCGATAGAATAATATTGCGTCGCCCGCCTCGGCCTTGAGGCGATGATATTGCGCCATCATCGGCGTCTGCTTGGAAGTCTCGTCGCGGGCCATGTAAAGGTCGTAACCGCAAAGCGAGGGCCATGCGAGGGTGACTTGAGGGGCTACCTGCCGCTAAAGCTTGCGTGACAGGAGAACTCATGAACGAAAGCAACGTCAAATTCACCGAGGCCGAAGCGCTCGATTTTCACAGCCGCGGTCGTCCTGGCAAGATCGAGATCATTGCTTCCAAGCCAATGGCGACCCAGCGCGACTTGAGCCTGGCCTATTCCCCCGGGGTGGCGGTCCCGGTCGAAGCGATCGCGGCCAACCCCGCTTGCGCTTACGACTATACCGCCAAGGGTAATCTCGTCGCGGTGATTACCAACGGCACTGCAATCCTCGGCCTTGGCAATCTCGGCGCGCTTGCGGCCAAGCCGGTGATGGAAGGCAAGGCAGTCCTCTTCAAGCGCTTCGCCGACGTCGATTCGATCGACATCGAACTTGCCACCGAGGATGTCGCCCGTTTCGTCGACGCGGTGGAATTGATGGAGCCGACATTCGGCGGCATCAACCTTGAGGACATCAAGGCCCCCGAATGCTTCATCATCGAGCAGGCCCTGCGCGAGCGGATGAATATCCCCGTCTTCCACGACGACCAGCATGGCACTGCCATCATTACCGCAGCCGGTCTGATCAACGCCTGCCACCTTACCGGGCGATCGCTTGGCGATATCCGAATAGTCGTCAACGGCGCCGGCGCGGCGGCAATCGCCTGCACTGAGCTGATCAAGGCGATGGGCGTGCGCGGCGACCACGTCATCATGTGCGACCGCAAGGGCGTGATTCACAAGGGCCGCGACGATCTCGACCAATGGAAGTCCGCGCACGCCGTCGATACCGACCGGCGCACGCTCAAGGACGCCTTGTCCGGCGCCGACGTCTTCCTCGGCCTATCCGCAGCAGGTGCCCTAAAGCCCGACATGGTGCTCGACATGGCGCCAAGCCCGATCATCTTTGCAATGGCCAACCCTGATCCGGAGATCACCCCGCCCGAAGCCAAGGCGGCGCGCCCCGACGCGATCGTTGCCACCGGGCGTTCCGACTATCCCAACCAGGTCAATAATGTGCTCGGCTTTCCGTTCATTTTCCGTGGCGCACTCGATGTCCGTGCGACCGGAATCAATGAAGAAATGAAGATTGCCGCCGCGCATGCGCTGGCCGACCTAGCGCGCGAGACCGTGCCGGAGGAGGTCGCGGCCGCTTATGGCGGGGTCAGTCACCAGTTCGGCCCCGACTATATCATCCCGGCCCCGTTCGACCCGCGCCTGATCGAAATCATCCCCTGCGCTGTCGCCCAGGCGGCAATGGACAGCGGAGTTGCGCAAAAACCGATCACCGACATGCGCGCCTACCGTCAGCAGCTTCGCAGCCGGCTTAACCCGACCGCGTCCGTGCTCAGCCTCGCCTATGAAGCCGCGCGACTGAACCCAAAGCGCGTCTTGTTCGCCGAGGGCGAGGAACCCAACGTCCTTCGCGCCGCAATCGCCTTTAAGGAAGGTGGCTATGGCACACCTGTGCTGGTCGGGCGCGACGAAGTCTATGAGAAGCTCGCCGAGCTCGGGGTCGACGATCCGCGCAGCTATGAAGTGCTTAACAGCCGCAATTCCCCACTCGTGGGGCGCGCGGTCGATTATATTTACGCAAAGCACCAGCGTCATGGTTTGCTTCGGCGTGAGGTCGAGCGTCTCGTCAACCAGGACCGCAACAGCTTCGCCGCGGCGATGCTTGCGCTTGGCGAAGGCGATGCAATGATCACCGGAACCACTCGGCCGTTCAGTCAGTCGCTGCGCCAGGTCCGAACCGTCATCGACGAGGAAGATTGTGCCACGCCGTTCGGGGTCAGCATCGTTGCCTCGCGCACCCAGACCGTGCTGATCGCCGATACCTCGGTTACCGAACGCCCAAGCGCCCAGCAGCTTGCCGCCATTGCGATCCGATCGGCCGCGTTCAGTCGGCGCATGGGGCAGGAGCCGCGCGTTGCGTTCATATCCTACACCACGTTCGGCAACCCGCCGGGCCGTCACATCGAGGAATTGCGAGACGCGGTGCAATTGCTCGACACGCTTCAAACGGACTTTGAATATGAGGGCGAAATGGGCCCCGACGTGGCGCTCGACCATGACATGCAGCGCAAATATTACCCGTTCAGTCGCCTCACCGGTCCTGCCAACATCCTGATCCTGCCGGGCCTACAGTCAGCCAATATCTCGGCCAAGTTGCTCAAATCACTCGGCGGTGAGAGCGTGCTTGGGCCCTATCTCCTCGGCATGGCGCTCCCGGTCCAGATCGCTCCGATGACCGCCACCACGTCGGACCTCGTCACGCTCGCCGTGCTTGCCGCGGGCGGCGCCGACGCAATCCGCAAGCCGCCCCCGCGCGGAAGCTAGACGCGCTCGACCTGGGTAACACCGTCGGCCGCGCGAAGCGCGGCGGTCAAGCCATGCAAATGGGCAAGGTCATGGACTTCGACATCGACATTGAAGGTGTGAAAGCTGCCATCGCGGTGGGCCAGCGCCAGATTGACGATGTTTGCGCCCTTGGCGCCCATGATGCCCGCCATTTCGCCAAGCGCGCCAGCAATGTCGCGCAGGATGACTGTCAGCCGAGCGGTGCCGCCGTCTGACCCGTCGCCCCACGCAAGGTCGAGCCAGTCCGCGTCGATGCCGCTGGCAAGCTTGTGGCAACCGATGACATGGACCTCAATCCCTTCATCCTCGCGCCGCAGCCCGACGATGCGATCGCCCGGCACCGGGTGGCAGCAGGTGGCAAGGTCGAATGCGACGCCCGGCGTTAGCCCCTTGATCGAAATGGCGGTTCGCTGGCCAAGCGGGCGAGGCGCGACTCCGCCGCCCGATCCGGGCATGAGCGCTTCCATCAGCTCGACATCCGAGACTGTGCGCCGGGCAACCCGGACCATCAACGCATCGGCATCATCGACCTTGAGTGCCTTGATCGCGCGCTTGATCGCGTCCGCGCCAAGCGTGCCCGGCAGCCGCGCGACGATCTCGTCATAGATCTTGCGGCCAAGTTCGATCGTCTCGTCGCGCTCCTTGTGGCGCACGAAGCGGCGGATCCCGGCGCGGGCTTTTCCCGTGGTGACGAAGCGCAGCCACGACGGTTGCGGATGTTGCGCCTTGGACGCGAGAATTTCCACTTGATCGCCATTGTCGAGCAAGGTGCGCAGCGGGACGACGCGGCCATTGACCTTGGCGCCCACGGTCTGGTCGCCAAGGTCGGTATGGACGGCATAAGCGAAATCGACTGGGGTCGCTCCCTTGGGCAGCTGGATCAATTCGCCCTTTGGCGTGAAGGCGAAGATCCGATCCTGATACATCGCCATGCGGGTATGCTCGAGCAATTCCTCGGGCGACGCGGCATGGTCCAGGATTTCGACCAGATCCGAAATCCACGGCACCTTGATATTGTCGGCCGGCTTGCGCTCCTTGTAAGCCCAGTGCGCGGCCAGTCCGCGCTCGGCCTGGGCGTGCATCTCGCGATCGCGGATCTGGATCTCGATCCGGGTCTTGCTGTCGTGGATGACGCTGGTGTGAAGGCTGCGATAGCCGTTTCGCTTGGGGGTCGAGATATAATCCTTGTAGCGGCCAGGGACCATCGGCCAGCGTTGGTGGATCAGTCCAAGCGCGCGATAACAATCGTCGGTTTCCTCGACGATCACCCGGAAAGCCATGACGTCGGACAATTGTTCGAAGCTGATATGGCGCTCGGCCATCTTCTTCCAGATTGAGAAGGGATGCTTCTCGCGCCCGGTGACCTGGGCCTCGAGGCCGTGGTCGGAGAGGTGCAGCTGGAGCCCGAGCCCGATCCGGCTGACGAGGTCGCCCCCCGCGTCATGAAGCTGCTTCAACCGGCGGGTCACCGATGCATAGGCATCGGGCTCGAGTTGCTTGAACGCGAGCCCCTGCATCTCGTTCATTATCTCGTACATCCCGATCCGCTCGGCGAGCGGCGCGTAAATATCCATCGTCTCCTTGGCGATGCGGCGGCGCTTGTCCTCGCTCGGGACGTGATGAAGCGTCCGCATGTTGTGAAGCCGGTCGGCCAGCTTGACGAGAAGCACGCGGATATCGTCGCTGAGCGCAAGAAGGAACTTGCGCAAATTCTCGGCGGCGCGCTCATTCTCCGACTGCGCCTCGATCTTGCTTAGCTTCGTTACCCCGTCGACCAGCCGGGCAATATTTGCGCCAAACAATTTCTCGATCTGCTCGGGCGTCGCCAGCGTGTCCTCGATCGTGTCGTGGAGGATGGCAGTGACGATGGTCTCGTCATCGAGCTTAAGGTCGGTAAGGATCCCCGCAACTTCGATCGGGTGGCTGAAATAAGGATCGCCCGACGCGCGCACCTGGGCGCCGTGTGCCTTCATCGAGAAGACGTAGGCACGATTGATCATGCCCTCGTCCGCATCGGGATCGTAGGCGCGAACCTTCTCGACAAGTTCATATTGTCTTAGCACGGGACCACTGTGGCCGATCGCCCCTTGTTCGCAAGTGCAAAAAGCCTGCAGCGCCGACAATCACGAAGGCCCTCGCCGCCCGATCGCATCGCCGCTTCTATTTTCAATTTGCCTGTGTCAGGGTGGCGTCATGAGTTCATCGACGCCTGATATCGATGCTTTCAGGGCAGCAGCATTACGCTGCCCATTGCCGCCCGCGATCGAATTGATTGGCGAGAAATGGGCGTTCCTGATCCTGCGCGGCGCATTGAACGGTCTGCGTCACTTCGAACAGTTTCAGGCCGGCCTCGGAATTGCGCGAAACATCTTGTCCAACCGGCTGGCGCGAATGGTCGAAGGCGGCATCCTGATGCGCACCCCCGATCCTCTCGACGGCCGCAAAGTTGTCTACGCGCTGACCGAAAAGGGCGAGGCCCTACTCCCGGTTGTGCTCGCGCTCCGCCAATGGGGGGAGAATTGGGGCCACGGGACGCAGGAATTCTTGCTTGCCGACCAGCGCGACGGCAAGCCGGTTCGCTCGATCCAGGTTCTCGCCGAAGATGGGCGCGAACTCGAGCTTCAAGACCTGATATGGATTGATCGCGACACTGGCGCGCCTTCGAAGCGCAACCTCAGGTAATTCCCCCCCCCTTAGGGGAGGGAAGCATCACTCGTAATCGCCGCCCGAAGGCGTCGGGCGCGGCGGCGCCGCCGCCGTCAGGCGCAACGCTTCTGCCGAATCGCTCAACGAGGCCAACTCGTCCGTCTCGTCATCCTCGTCGACACGAACCCGCTGGAGGTTAGAAACGATCGCTTCCTCGAGGTGCTTGGGCTTGACCGTCTGCTCGGCGATCTCGCGCAACGCCACGACGGGGTTCTTGTCGCGGTCGCGATCGATGGTGAGGTCGGCCCCGCCCGAAATCTGGCGCGCGCGTTGCGCGGCGGCCAGCACCAGGTCGAACCGGTTGGGGATCTTGTCGACACAATCTTCGACGGTCACGCGCGCCATAGTCGTTCCGCTCTTCAACGTATTGGGAAAGGCCGGGCGATAGGCCGCGGGTGCGCTTGAGTCAATGAAACGCGGGCTCTTCGCTTGCAAGCATGATCCGCCGCAGCCAAAAGCCGGACCGATGAGCGCGTTCCATGCCAATGACCTGATCGTCGACGACAATCGTCTGACCCTGTTGACCGAAGGTCCCGAGCGGCTTGCGGCGCTGGTCGCGCTGATCGACGGAGCGAAAACGTCGCTGCGCTTGCTCTATTACATCTACCGCGGCGACACGTCAGGCGGCCGCGTCCGGGCCGCGCTCGATCGCGCCCTCGACCGCGGGGTCAGGGTCGCACTGCTGGTCGATGGCTTCGGCTATGCCGCGCCGGAGGGATATTTCCAGGAGCTCGTCGACAAGGGCCTGCGTTTCTGCCGCTTTCACCCCGCGTTCGGCCGGCGCTATTTGATCCGCAATCACCAGAAACTCGCTTTGGCCGATGCCGAGACCCCCGGGCGGCGAGTCCTGATCGGGGGGTTCAACATCGAGGACAGCTATTTTGGGACGGCCGAGGATGGCGCATGGCGCGACCTCGGCCTGTTGGTCGAAGGAGAGGCGGCGGCACGGCTTGCGCCTTATTTCGACGAACTCATGGCTTGGGCGATGGCCAAGAGGGGAAAGATTCGTCACCTCAACCGGATCGTCCGCCTTCACAGCGAGACCAACGGCAAGTTGCAGTGGACTTTCGGCGGCCCGACGCGTGGGCTTTCGCCGTGGGCGACGGCGACCTGCCGCGACCTGATTGCCGCGCGCGACGTCGAAATGATCGCCGCCTATTTCTCACCGACCTGGGCGATGCTTCGGCGCATCTGGCGCGTTGCCGAAAAGGGCCGCGCGCGGGTGATTACTGCCGCAAAGTCCGACAATAATGCCACCATTTCCGCCGCGCGCCATACCTATAATCGGCTGCTGCGGCACGGCGTCGAAATCTATGAATATGTCCCGACGAAGCTTCATTCGAAGCTCGTCATTCTCGACGACATTGTCCACATCGGGTCGTCGAACTTCGATATCCGCAGCCTCTATCTCAACCTCGAAATGATGCTGCGCGTCGACGACCCTGATTTCGCGGCAATGATGCGGGCTTATTTTGAGCGCGAATGCAGCAATTCGATCGCAATCACGCGGAGCTTTCACAAGCGGCGATCGACGCTCTTCAATCGCATCCGCTGGGCGGCGAGCTTCTTCCTCGTCTCCAGCGCCGATTATAGCATTACCCGGCGGCTAAACCTCGGCGCTTGAGCCCAATTCAGCTTTGCTGCGCTCGCGATAGGCCCAGAACAATGTCGCCGGGGGCACATTAAACCATTCGAAGCCGCGCTCGATGCGCTCGAAGAAGGGCGCGATATACTCTCGCACCTTGGGGCTGAACTGATAGACCAGGAAGGCCCCGCCGTCGCGGATCACGCGCCCGGTTGCCGCGCCGATCGCTTCGCCGACACCCGCGGGAAGGGTCGAGAAGGGTAGTCCCGACAATACATAGTCGGCATGATCGAAGCCATGCGCGGCGACGATCTTCTCGACGTCCGCCGCCGACCCGGCGACCGCGATCAGGCGCGGGTCGTCAATGTCCTGGCGCAGATAATCGATGAAATCGGCATTGGTATCGATCGCGATCAGCCGCGCCTCGGGGCCCAGCAGGTCGAGGATGGGGCGCGTGAAGGTACCGACGCCGGGCCCATATTCGACGAACAATTGCGTCGCTTCCCAATCGACCGGGGCAAGCATTTTCGCAATCAACTTGTCGCTCGACGGGATGATCGACCCGACCATTACCGGATGCTTGATGAAGCCCCGCAGGAATTGCCAGCGTGGATGACCGACCCGCACGGCACGGCGAATCTGGCCCTTCAAGGTACTGGCTCTGGTGGCGTTCAAGGAGAGGCTCCGGCTATGGTTGGCGGCGAGCGTTCGCAAATGGCGAGCCGCTTGGCAAGGCGTCCCGGCGGCTATCGCGCACCGCTCGGCGAGGTTAAAGGCATGGCGATGGTTGAACACCCCGCCCGTCGCAAGGTTGCCGGAAGCGCCCTTACGACCCCGAATTTCATGCTGCTGTTCGCGGCCATGCTGGTCGCCGCAGCGGGCAATACGGCACTTCAGTCGGTCATGCCGGCGATCGGCCGCGCGATGAAGATCGACGATCTGTTCGTTGCCATCGCTTATACCTCCTCGGCCGTGTTGTGGGTTGGCCTTGCGCCTTATTGGGCACGGATGAGCGATCGCCACGGGCGCAAGGCGCTGACCCTGCTCGGGATTGGCGGCTTCATCGTTTCGATGGCCTTATGCGGGCTAGTGCTCCTCTTCGGCCTGTCCGGAGCGCTGTCGGGATCGCTGACCCTCATCCTGTTCGCTTTTGCCCGGGCCATATACGGCGCGCTCGGCTCCGCCACGCCAAGCGCAACGCAGGCCTATCTCGCGTCCCGGACTCGTCGGTCTGCGCGAGTCTCGGCGCTGTCGTCGCTGTCCTCAAGCTTCGGTCTTGGCACCATCGTCGGGCCCGCCCTCGCGCCATTGTTCGTGCTGCCGTTCGTCGGGCTGACCGGGCCCTTGTTCGCCTTCGCCGTGATCGCATTGGTCGTGTTCGTCGCAATTCTGCGCTGGCTCCCCGACGACAGCATTCCCCGCCACGGCAAGCGGCGCGGCCACGGCGCGGCGATGAGCTATCCGTCGATTGCGTCCTCGCCGACCGGGGCAAGCGTCGTCGCCTCGACCGCGCCGCGCGGCAACCGCCTCAAGTGGAACGACCGCCGCATCCGCAACTGGATCATTGCCGGCGTCATTTCCGGCCATGCCCAGGCGGCAGTGCTGACGTGCCTCGGCTTCTTCGTCATCGACCAGCTCAATCTTGTCCCGCGCGGATCGGAGCAATCGATCGCGATCGTGATGATGGCGGGCGCTGCCGCGACCCTTGCGGCGCAATGGGGACTGATCCCCAAGCTGGCGCTTGGCCCGCGCGCCCTGATCCTGTGGGGCTCGGCAATCGCTGCTATAGGGACAGCAGCAACAATGTTCGCGGACGACCTTTACGGCCTGGTGCTAGGGTTCGCCTTTGCAAGCCTCGGCTTCGGCTTCACCCGGCCAGGCTTTACCGCCGGCGCAAGCCTTGCCGTCCCGCTTGCCGAGCAGGGCGGCGTCGCGGGCGTCATTACGGCCGCCAACGGCATTGCCTATGTCGCAGCACCGACCATCGGCATGGCCCTTTACGCGCTCGATCCGCGCTGGCCGTTCGCTATGTCCGCCGCGCTGCTCCTCGGACTCGTCGTGTGGGGTCAAAGCGCGCTTCGCCCCGCGCGCGCTTAGGGCTCGCTTGGCCGGGGGCCGGGCGGCATGCCCTTCACCGGGGAACGCGGCTGAAGCATGCCCGGCGTCACGAACCCGATCCCGCCCGAGGGGCGCAGCGCGTCGGACTTGAGCGTGTCCTGGATGCGCTCATAATCGGTCAGCATTTCGTCGGTAACCGAAGCCCGCGTGTCGAGGAGGGCGGCATCGAAGTCGGCCATCGTCACTTCCGCACTCTCGAGCCCGCGGCGAAGCGCGGTAAGCCCGGCGCGGCGCGTCAGATCCTCAAGGTCGGCGCCGGTGAAGCGCTCGGCGCGGCGCGCAAGCGATTCAAGGTCGACGTCCTTGGCCAGCGGCATCGCGCTGGTGTGGATCGTCAGGATTCGCAGGCGCCCCGCAACGTCGGGCACGCCGACGAAGATCAGTTCGTCGAACCGCCCCGGTCGAAGCAGCGCCGGATCAATCAAATTGGGTCGATTGGTCGCGCCGATCAGGACGACATTGTTAAGCTCCTCGAGCCCGTCCATTTCCGCAAGGATCGTATTGACCACCCGCTCGGTGACCTGTGGCTCGCCCATTCCGCCGCCGCGGGCAGGGACCAGACTATCGAGTTCGTCGATGAATATGACCGTCGGTGCTACCTGCCGCGCGCGGGCAAACAGCCGCGCGATCTGCTGCTCGCTTTCGCCATACCATTTCGACAACAGGTCGCTCGACTTGATCGAGATGAAATTGGCTTGGCTTTCCCGCGCGCACGCCTTGGCCAGCATCGTCTTGCCGGTCCCGGGCGGGCCATAAAGCAGGAACCCCTTGGCCGGACGAATCCCCAGCCGCCGGAATGCGTCGGGGTGCTTGAGTGGCAGCTCGATGCCCTCGCGCAGTTTGTCGCGCGCGGCGTCGAGCCCACCAACATCGTTCCACGTCACGTCGGGAACTTGGACCATCACTTCGCGCATCGCCGATGGCTGCACGCGTTTGAGGGCATTTTCGAAATCGGCTGCGTCTACCGCCAGGGCATCGAGGATCTCGTTCGGGATCGTCGCTTCCTCAAGGTTGATCTTGGGCATGATCCGCCGCACCGCTTCGAGCGCCGCCTCGCGCGTCAGTGCCGCCAGATCGGCGCCGACGAAACCATAGGTGCGCTTGGCGAGGTCATCCAGATTGACCCCCTCGGTCAATGGCATGCCGCGCGTATGGATACCAAGAATCTCGCGGCGCCCATTATGGTCTGGCACGCCAACCACGATCTCGCGGTCGAAGCGGCCTGGCCGGCGAAGCGCCTCGTCGATCGCCTCGGGCCGATTGGTCGCGGCAATGACGACCAGGTTCTGGCGCGGCTCGATCCCGTCCATCAGCGTCAGCAGCTGCGCGACCAGCCGCTTTTCGGCCTCGCCCGATACCTGGCCCCGTTTGGGTGCGATTGAATCGATCTCATCAATGAAGATGATCGACGGTGCCGACTTGGCGGCAGCCTCGAACAATTCGCGCAGCTTCTTTTCACTCTCGCCATAGGCCGACCCCATGACTTCTGGCCCGGCAATGTGGAAGAAATTGGCTTCGCTTTCGTTGGCCACGGCACGCGCCAGCCGGGTCTTGCCGGTCCCTGGCGGGCCGTGAAGCAGCACCCCCTTGGGCGGATCGACGCCGAGCCGCTGGAACAGCTCGGGATGGCGCAGTGGCAGTTCGACCATCTCGCGAAGCGCGTCGATGGTGTCGGTCATTCCGCCAAGATCGTCGTAGGTAACGTCGGCGCGGCGCTCGCCCGCTTGCTGCTCGCGATATTCGGGCAGCAACTCGACCACCGTCTTTTCGTCGATATGGACGATCCCGCGCGGCGTTGCAGAGACTACCGTCAGGCGCACTTCCTGGAGTGCGAAAGCCGGGGCGTTGAGCAACTGCCGGATATGCTCGGGCATGTCCGCATTGACCCGCTGGTGGCCGGCAGTCGCAACCGTGTCGCCCTCGGTGAACGGCCGCCCCTCGAAGCTGCGCTGGAGCGCTTCGGCCGACCCCTGCAGGCGAACATTGTTCGCTGCCGGTGCAAAGACGACGCGTGTGGCGGGCTTGGACACCGCCTTGCGCACTTCGACGAAATCGCCCGATCCGGCGCCGGCATTGGCGCGCTGGAGCCCGTCGAGTCGGATGATATCCAGCCCTTCGTCGTCGCCATAAGGCCGGATTGCCCGCGCCGCGGTCGAACGCTTGCCGACGATCTCGATCACGTCGCCCTCTGCGAGTCCCATCTCGGCCATCAGCTTGACCGGCAACCGCGCCACTCCGCGGCCGCTATCGGCTGGGGGGAGGTTCGCCACCTGCACTCGGCGCATCATCGTCTCGGCGTCCGCCATTGATATTCCCTTGATCCGTTGAGGCCTCGCTAACTCCGCAATGCCAACGGCGGCGGAGTGTTGGAGTTCAATGTGGGACAGCGGCGGACAAAAAAAAGGCCGGACGTTTCCGTCCGGCCGAGGTCGAGGAGAGATTGCCTCGAAAGGCGCAGTCTTTATTGCGCCGCAGCATTTATATTGCAAGTGCGAAGTTGCAGGTGCGAACAAAATCGCCTGGCTCAGAGCTTGATCGACCCTGTGACCTTGCGCAGCAGCCAGCGCGGTAGCAGGCGGTGCCCCTGTGCGCTTGCCTTATTGACCAACCCCGGAATGACGATCGCGCTTCCCTTGTCCAAAGCGGCAATTCCGGCGCGGACGACGTCGGCCGATGTCGCGGACAACTTGTCGATCAGTGGATTTCCGCCCCAGCCGGCAACTTCTCCAAACTCGGTCGCGGTGGGGCCAGGGCACAATGCAGTGACCTTCACGCCATGTCCGCTGACCTCTTCGTGAAGTGCTTCGGAGAAGCTCAGCACAAACGCCTTGGTTGCGAAATAGACCGCCATTCCGGGGCCTGGCTGGAAGGCGGCGGTTGAAGCGACGTTGAGAATTGCTCCCGATTTCGCTGCGATCATTGGCGGCAGCACGGCATGGGCCAGTTCGACCAGCGCCCCGCAATTAAGATCGATCATGGACCGCTGGCGCGCCCCGTCGAGTTCGGCAAAGCGTCCCGCCAGCCCGAACCCGGCATTATTCACCAGGCAGGTCACGGTCTCGCCATGCGCGGCAATATCAGCAATCAGCCGTCCGGCCGCCCCCGGCTCGCCGAGGTCGATCGCCACGGCGCGGGCATTGCCCAACTCCGCCGCAAGCGCCTCAAGCCGATCCGCGCGCCGCGCTACGAGCACCAGCCGCTCGCCGCGCGCGGCGAGCTGCCGGGCAAAATCTACCCCAAGCCCGGCCGATGCTCCGGTGATCAGCGTGACGGGGGTCATCGACCCTTCGCGAACGACGATTATTGCCTATGCCACCGTGGCCTTGACGATCTTGCCCGGCTGGCGCGGGGGTTCGCCCACGGGAAGCGCGTCGACATGCTCCATCCCGCTCTCGACATGGCCCCACAATGTATATTGCTTGTCGAGGAAGCTGGCGTCGTCGAGGCAGATGAAGAATTGGCTATTGGCGCTGTTCGGATTTTGTGCGCGGGCCATCGAGCAGGCACCGCGAACGTGGCGCTCATTGTTGAATTCGGCCTTGAGGTCGGGAAGCTTGCTTCCGCTCATCCCGGTTCCGGTCGGGTCGCCGCCCTGCGCCATGAATCCGGGGATCACCCGATGAAACACGACCCCGTCGTAAAAGCCTTCGCGCGCCAGGGCGGCGATTCGCTCGACGTGCCCTGGCGCAAGGTCGGGACGAAGCTTGATGACGACGTCGCCGCCACTCGAAAGGGTCAGGGTCAGAGTGTTCGCGTCGGCCATGTGCACGTCTCCAGTTGGGATTGTTCGGGCGCGATGTAGGGGCGTGACGCGGGTTGCGCCAGTGCTGCGCCAAGCATAGGAGGGCCGCGAGACGCGAAAGAGGGGTGCCGGTCATGAGCGCGAGCGACGACATCGCCACCCCGCTGCGCGACTCCAGCCCCCCCATGCGCGATCATATTCTCGACGAGGAGAATCGCCTCCGGCCGAGCTTCGTGCGCGAAGTGCTCGACGCGGTTGCCGACGGCGATGACGAGGCCGCGCGCGACCTTGTCGAGGCTCTCCATCCCGCGGACATTGCGGATCTGATCGAGCTCGCCCCGGCCGACGAGCGCGCCGACCTCATCGCCGCGTTGGCCGGGATCGTCGACGCTGACGTCTATGCCGAGCTCAACGAGCATGTCCGCGAAGACATGATCGACGAAATGGAGCCGCAGCAGGTCGCCGACCTCGCAGCGCAGCTCGATACCGACGATGCGGTCGCGATCATCGAGGATCTCGAGGAAGACGAGCAGCGCGCCGTGCTTCGCGCGATGGAGCCGGACGATCGAGCCGCGGTCGAGGAAGCCCTGAGCTATGGCGAGGAAACCGCCGGCCGGCTGATGCAGCGCGATCTGATCGCGGTGCCGGAGCATTGGACGGTCGGCCAGGTGATCGATTATCTGCGCTCGTCGGACGAATTGGCGACCGATTTCTGGGAGGTGTTCGTCGTCTCGCCGGTCCACCATCCGGTCGGAACGTGCAAGCTGTCGACGATCCTTCGCTCGGACCGCTCCATCCGCGTCGACGCCATCATGATCCGCAAGCAGACGCTCATCCCGGTCGATCTCGACCAGGAGGAAGTTGCGCTCAAGTTCCAGAAATACGCGCTCATCTCCGCCGCGGTGATCGATCCCGAAGGACGGCTGGTGGGGATGATCACCGTCGATGACATCGTCCACATCATCCAGGAAGAGGCCGGCGAAGATGCCCTGTTGCTGTCAGGCGCGGGCGACGGCGACATTAACGAGCCCATTTTCGACACCTACAAGGAGCGTGTCCGCTGGCTCGCGGCCAATCTGATGACCGCCTTGGTCGCCTCATCGGTCATCCGCTACTTCGAAGGTTCGATCGAGCGGCTCGCGATCCTGGCGGTGCTGATGCCGATTGTCGCGGGGGTAGGGGGCAATGCCGGCACCCAGACGCTTGCGGTCACGGTGCGTGCCATCGCCACCAACCAGCTGACCGGCTCGAATCGCTGGCGCGCCGTCGGTCGAGAGATCCGCGTTGCGCTCATGAACGGGCTGACCATCGCGCTGCTGATCGGGGTTGGGGTAACGCTCGTGCTTGGCTCGGCGCAGCTCGGCGCGGTGATTGCCGCCGCAATGCTCACCAATATCCTGATCGCCGGCTTCGCTGGCGTCATGGTTCCGCTGGCGATGGAGCGCGCCGGGGCCGATCCGGCGGTGGCATCGAGCATCTTCGTGACGATGGTCACGGATTCGATGGGTTTCCTGGTCTTCCTTGGCCTTGCGACGGGTGCCGGCCTCGTGCCCTGATAAGCGAAGTGATTGAAAAGCCGTGCCTATCGGCTACATCGCCGAACATGGCCCTTCATCTCACCAAGGTTGCCGTCGGCGTGGCGAGCATAGAGGCGCTCGAGAACCGCATCGCCCGGCGCCTCACGTCGGCGGGTGAAGTGCGCGTGCCGACGCGAATGCGACCCAAGCGAATGGCGGAACTGATCGGCGGCTCGCTCCACTGGATCGTCAAGCACCGCATCGTCGCGCGGCAGATCATCCTGCGCTTCGACGACCGCAGTGACGGCCGCATCGATATCGTCTGCGCGGGCGACCTTCTTGGAGTCACGCCCAAGCCGAAGCGCGCCCATCAGGGCTGGCGCTACCTTGCCGACGACGACGCTCCCGGCGAGGGAGCCGACGAGGACGGCATGAGCACGCTCCCACCGCGCATGTACGCTAAGCTGGCAGGCTTGGGGCTGGTTTAGCGGCAGCCCGTTACGATCGCCGATCCGGTCACCTTATTTTCGCATGCCGCCCCGCCTTCGAGCGAAATGGTCGCAGTGCCGGTAGCGGCGATCTTGGCGTTGTTGGTGACCTTGGCGCGAATCGACGCCGGCCCCCGCGCACTCAAAGTGGCGTCCTTGGCGTTCAGTCCCGAAGCATCGAGCAGGCCGGGACCGTTAAGCGTGGCAATAAGCTGCTTGGTTGACCCGGCGGCCTTCATCGATCCCGAACCCTGGGCCGACAACCGCAACCGGTCGACCGCGACTTCGCCGATGGACGCAGCCCCAGATCCGTAGGAGGCCAAAGAGAATTCGAGCCCACGCACGCGGTCGATGGCGAGACTGCCGCCGCCGATCACGGTCGCTTGTTCAAGGCCGTGGGTGCCGACACTTATCGTGACGGGACCAGGCTGCTCGTCCGGCACGCCGCCCCACGCCGACCGATCGACGCGGATGATGAGGGTGCGCCCTTCGACTCGCACCGACACCCGGTCGAGCGCGCGCTGGCTGCCGGTGGCTCGCGCGAATGGCGCGACATTGGTTGCCAGCGTCACTGCATACGGGCCTTCGACCTTCACCCGCGTAAAGTCGGTAACGCTATAGTTGCGTTGCGCGGCGGCAAGCGGGCTTGCGGCGACGATGATGAAGAACAGGGCAAGGATGAAGCGCATGCCGCATCCTCACCCCGTCGTGGTTAATAAATCGATACGCCGCTTAGGAACAGCGAACGTCGCCCGATCCCTGCTTCGAAACGGAGCACTTTGCACCGCCTTTAATCTCGACGTCGCCCGATCCCATGATCGAAACGTCTGCAGCGCCGGTCGCGCGAGCGCGGACGTTGCCTGACCCGGCGATCGACACATCGGCGGCGACTACCTCGAGCGCCGACAGATCGACATCGCCGGATCCCGCAATGTTCACGTCGAGCGCCCGTGCCTTGCCCGCCGCGCGGACATTGCCCGACCCGGTGATCGCCATCGCGACCTTGCCGGCGTCCATTTGGGCAATGCCGAGGTCGCCTGATCCGGCCACTTCGCCTTCGAAATCCCCGCCTGCGATTCGATCGATGCTGACCGTTCCCGACCCGGCGATGGTCGCCCCGCGGAGCGCTGCAGCGCTGACCTCGATCCGGACCTTGCTGCCCTTGCCCCAGTTCCAGCGGTTTTTCTTGCCCTTCGGCACGATCCTGAGTTCGCCATCTTCGACGACGATCTCGGTCTCGGCGAGGACCGCTTCGCCGCCATGCGCAACCACGCCAGGCTGCCCGCCGGTTTTGACAGTCACTTCATACGGCCCCGACACCGTCATCCGATCGAACGCGCCTACTTGGTAGGTGCGGTCGACCGCCGGCCCGGCGTCGCGCGCTTCGGCATTGCTTGAAAAATTGCACCCGCCGGCGAGTGTTGCGATGGCCGCCAGTGCGACGAGGGGAAGGGTCTGCTTCATGTCGGGCCTCCTGTTGCCGTATTATTGGTATAATACAGCAAGTCGCGCCGTCGAGGCAAGCAAAAAAATGGGCGCCCCCGGCAAGGGACGCCCATCTTCATTCCTCCCAAGGGAAGCGATTGGCAGCCTAGGCTGCTTCCGCCTTGGCCTTGTTGTGGATCGAGGCGGCAGCGTTGAGGATCTCAAGGATCTGCTTCAGCGCGGTCGGCTCGTCGGCCTCTTCCATCGCGCCCAGTTCTCGCGCCAGGCGCGACGAGGCGGCTTCGAAGATCTGCCGTTCCGAATAGCTTTGCTCCGGCTGGTCGTCGGCGCGGAACAGGTCGCGGGTCACTTCGGC
>JALYRC010000119.1 GCA_030855555.1 Pseudomonadota bacterium
ATTGGCGCGGTCGCGGGGTCGGGTCCAGCCTACGTCGCGCGCTTTGCCGCGGCGCTGGCCGAGGGTGGCGCAGGGCTCGGCCTCGAGACCGGGCTTGCGCGCGCGGTCGCGACGCAGACGCTGGTCGGGACGGCCGCAATGGCTGCGTCCGGGGAAACGATGGCCCAAATCGCGCGCCGCGTTGCCAGCCCTAACGGAACGACCGAGCAAGGCCTGGCCGTGCTTGACGCTCCGGATGGGCTCCAGTCGCTGGTCGATGCGATGCTTGCCGCCGCAATCGCCCGCGGCCGGCAGCTAGCCGAGGAAGCAGCAGCCCGCCATTGATCAAACAGTGACGCTGCCCTACGCGGATCGCCTCAATCAACGGGGAACATATGGTCGAGCAGCGTAATTTCGACGACCGCGACGGGTGGATATGGCTGGACGGAAAGCTCGTCCCATGGCGCGAGGCGAACGTCCATGTGCTGACCCATGCCCTGCATTATGCATCATCCGTCTTCGAAGGCCAACGCGCCTATAACGGGACGATCTTCAAGCTTTCCGAGCATAGCCAGCGGCTGCGCAACTCCGCGTCGCTGCTGGGTTTCGAGCTCCCGTGGAGCGTGCAGGAGATCGACGCTGCGTGCATGGAAGTTCTCGCCGCCAACAAGATGAGCGACGCGTATATGCGGCCCGTTGCCTGGCGCGGATCGGAGCAGATGGGGGTCAGCCCAAAGGGGACTAAACCGCATCTCGCCATTGCCTGCTGGTATTGGGGTAAATATTTCGACGAGGCCAAGGCCGCCAAGGGGATCCGGCTCGATATGGCGCCGTGGCGGCGCCCTGCGCCTTACACCGCCCCCGTGCATAGCAAGGCGGCGGGTCTGTACATGATCGCCACCATGTCGAAGGCCCATGCCGATGCGCGAGGCTTCGACGACGCGCTGATGCTCGATTGGCGTGGTCAGGTCGCCGAAGCGACCGGCGCCAATGCGTTCTTCGTTCGCGAGGACAAAATTTACACGCCGACGCCGGACTGCTTCCTAGACGGCATTACGCGCCGCACCGTGATTGACCTTGCTCGTCAGCGCGGCATTGAGGTGATCGAGAAAGCGATCTGGCCCGAGGAACTGGAGAGCTTCGAGCAATTCTTCCTGACCGGAAGTGCGGCCGAAGTGACGCTGGTCCAGTCGGCCGGCCCATGGTCATTCGAGCCGGGCAACTTGTCGCGCCAATTGCAGGCGGACTATGATGCACTCGTCAACGGGCGCCCTATCATTCGGTAGCGATTTCAGCTAGTTCACCGTTCATACAATCTTGGCACTTTGCCGCGATAAGCGGTGTCGCCAAGATTGGCAGTGGGGGGAGCGAATTGGTGTCTGGCGTCGCGGATAGGGGAGTACCGCGCTTCGCTCGCGGCAATCCGCGGCCCGGCTCGCGCAAGGCGACCCTGCGAGAGGCGCTGTCCATGAGCACGCCCGATAGTCCGCGCGAGCGAGCGGTGCGCAAGGCCCAGCTCGATGCCTTCATCCGTCTCGTGCCGGCTACGGTGATTACCCAATTGGTTGCGGCCGGCGTGCTTGTTTCCGTGTTTCAGGAAACCGTTGACAGCCTCACGCTTGGGCTTTGGTTCGGCGCGGTGACAGGACTATGCTTCCTTCGCTTCGTTCGCGCCATGCGGCTGAGCCATGATCGCGAATATGCTCGTCAGCAGCCAGCGAGAATGGTTACCATCTGTCTGATCGTGACCGCTTTGGCAGCGCTTTGGCTTGTCCCGGTGATATATTGGTTCGACACGGCCACCAGCGATCAGCGAACATTTCTGTGCGTGCTGGTTGCAGGGCTGATGAGCGCAGGGATGCTGACGATGGTATCGGTGCCGCCGGCGGCGCTTCTCTACGTGACCATCATGTTGTTGGCGATCAGCCTCATTACCTTTTCGCTCAATCTGGGGCCGATGCTGTTTCTGGCCTGGGTGTATGCCGGGATGCTGTGCTGGGCAGTGTTGTCGAACGCGCGCTATTTCATCGATCATATTCGCGTACGGTTCGAACTCGAAGAGCGAGGCGAAATCATTCAGCTGTTGCGCGAATTCAAGGCCTCCGGTTCGGGCGGCTTGTGGGAGCTCGACAGCAATCTGAAGATCGTCAATATCTCGGCTGACATGGCGCGGGCGTTGGGCCTCTCGGTCGACGAGATCGTTGGAATGACCGGCGCCGAATTGCTGGACCCGGGTCGCCGGGCGAGTCAGTTCTCGACTGGCATGCGGACCTTATTCGCGCATCTCGAGGCTGGCACCACCTTCCGTGACCTTGCCGTCCCGTCGCTACTTAGCGGACGCTGGTGGTCGGTGTCCGGCAAGCCAATTCGCGACCAGGATGGCGTGCTGCTTGGATGGCGCGGCGTGGGGTCCGACATCACCGATCTTCGTCTTTCAGGCGACGACGCGGTGGGCGCGGCACGGCGTGACCCGCTGACCGGACTCGCCAACCGTTTGCTGGTGCGCGAACTGCTCGAAGAGACTTTGCTGATGCAATGGCGCGACGGCACGGACTGTGGGCTGTTGTTGGTCGATCTCGACCGCTTCAAGCTCGTCAATGATACGTTGGGCCATGCGATTGGCGACCAATTGCTGGTCGAAGTCGCGCGTCGACTCGAGCGGTCGGTCGGCGAGTCCGGCCGTGTCGGGCGCTTGGGCGGGGACGAATTCGCAATTGTCTGGCATGGCGATTCAAGTCGCGCTGCGCTTCAGCTGCTCGCCGAACAGATCATTGCCGATTTGTCGGTCAGCTTCACGATTGGCGCGACCTGCCTTCACGTCGGAGCGACGCTCGGGATTGCAAGCGGTCCCGGCGACGGCGCTCGCGAGGAGCAGCTGATGCGTGCCGCCGACCTCGCTTTGTATCGCGCCAAGGCAGCCGGGCGGGGCGGCTATGCTTTCTTCGAAGCCTTTATGTTCGACGAAGCCGAGGATCGCCGCTTGCTCGAGCATGACGTTCGCACGGCCCTTCACCAAGATGGCTTGCGGCTTGCTTACCAACCGATCGTCGATGCCGTCAGCGGAGTGGAGGTCGGCCGTGAGGCACTATTGCGGTGGCATCACCCGACCCGCGGCGAAATCTCTCCTGAGCTGTTCGTGCCGATCATCGAGGATGCCGGCCTGATCCACCAGATCGGCGACTGGGTGATCAGGGAAGCCTGCGCCAAGGCCGCGTTGTGGCCGACGAGCCTTAATGTCGCGGTCAATATTTCAGCAGTGCAGCTATCGGGCCCCGGCCTTGCCCAGACAGTGCTGGGCGCCTTGGCGAGCAGCGGTCTCGAGGCCGCTCGGTTGGAACTCGAAGTAACCGAGAGCGTGTTCCTGGGTGACGATATTGCAACCCTCGCCAGCCTCGAGCGGCTTCGCGGGCTTGGGGTGGGAATGGTGCTCGACGACTTCGGCAAGGGCTATTCGTCATTCGGCTATCTTAGCCGCGCGCGTTTTTCCAAGATCAAGATCGACCAGAGCTTCGTCCGTGCAGCCGCGCAAGGGGAGCGCGAAAGCCTGGCGATTGTCGACGCCATCCTTGCGCTTGCCCGTGGCCTGGGCGTCGCGACGACGGCCGAGGGCGTCGAGACCGCCGCTCAGGCCGACGCAATGCGCAAGCTTGGCTGCGACCAGCTTCAGGGGTTTTACTTCGGGCGTCCGGTCGGCAACGAGGCGCTTGACCTCCACAGCGAAGAAGTGCGCCGCCGGACCGCTTGAGCGGCTTTTCCGCTTGGGCCTTTCCACCAGCGAGCGAGCCGCTATAAGCCGGCCCGCGACCTGCGCTGCTCTCCCGCGAGCGGCCACTGCTGGGGCGTCGCCAAGTGGTAAGGCACCGGCTTTTGATGCCGGCATTCGCAGGTTCGAATCCTGCCGCCCCAGCCAATTTCTTCTCAAGCCATTGAAAACACAGGAGGAATTTGCCTCCTTATGGCCAGGAGATGAGCTTTGCTACAC
>JALYRC010000127.1 GCA_030855555.1 Pseudomonadota bacterium
GCGCAGGCTCCCCAGCCCCCTCGACCGCCTGCGCCCGCGCCCGCGCAATGAGGCAAGCCCCCGACCAGATCGCGCTTCCGCTCGACTGGCCACAGGCTGCCGATGATGACCGTTTTCTCGTGTCCGACGCCAATCGAGCGGCGTCGGACCATTTCCGCACCTGGAGCATGTGGCCCGTCAAGGCGACGCTCCTTACCGGGCCACGGCGGTCGGGCCGAACATTGCTTGGGCGGGCGTTTTGCGTCCGGGTCGGCGGTGAGCTGATCGACCGGGCCGAGGGCTATAACGAGGAAGCCTTGTTCCATGCGTGGAACGCGGCGCAGGAAAGCAAGCGCCCGCTGGTGATGATCGTCGATGAAGTGCCGCCGGCCTGGGCGATCAGCTTGCCCGACCTGCGCACGCGGATCGCAGTGACGCCGATCGCACGCATCGCCGAGCCCGACGACGTGCTGTTTCAGGGGCTTGTCCAATTGCTGTTCGCCGACCGCGGGTTGCATATTCCGGGCGAGGCGCTGCGCTTCATTTCCGAGCGCGTCGAACGATCCTATTATGCCGCCGAGCGGATCGTCGAGACGATCGACCGCTTCGCCATTGCCGACCGGGCGCGGCTGACCCTGCCGACGATCCGCCGCGCGCTTGCCGAGGGCGGGCTGATCAAGGCCGCCGCATGACCGAAAAATTAGTGCCGACACCCGATCCGGCCAAATATTTCAACCGCGAATTGTCGTGGCTGTCGTTCAACCAGCGCGTACTCGAGGAAGCGGCAAACCCGGCGCATCCCTTGCTCGAGCGGCTTCGCTTTCTGTCGATCTCCGGCTCCAACCTGGACGAATTCTTCATGACGCGGGTGGCGGGGCTCAAGGGGCAGCAGCTCCAGGGGATCGAGAATCTGTCGATGGACGGGCGCACGCCGTCGCAGCAGCTCGACGCGATCGCGCGCGATGCCGATGCGCTGGTGCTGGCCCAACAGGCGGAATGGGTGCGGCTCAAGCAGATGCTTGGCGAATGCGGGATCGAAGTGATTGGCGCGAGCCAGTGCACCCCCGCCGAGGCCGAGTGGCTCGAACGCCATTTTCGCGAACAGATCTTGCCGGTACTTACCCCGCAGGCAATCGATCCGTCGCATCCGTTCCCCTTCATCACCAATTTGGGCCTGAGCCTGATCTTCGCGCTTGAGACCGAGGGCACCAACGCTCCGGTGACCGAACTGCTGATGATTCCGGCGACGCTGAAGCGGTTCGTCAAGCTGCCCGGCGACGGGGCGCGGTTCATTGCCATCGACAATGTCATCCTTGCCCATTTCGGGATGCTGTTCCCGGGCTTTCGCAAGGTGGCAGCAGGCGCGTTTCGATTGCTGCGCGACAGTGACATCGAAATCGAGGAGGACGCCGAGGACCTGGTCCGCTACTTTCGGTCGGCAATCAAGCGCCGCCGGCGTGGGCGCGTCATCCGGCTCGAATTCGCCGCCGACACGCCGATCGAGCTTGAGGAGCAGGTTCGCGCCGGACTCGTCGCGACGACCGCTCTGGTCAGCGAAAGCGGCGGCTTCATTGGCATTGTCGACCTGGCGCAACTGGTCGAGGTCGATCGTCCCGACCTTAAATTCCCCGCGTATAGCGCGCGCTTTCCGGAGCGGATTGCCGAGCATGACGGCGATTGCTTCGCCGCGATCCGCGCCAAGGACATCGTCGTCCACCACCCATATGAAAGCTTCGAAGTGGTGGTCGCCTTCCTTCGCCAGGCGGCGGAAGACCCCGAAGTCGTGGCGATCAAGCAGACCTTGTATCGCGCCGGCAAGCAGTCTGCGATCATCGATGCGCTCGTCGCTGCGGCCGAAGCGGGCAAGTCGGTGACTGCAGTGGTCGAACTGAAGGCCCGCTTCGACGAAGAGCAGAACATCTTGTGGGCAAGCCGGCTCGAGCGGGCCGGGGTGCAGGTCATCTATGGCTTCGTCGAGTGGAAGACCCACGCCAAGGTGTCGATGGTGATCCGCCGCGAAGGCCCGACTTTGCGCACTTACTGCCACTTCGGGACGGGTAATTATCATCCGACCACGGCGCGCATCTACAC
>JALYRC010000136.1 GCA_030855555.1 Pseudomonadota bacterium
TACGGCCTGTCGATCGATGACGTGCAGACCACGGCAGCGGTGGCGGTCGGCGGAATGGCGGTTGACGAGAAGATCGAGGGTCTCGCCCGTTTCCCGATCAACGTGCGCTTCCCGCGTGAAAGCCGCGATAGCGTCGAAGCTCTCCGGAACTTGCCGATCGTCGCGTCCACCGGTGGCATCGTGACATTAGGGGCAGTTAGCAAAATCGAGATCGCCGACGGTCCCGTGATGGTCAAGAGTGAGAACGCCCGGCCTTCGGCCTGGGTCTATGTCGATGTCCGCGACCGCGACATCGTCGGCTTCGTCAACGAAGCCCGCGACAAGGTTGCGGCGCAGGTCAAGATGCCCCCCGGCTATTCGCTCTCCTGGTCGGGACAGTTCGAATATGCCGAGCGCGCCAACAAGAGATTGATGTATATCGTACCGGCGACGATCGCCGTCATTTTTCTGCTTCTCTTCATGGCATTCAAGCGCGCTCGCGAGGCGCTCATCGTCCTCCTGACGCTTCCGTTCGCGCTCGTTGGCGGTCTGTGGCTGGTCTATCTGATGGGCCACGCCTTTTCGATGGCGACAGCCGTGGGCTTTATCGCCCTGGCGGGGCTCGCCGCCGAGTTCGGCGTCATTATGCTGGTCTTTCTCGATCGCTCGATCCAGGAGCGCATTGCCGCCGGGCATTTCTCCAAACCGGTGGACCTTGATGATGCGCTGATGGAAGGTGCGGTCCTTCGCGTGCGGCCCAAGGCGATGACCGCGGCCGTGATCCTCGCTGGGCTCTTCCCCCTGCTGATCGGTACGGGCACCGGCTCCGAAGTGATGCAGCGTCTGGCGGCGCCGATGGTCGGCGGGATGATCACGGCGCCCCTGCTGTCCTTGTTCGTCTTGCCAGCCATCTACAAGCTGCTCGGCGTCAAGCGATTCCTTCGCACGGCGGAGGATGAGGAAGAGGGACCGGCCGTCGCTTCGGCCGCCCAACCGCAATTGACTTGATTTGAACCAGGACTGTGCGGCCTCCAGTCGCACGAAGAGAAAGGAATTGAAGATGATGATGATGGAATGCTCAATGCTTTCGGTCTCGCGAGCTTCACGATTGCGAGCCTATCATCGGCGGGCGCCGCGCATGACTTATTCTTGATACCCGACCAGTTCGTCGCCACCCGCGTGGGGCAGCAGCCGATCCAAGCGTCGGTCGGATCGAGCTTTCCGCAGCCTTTGACCGTTGTAACGGCGGACAGGGTCGATCGGTTGTTTGCAGATGGCGCGGGCAAGCCACGGCTGACCATTATCGGGCCAGGCGCGAAGGCGCTCAACCTTCAATTGACCGGTGCGAATGCGGGAACAGTAGTTGCCGCAATCAAATCCGCGACCGCGACGTCGAATATGCCGATTGAGCTGAGGTCCGGTGGCGATCCAGAGGGCCCCGTGCGAATTGCTTTCACCAGCGCATCGATGAACACGCGCACCTTAGCCGACAGGCTGCGCTGACTTGGATAAAGGGCATGCGCGTCGACGGACCGTGCCGTTCAGTCGCCTTAAAGCTTTTCGCCGTTAAAGCCCAAAACTGTCTACGGCAGGGGTGAAGGAAGCGCGCATGGCGTCTGACGGCGTCGCAGAGTTTCTTCGGCGGATTACGCTGCGCTCTCCGCTGTCGGCCGAGGAGCAGAGCGCCGTCCTGCGCTTATCCGGTCAACGATGTCTCATCGATTCACGCCGAGACATCGTCACGCCTGGGCACAACGTTGACCATGCTTGTTTGGTCGTGACCGGCCTCGCCGGTAGGTTCGATTTAGATGCGGAGGGCCACCGCCAGATTACGGCTTTCTATTTGCCGGGCGACATGTGCGATTTACACTCCTTGCCTTCACCGCACACCGGGTGGGGGATATGTGCCTTGGTTCCAACGACTATCCTCCGAATTCCTCACGCAGAACTCCGCCGTCTGGTCTCGCAATCCAATGCCCTTGCGCTGGCGCTCTGGCGTGATTCAGTCGTTGACGCATCGATCCTTGCAAAATGGCTCGCCATATTTGCTCATAAGACGGCGACCGCGCGCCTCGCTCACTTGCTATGCGAAATGGGCATTAGAATGGAAACTGTCGGGCTGGGGGCCAAAACCCATTTTCAGTTCGCGGCGACGCAGGAGCAACTGGCCGACACGATAGGGCTAACGACCGTGCACGTGAATAGAACACTACAGGGCCTAAGGAAGGACGGATTGGTCAAATGCGTGGGTCAAGTGATCGAAATCCTGGACTGGCCAAGGCTCGCGGAAATAGCAAAGTTCGATCCGACCTATTTGCTCCTTGAGCCTCAGCGCACTGATTTCACGGCACAAATCCATGAGCGAGAGATCGCGGCAAATTCAGGGTAAATGTCCACTCTAACCATAACCGACGGTCGGGAGACTGTGTAATCGGTGCAAACACTGACCACACAACGCTAGCTTTTCTCGATTATCGTTGCTTATTTCCAATCGGCGGGCGCGCACCCGAAGGCCGAGTCCATTCGTTGGGCCATGACCGGGTTCGAATTGTGCGACGAGCGCGCCGTTCCCGTTCTCGGCATCCCGCGATCAGGAGAGACGCTATGGGCGACGGCATCGGTGAAATGGTTGGCAATGCAC
>JALYRC010000153.1 GCA_030855555.1 Pseudomonadota bacterium
AGCCAGCTCGGCTGCATGTGCGCCTCGCACCGCAAGCGCGCCGGAACGGTCGCCATGAACACCATCTTCGGCGGAACCCGCATCGTCGACATGCTGATCGGCGAGCAACTGCCGCGGATCTGCTGAATCGGGCCGTATCGCGCCTTAATCGGCCCGTCGGACCATTCGCCGTTCTGCCAGCGACACGCCCAGGATCCACAGACAAGCCGCGAACAGGCCGAGATCCTTGAGGAGGAATTGGCCGGGGACAGCCGACAGGAAAAACGGCCCGCTATGGCCAGGCTGGATCGTCCCGGGCGTGGTCAGCAGCAGCGTCAAAGTGATGAAGAATGCGATTGCGCCCATCGCACCGCCGATCGCCGACAGGCGCGGGCTGATCAGGCGCGCAGCGATCAGCAGCCCAGTCAGAATTTCGAACACCCCGAGGAAACGCGCGCCTCCGGCGATCCCGAACGCGGCGTGAAGCCAGCCGATCAGCGGGCTATTCATGATGAACCCGGCGACGCCCGACGCCTCGTAATCGGCGAATTTGAGCAATCCGAACCACAGGAAGATGATCGCCAGCGCAAAGGTGATTGCCCATCCACCGATCCGCTCCAGTCCGCCATCGGCGACACGGCGAACCCGCAGATCAGCGCGGTCCGCATCCATATTCATATCTGGTGAAGTGGACATGCCGGCCTCCTCAATATTTCGGTTGCAGGGGCATCGGCGGCACCAATACGGTGTCGATGACGTAGACGAGGCCATTGTCGACCTTCATCGGCGGCTTGACGATGCGGGCGCCGTTGACGGTCACCATGCCGCCCTCGCGCTTGAACACGAGCGACATGTTGTTGACGGTCGTCGCGACGGCCGCGTCGTTGCTGGCGAGGCCGGCTTCGATCGCCTGCATCGACAACACACCGGTCAGCAAATGCGCGCCGAGCGTCGTCTTGAGCATGTTGCGATTGCCTGGTTTCATCAGCGCGTCGAGCTTGGCCTTGGGCACCTTGGCAAAGGCTGCGTCATTGGGTGCGAAGATGGTGAACGGTCCGCGCCCGTCGAGCGCCTTGTCGATACCCGCCGCCTTGCCCGCTGCAAGCAGCTTGGTGAAATCACCGGCCTGCTTGGCCGCACCGACGATGGTGGCCGAATGCGCGACCGATGCGAGCAGCGCTCCCAATCCAAGTATCGATATGACAAACCGTTTCATCTTCACTCTCCATCCCCCAAGGATTGGATCGCACTTTCCCGTTGAATGTTAACGCACGCCTGACGGGCAAGTTACAAAATCCCGATTCCTGGTAACAGCCCGACGAATTTTTGCGCAATTTAAGCATGCCTTGCGCAAGAAAAGGACATTGAAACGAACGAGAGAGTTCGGCGAGCGGTCGCCTGGACTGGAAAGGGTGGATCTCGACTTACGCGGCTGTTTCTGAAGGCTATTGGCGAGAGGGGATCGCCTTAGCCACCCCCTCTTTCCCCCCGAAGTTTTGTCGCCTGGGTCGCGCCGGCGACCACGGCCAGCAGTCCTGAAAGGAACGACAGATAGGCCGCCGGGCCAATTTCGACATTGCTCGTCGGACCGAACGGCGAGTCGAGGATTCGGAAGCCGATTCGCGCGGTCGAGGTAAAGGCAAGGAACGCGATCAGCGCACCGAGGTCGGAAGGGCTGAGCGGTGCCCGCCGCCGCGCTGCCGACCATGCCAGAAGCACGATCGCGAGGGTGATTGCGAATGTCCAGCTAGCGGTGTGCGGCATCGGTAGCCAACCGCTCCAACTATGCTCGCCGCTTTTGCCGATCGTGCGGTAGAAAGTGAACCATGTGAAGCCGAACAGCAGCTGTCCAATCGCGCCGAGCGCGGCGAGGCTGAGCCACGGGGTGAGCCCGGCCTGGGTCGAAGCCGTCCATGGCCGGCCGGGCGTTGCCTTCGCGGCCGGTGCGATCGAGTGGAGAAAGCCGCCGATCGCGACCGCCGCGCTCCCCGCGATCGCCATCCACATCCCGGGTTGCGGATCGGCCGGCAGCGCCTGTGACGGAAGGCACAGAAACAGGCAGGTGTTGGTGAAGCTGCTGACGTGCTCGGGCGTCACCGAGCCGAACGGCGGAGCGATTACGCGATAGGCCAGTTGCAGCGCGGCGATGAGTCCGGCGACTGCGATGATGCGGCCGGTAGCCGGCCCGCTTACCGGACTGCGCGCCGCCACCGTCAGGCCGACCATCACGAGGGCGGCGAGCCCGCAAAACAGCACCAGTTCGGCGGTCGTCGGCAGGCCCATCCAGGCGCTCTGTGCCTTGCCGTCGAAAATGAAGTAATCGGTCGTCAGCGACGACAGCTGTAGCGCCGTCCCCGCCAGCACCAGCCAAAGCCCGTTTGTCATTCTTAGCATGCGCTGCCCCCGCTCACCGCGCACTTTAGCCGAATTGAGGCAGGTGGAAAGACCCCGCGCGCCCGCAGGCCGATCGCGGGTTCCATTCTACGGAACGACCTCCGACGGTCAGTCGTTTCAATCGTCGGACAACGGGCTTTTCACGTCGCGAAGAACTGCTATCATCCCCTACGGGAGCTGACCAATGACCCAGTTGATCGATGCGATCGCGGCGCACCTGCTTTCGGGGTTTATTCGGGCTTGCGAGGACATGACCATTCCCGCGGGCTCTCCGCCCGTTGCCGATGTTGTCCAGTCGGGGGCCTCGATCGTGCAGGCGGGCTTACTCGCCCCGGGCGAGTCGCTTCCGCTTGCGGCGGTGGCAATCGGGTTTATCGTGGCGACTGTCCTGATTTTGCTCCGTTCACAAACGTCATCGGCTTCGCCGGGATCCGAGCTCCCGACAATCAGCGTCCCCGCCCACTCAGCGTAGCTGGGTCGTTTTGGGGTAACCTACTTCTTCTCCCCGATGACAGATGGTTTGCGCATCTTATTCTAATCATCTGGCGCGCTGTCGCTTCGGACAAATGCAGTGTCTCGCGCATGGCAGCCCGACTCGATTTGCTCTTTGCGGCCTGGAATTGAGCGAGCAGCGCGGTTTCAGGGGGATTTGCGAGGAGACCAAAGGCCAGTCTCCCATGAAGGTGACTGGCTGGCGGAGAGGGTGGGATTCGAACCCACGGTACCGTTACCGGCACGCCGCATTTCGAGTGCGGTGCGTTCGACCACTCTGCCACCTCTCCGCAATGTAGACGGTGCGCGCCGGCGATGCCGACCATGGTCGGCGCGGCCTCTAGCAGCGAGGGATTGGCTTGCAAAGCCCGTTGTGCCGCGGGGCGGGACGCGGCACGGTAGGCAATGGTCAAGGCCCTGATCATCGGCGCGAGCGGAGGGATCGGCGGCGCGGTTGCCGCTGCACTCGATGAGCGCGGCGATGAGGTCGTCCGCCTGTCGCGGGGCACGACCCCCGCCCTCGATCTCACCGAAGACCGGTCGATCGCCGCCGCGGCCGACGCGTTGGCAAAGCGCGCACCGTTCGACCTGATCTTTGTTGCGACCGGAATGCTTCATGGCGACAGGATAAGGCCGGAGAAGAGCCTCGGCGAGATCGACAGCGCCGCGCTCGACCGCCTGTTCCGGATCAACGCCACCGGCCCGGCGCTCGTCATGCGCCACTTCCTGCCGCTGCTCGCGCGGGATCGCCGTTCGGTCTTTGTTGCTTTGTCGGCGCGGGTCGGGTCGATCGGCGACAACAGGCTCGGCGGATGGGTCGGTTACCGCGCCTCGAAGGCGGCGCTTAACCAGATCATTCGGACCCTGTCGATCGAGCTTTCGCGAACCAATCCGCAGGCGGTGCTGGTGGGGCTTCACCCGGGGACGGTCGACACCGCTTTGTCGGCGCCGTTCCAGCGCGGCGCCGCGGCGGACCGGCTGTTCCCCCCCGATGTCGCGGCCGCTTTTTTGCTGCGCGTGCTCGACGGACTTCAGGCTCCGGACAGCGGTCATTGCCTCGACTGGGCCGGGCAGCGGATCCCGCCATGATCGCGCCGGGCATCTTCGCTTGCCAGCCAAACCATCCGCACTACATTATGGGCATGACCTCCGATCACGCCTCCGCGCTATCCGCCCTCCCCTCGGCCCGTTACGGCATCGGCCAGCTGGTGCGCCATCGCCTGCTCGATTTCCGTGGCGTGATCTTCGACGTCGATCCCGAGTTCGCCAATTCGGACGAGTGGTACGAGGCAATCCCCGAGGCGATGCGACCGGCCAAGGATCAGCCCTTCTACCACTTGCTCGCCGAAAATGCAGAGTCGAGCTACATCGCCTACGTCAGTCAGCAGAATCTGGTGATCGACGATGACGGCGAGCCGATCGACCATCCCGCGGTGGGCACGATGTTCGACGGCTTCGACGGGCAAAGCTACAAGCTCAAGCGCGAGCATTGTCACTAGGCGAGGCGGCGGCGCCCGCCGGCGCCTCGATTCCTAAAAGTTGACCGCGACGCGGCCATAGAGATAACGGCCGTTGAAGCCGAATGGCGAGAAGTTGCTGAACGGCAAGGCATAGTTGGTGGCGCTGAAATTGCGCTCCAGCCCGGTGTCCGGATCGATCCCGCGCCCGCGCGGAATGTTGGTCGGATAGATGTCGAAAAGATTGTTGGCGCCAAGGGCAATGGTCACGCGCTCGGCCATCGGCTTGAACCGGAATTCGAGGTCGGTGATCATCTTGGCCGCGAGCTTGACG
>JALYRC010000191.1 GCA_030855555.1 Pseudomonadota bacterium
GCCCTGACCCAGGTCTCGCGGCTCGGGAATCCGCTAGTGAACGAACTCGTGATCGGCCTGCCGCAGAAGGATCTGTTCAACGCGGTCAAGCCGACCGCCGACGCGG
Source organism: Pseudomonadota bacterium (assembly GCA_030855555.1). Lineage (GTDB taxonomy): Bacteria > Pseudomonadota > Alphaproteobacteria > Sphingomonadales > Sphingomonadaceae > Sphingomicrobium. The sequence continues at coordinate 107 of JALYRC010000191.1, forward strand.
CCTTAGCCGATTTTGTTACCAATCCGACGTTCCCGGCGATCCTGCAGTCGCTGTTTCCCGTAGTCGCGCCGACCAACTTTCCGCGCAACGATCTGGTTGCGACTTTCTTGACCGGCATCGCGTCGTTGAACCAGTTGTCAACGGTAACACCATCGGAAATGTTGCGCCTCAACATGGTGGTCAACCCGACCCCGCGAACCAACCAGCGGCAACTCGGCGTAGTTGCCGATGATCTCGCTGGCTTCCCTAACGGGCGCCGTCCGGGTGATGATGTCGTTGACATCGTCTTGCGGGTTGCGATGGGCCGGTTGTGCCACCCCATTCCGATTAATGGTGTTCCGACCCAACTTGGGCTTTGCAAGCCATCGGATGCACCGACCGGATTGACTGCCTACACCGACGGTGCTCCGACTGATGCGAGCACCTTCTTTAATCGCTTCCCGTATCTCACGACGGCGCTGCGCGGCTCTCCGCGTCCGCAGACCCAGCCGTAAGGGTCTAGCTTGGCGAACAAGCTTGGGAGCCTGACTCTTGGCTTCGCCATCGTGGCAGGGATGTCGTTCACCGCTTGCGGTAAGAAGAGCGATGACGACATCCCCGTCCCGGCCTCCCAGTCAAAAAGTGGCCGGGTGGAAGATCAATTCGGTAAAGGGTTTGGGAAGGCCTTTCGCGCTGACAAGAACAGTGAGCCGGCCAGTGTCAGCGAGAATGACATGAGGCCGGTCTCCCTGACCGAGGAACCAATCGAGATTAATTGATGGCGGAGGCCGCGCGAACGAACCGCGCGGCCTTTCCATTATCGACCGCGGCGTTCCCGATCGTAACCGAACGTCAAACTGGAGAAAGTGGTATCGAAATCGAACCGCGGATTGCCGGCAACGGGTTCTCCCCAGACGACGTTAAGCAGCCAATTGCCTTGCGCGGGAATGCGGAAGCGCGCCCGGCCGGAGCGGTCGGTGGTGGCCACCGCGAGCGGCTTTGCATCATTTCCGAGATTGGTCAGTTTGACGGTCGCATTGGCGAGGCGCCGGCCATTGTAGAGCACATGAACCGGCAGCATTCGCGATGCATCGAGGGCATAGGGATTGCGATCGGGAACGATCTCGAGCTTGAGCCCGATCGGCCGCGTCGCCTGCGACTGGTTCGAAGCCGTCGGGGCGCCAACTTGAATCAAGGATTTTGCTCGTCGGCTGTAGCGTTCGCGGCCGGCCTTCGCAGGATTGCCCGCTCGTTGTCTTGCGGCAATAATCAGCGCAAGTCCCTCTTCCTTGGCGTAGTCGTCGAACCGGATTCCCGGCAGCTCGGAAAAGGCATAATTGCTTTGCATCCCAAGAACATGAAGTCCTGGCACCGAGAGACGGGTGACCAAATCCGCCTGGCCGGTGCTGAGGTCGCGCCGAAGATCGGTGGAGCGTCCCGCGAAAACGCTTTTCATCACGACGATTCGGTCGTTGTTTCGCCACCGCTCGCGAAGCGCAGCGTGTCCGACCTGGAAGGTTGCCTCGATCGGCGCGTTGGGCGCGACCTGGAAACGCGCCGGTTGGAGCCAGAAGTCATGGGCAAGGACTGGCGTGGCAATCATCGCGAGCGACAAAGGGATCAGACGCAATTTCATAAGGCCTCGCCATCTAGTTGTAATGAAGCGATGCTAGCCAAAATTCCTATGCTTGTCCAAGCCGTTGAACGTTGCGCGAGCCGCGGCATGCCGCGCGATCGATCCGAAGCGATGACCATAGGATTCATGACAGTGGCCCTCGCAGCGGCGACCTTGGTCGCAACACCTGCATATGCGCATGACGGCACCGGTCTGGCGGGTGGTTTCGCTGCTGGCCTGCTCCATCCGCTGGCCGGGCTCGATCATATGCTCGCAATGATTTCGGTGGGTCTGTGGGGCGCTTTCCTTGGACGCCCATTGGTTTACGCCCTGCCGATGTTGTTTCCAGCTGCAATGGCCGCTGGCGGGGCGCTTGGCATGGCTGCAGTGGGCTTCCCACCGGTTGAACTTGGAATCGCCATATCGGTAGTCACGCTGGGCGCGATGATCTTGTTTGCTGTGCGAGCGCCGGTGTTCGTAGCGTGCGCGATTGTTGGGATCTTCGCTCTATTTCATGGCTATGCGCATGGAGCCGAATTACCTTCGGCGGCAGACCCGGTGGGTTATAGTGCAGGGTTCGTGCTCAGCACCGGCTTGCTCCACCTTCTGGGCATCACCGCCGGGCTGTTGCGGTCGACCTCGGCTGGAACGATCGCCCTGCGCGCCGCGGGGGGAGCGATAGCGCTGACCGGGGCGTGGTTCCTGACGAAGGCGATGATGGCGTGAACGGCGGGCTCGTGCCTTTGCTGCTGTTGAGCGCGACGATCGGTTTGATGCTTGCCTTCGTCGCTAATCGCCAAGCGATGATTGCCCTGCTGGGGTTCGGCATCGCTGCGATCGTCGCCTTTGCCGTGCCAATTCATTTCGCGTCCAACACGGTCTTCGCCGGATTATGGCTAAGCATGATCGCGGGCGTCGTGCTGGTCTATCTGCCGGTCGCGCGGTGGTCGGTGCTGGCCCTTCCGATCTGCCTCAACGCGGGCTTCTGGCTTGGCGCTGGTGCAGGACTGTCGGGCGATCGCTTGGCTCTCCTGATCGGGATTTTTGCGTCGTTCATCCTGTTTCCGGCACGATTGCTGGCGCGCGGCAGGCTGAACATCGCCCTAAAGGTCGTCGCGAGTTGGATGATTGCCATTGCTTCGCTATCACTGTTCGTAACGCTGATTCCCACACCTGGGTATAAACCGGATCATATGGAATGATGACGAAGACTATTCTCTGGCTCGGCCTCTTCGCCGTCATGGCCCCGCTGGGTGCCCAGGCGCAGGTTATTGAGATTGACGATAGCGGCGACGCCCGGACGTTCGACCGTCCGACGGTTTTTGCGGGCTCGAGCGCCGAGACGATCGCGCCCCCGGCGGCCAAGGCGGCTCGCACCCAGCCTGCTCTGTTTGCGGCAGCAGCAAAGTCGCACGGGCTGGACCTGAGCCTGCTCGAGGCCGTTGCGTGGCAGGAATCCCGCGGTCGGATGAGCGCCGTCAGCCCCAAGGGCGCCCTTGGCGTGATGCAGTTGATGCCCGGCACCGCCGCCGAGATGGGGGTTCGCCCCGACGATCTTGCCGACAATATTCGCGGCGGCGCACTTTATCTGCGGCGGCAGCTCGACCGCTTCGGTGGCAGCGTCCCATTAGCGCTTGCGGCGTATAACGCTGGCCCTGGTGCCGTGCTCCGCTACAGGGGAATTCCACCCTATCGCGAGACACGCGATTATGTCGCCAAGATCATGAACCGCTGGAGGCCCACCGCGCCCACTGCGGCCACTGCGGCCACGCTAACGCCCACAAGCATATTGTCCATCGAGGTACCAAAACCATGAATCTTCGTCGTTGGGCATTGGCCCTGGTCGTTTCCATCGCGGCTCCCGCCAACGCGCAATATGCTGCTTCGGACCCCGCCGGATCGGGCCCGATCGTCGGAGCGGTCAATTGGCTGCAGGGCACCCTGCTTGGCAATGTTGCAACCGCCATCGCCGTCATTGCAGTGGCTGCGATCGGGTTCATGATGCTGACCGGGCGGATGAACTGGAAATATGGCGCGACCGTCGTGCTCGGCTTGTTCATCCTGTTTGGCGCGGCATCGATCGTTGGCGGGATTCGCTCCGTGGCGGGCGGATAAGGTGGCCAGCGATCGCTTGTTCCGGGCGCTTGCGCGGCCCCAGATGGTGGCGGGCGTCACTTATCCGTTCTTCGTTCTCAACGGGATCGTCGCGGCGGAGCTGTTCCTGATCTTCAAGAGCCTGTTTGCTTTGTTGCCGGCGTTACTTATTCATGCGCTTGGCTATGCCGCCCACCTGCGCGATCCGCACGTCATGGCCTTGTGGATGACCCGCCTTCGCCGGGTCCCGCGGATTCCGAACCGCAAGCTGTGGGGCGCCAATGTCTACCGCCCGTGATCGTGCCGCCCGGCAGGAAAAAGCGATTGGCGACCATTTGCCTTATCGGGCGCAGGTCGACGACCATACGCTGATCACCAAGGACGGCCGCGCGATGCAGGTCATCAAGCTGGCCGGATTGCCATTCGAGACGATCGACGCGGCCCAGCTCGAGGCCCGCAAGGCGGCGCGTGACGCAATGCTTCAGGCGGTCGCCTCGGCGCGGTTTGCGCTTGTCCACCACGTCGTCCGCCGCGCGGTTTCGGCGGAGCTCGTGGGACAGTTTGGCGATCCGTTCAGTGCTTCGCTTGACGCGGCCTGGCAGAACCGCCTTGCGACGCGAAAGCTGTACGTCAACGACCTCTACCTAACTTTGGTTATCCGTCCGCTCGCCGGCCGCGCCCGCGCTGCGGACCGGCTGCTCGGACTGTTCATTGGCGATCAGAAGGCCAAGGCCGACAATAGTGCCGACTTGCGCGAGCTTAATCGGGCCCGCGAAGCGCTTGTCGCGGCGCTTGAGCCTTATGGGCCGACCGTTCTTGAGAGCTATGACCTCCCGACCGGCCTTGCGTCCGAACCGGCCGAATTTCTCGCCACGCTGCTTAACGGAACCAGCTCACCCGTTCTCTTGCCCCACGGCGAGCTAGCCGATGTATTGGCACGGCGGCGGGTCAGTTTTGGCGCTGATGCGATTGAACTAGGGCCTGTCGACGGAAATCCCAGCGAGGTGGCAGCCATCCTTTCGGTCAAGGATTATCCGGCCGAGACCGACGCGGGAATGCTCGACGATCTCTACCGCCTGCCATTCGAAATGGTCGTAACGCAGAGTTTCGCAGTCGTCGACCGCGGCCCGGCCCTTGACCGCATGGACCTTGCCCTGCGCCGGATGCGCTCGGCCGACGATGCCGCGGTTTCGCTGCGGTCGGAATTGACGCTCGCCAAGGATGAGGTGTCCGCGGGGCGCTCACTGTTCGGCGAGCATCACCTGACGGTGCTCATCCGGGCCGGCAGCCTCGCCGAGCTGGAAAGCATGGTCGGCGAAGCGCAAGCAACACTGTCCGACGCCGGCTTCGTCGCAGTGCGCGAGGAGCTTGGGCTCGAGGCCGCCTTCTGGGCCCAGTTTCCCGGCAATTTCGATTATATCGCCCGCCGTGCTCTGGTCTCGTCCGCCAACTTCGCCGGCTTCGCGAGTGCGCATAATTTCCCCGTCGGGACGCCAAGTGGCAATTTCTGGGGCGATGCGGTGACCTTGTTCGAAACGACCTCCGCGGGTCCCTATTTCTTCAACTTCCATCGCGGCGACCTTGGCAATTTCACGATCATCGGGCCGTCGGGATCGGGCAAGACCGTCGTGCTTGGCTTCCTCCTTGCCCAGTCCCGCCGTTACGCCCCACGCATCGTATTCTTCGACAAGGATCGCGGCGCGGAGATATTCCTGCGCGCGATCGGCGGGGTTTATGACACGCTCCGCCCGGGGAATGCGACGCGCCTCAACCCCTTGTCGCTGCCGGACTCGCCCGCCAACCGGCGCTTCCTGTCCGAATGGGTGGCCAAGCTTGCAACCGGCGATGGCCCCGCGCCAACCGTCGAAGAAGCAGGTTGGATCTCCGAAGCGATCGACAGCAGCTATTCCGGCCCGGTCGAGCACCGCCGGCTGCGCTTCCTTGCAGAGCTTTTCCGCGGTCGCCAACGGGCATCGGGCAATGACCTCGCCGCACGGCTCGCGCCATGGCATTCGGGCGGCGAGCATGCATGGCTGTTCGA
>JALYRC010000015.1 GCA_030855555.1 Pseudomonadota bacterium
GCCGCCGATGTGAAGCTGACCGCCGCGAGGAGCGCCGTTGCGTCGCGTGGTGCGCGGCTCGACCAGCAGCGCGCGCCGCTTGCCGCTTTGCTCGCCGGGCTTGCGACGATGGGTCGCCGCCCGCCAATGATCGCACTCGCCGATACCAATTCGATCGCCGAATTGGTCCGCGTTCGCGCGCTGATCGATGGCAGCATGCCGGTCATCATGCGCCGCAGCGCCGCGCTGCAAAGCGAGCTGGACCGCGGGCGTGAGCTCGCCGCACGCGCCGGCGCGGCCCGTCGCACCGTCGATGCGTCGCGCGCCGAACTGGTCGAGCAGCAGCGCCGCTTCGCCGTGCTCGAGACCCGGGCCAACGCCCGTGCGGCTCAGCTTCGCGCCACCGTTTCGGGGGTGGACGATCAGGTGCTTGCGGGCGGTGAGGCCTTGCTTGATCTTGGCAGCGAGGCTGCCGCGGCAAGTGCGGCGCGTTCGCTCGCCCGGGCGCTTGCCCGATTGCCGCTCGCCCCGCCGCGCCCATACGCAGCGGACGCGCGCGCTGCTCCGCTCGGGCTCGCTTATGCGCTTCCCACCCAAGCTTCGGTGATTGAAGGGCTCGGCAATGTCAGCGCCTCCGGGGTCCGGTCGCGCGGGATCCGTTTCGCAACGCCCCGCGGAAGCCGGATCGTCGCCCCGGCAGCGGGAAAGATCCTCTTCGCTGGCGCATTTCGCGAGCATGACGGCATTATCGTGATCGACCATGGCAACGGCTGGACCAGCCTGCTCATCGACCTCGCGCCAACCGTCCGGACTGGCGAGCGGGTGGCCGCGGGCGTAACGCTTGGGCGCGCTCTGGGCGATGTTTCGCTCGAACTGCGCGAGGCAGGACAACCGCGCTCGGCAGCCCTCATCGCAGGTTCATCAGCCATGCTGTCAAATGGCGGCAAGACTCGTTAGGCTAGGGGCTTGCCGGAAACGCGCGATCCCGTTGAGGAAGACAGTGATGAACCGCTTCGCCAAATTGCTCCCCCCGCTCGCCCTGGTCGGCGCGCTTGCCTTGCTGCCGATGACGAGCAGCACGCTCGCTGCCGCTGACGTCGACACCTACAAAGAACTCGAAACGTTCATGAGCGTGTTCGAAAGGGTGCGCGGAAATTATGTCGACAAGGTGGATGACAAGACGCTGATCAAGGGCGCGATCGACGGGATGCTCGCCGCGCTCGACCCGCATTCCTCATATGCCGACGGGGCCGAGTTCGCCCAGTTGAAGTCGACGACCGATGGCAATTATGGCGGACTTGGTCTGACGGTCTCGAGCGAGGATGGCGCGGTCAAGGTCATCACCCCAACCGAGGATACGCCCGCCCATCGTGCCGGCATCAAGGCCGGCGATTACATCACGCACATCAATGGCGAATTCCTGTACGGCTTCAGCCTCGACGAAGCGGTCGAAAAGATGCGTGGGCGCCCCGGCACGCCGATCAAGCTGACCATTGTCCGGACCGGACGCGACAAGCCGTTCGATGTCAGCATCATCCGTGAGCGGATTGAGCTGAAGCCGGTCAAATGGGAGGTCAAGGAGGGCGTTGGCGTCATCAACATCAATTCCTTCTCTGCCCAGACGGGGGAGATGACCCGCCAGGCGCTGATGTCGATCGACAAAGCGACCGGCGGCCGCACGCTTGGCTATGTCGTCGATCTGCGTTCCAATCCTGGCGGGCTGCTCGACCAGTCGGTCGAGGTCAGCGACGCCTTCCTCAACCAGGGCGAAGTGGTTTCCGAGCGCGGGCGCGAGAAGAACGATATTGAGCGTTTCTATGCCAAGCCGGGCGATCTTGCCCAAGGCCGGCCGATCGTGGTGCTGATCGACGCGGGATCGGCGTCGGCTGCGGAAATCGTCGCCGGGGCGCTTCAGGACCACCGCCGCGCGCTTGTCATGGGCGAGCGCTCGTTCGGCAAGGGTTCGGTGCAGACCGTGCTCCAGACCGGTCCGACGACCGCGCTCCGCCTGACGACCGCGCGCTATTATACGCCGTCGGGACGCTCGGTTCAGGGCGGCGGCATCGAGCCGGACATCAATGTGCCCCAGCTCAGCGATCCGGATTATAAGGCGCGGCCGCGGCTGCGCGAGGCCGATCTGCGGCGCCACCTGATCAACCAGGCGCAGGTCAAGGACGACCTTCTTCAGAGCGACGACCGCACCGATCCGCGTTTCTCCGCCACTGCTGCGGAGCTCGAGAAGAAGGGGGTCAAGGACTTCCAGCTCGATTACGCAATCCGGACGCTTAAGCGGCTTGCTCCGGCCGCTACTGACGCGGGACCGGCCAAGGCGCGCGCGCGCTAATGCTTGCACCGCCGCGCGTTGCAATCGCCGACCGGCTCCGGACCGCGCGCCTCGTCGCGCTCGGGGTGCCGCTGGCCTTGCTGGGCGGGGCGTTGTTGTCGGAATATGTCGGCAAGCTCTATCCGTGCGAAATGTGCTGGTGGCAGCGCTATCCGCATGGCGTTGCGATCTTGCTTGCGATTGGCGCCCTGCTGTCGCCACTGGCTGCGCCGCGAACGCGCCTGATGACCTTGCTTGCGGCACTCGCAATTGCCGTATCGGGGGCGATCGGGGTGTTTCACGCCGGAGTCGAATATGGCTGGTGGGAGGGGCTGACGACTTGCACCACCACCGGCGCGACCAGCCTAGAGGAAATCATGAACGTCCCGCTGATCCGCTGCGACCAGGTGCAGTGGTCGTTTGCCGGCATTTCGCTGGCAGGGTTCAACGCCTTATTCTCGCTTGGCGGAGCGGTGTTGATCGTCATCCTTGCGCGAAGGAAGATGGCGTGACCCGCCCCAGCGAACCAAGGCCCGACCCGGCCGCGATGCTTCGCGTCAACCAGGCGGGCGAATATGGCGCGACGCGGATTTATGCAGGCCAGCTTGCGGTATTGCGCAAGGATTCGCCTGCCGCGCATGCCATTGCCGGGATGGCGCTTCAGGAAAAGCGCCACCTTGACCGCTTCAACCAGCTGATGGCGGAGCGGCGCGTTCGCCCGACCCTGCTCCAGCCAATCTGGGACGTTGCCGGATTTGCGCTTGGCGCGGCGACTGCATTGATGGGCGAAAAGGCCGCTATGGCCTGCACCGACGCGGTCGAGACGGAAATCGACCTTCATTATGGCGAACAACTTGACGCATTAGGCACGAGCGATCCGACGCTCGCCGCCGACATTGCCGAGTTTCGCGCCGAGGAGTTGGAGCATCAAGAGACCGCGCGCGCTCACGGCGCCGCGGATGCACCCGGCTTTCCGCTGTTGAGCGCGGTCGTCCGCGCGGGCTGCCGCGTTGCGATCGGCCTCTCGAAACGAATCTGATTGGGAACCCATTGGGGCGGCAACGCGCTGTCACAAGTGAAAGGACTTAAGATGTCGAAGTTGATCCTCACTGCCGCCGCGACGGCCAGTATCGTCGCCGGTCTCGCGCTTCCGGGCTCGCAAGCGGCCGCCCAGCGCAGCCAGGCTGGGGAGATCATCGTCTATGGTACCGATCCCTGTCCGCGTGCGACCGATGACGATGTCGTCGTCTGCCGGCGCCGGCCCGAGGCCGAGCGCTTTCGCATTCCCGAAGTGCTGCGCGAAACCGGAACGCTTCAGCAGCGGCAATCGTGGACCAGGCAGGCCGAAGCACTGGCGACCGCCGGTGCAACCGGCGTCGGCAGTTGCTCCGCGGTTGGCCCGGGCGGCCATACCGGCTGCGCCCAGCACGAAATCAATCGCGCCTTCGGCGACCGGCGCGAAGGCGACAAAGCGGCCGTCGCGCCGGTCAAGTAAGCCCGGTTCTCGTCAGCTTGATCGACGCTGGGACGCGATCCAGGCGTCGATCTGAGCGTCGAGGACGTCGAGCGGGACCGCGCCTTGACCAAGGACTGCGTCATGGAAGCGGCGCAGATCGAACCCCTCCCCCAGCGTCTTCTCGGCACGCGCCCGCAACTCGCGGATCTTGAGTTCACCGATCTTGTACGCCAGCGCCTGCCCCGGATTGGCGATATATCGATTGACCTCGGCCTCTATATTCGCCGCCGAAAGCGCACTATTGTCGGTCATGAAGGCGATTGCCTGGGGCTTGGTCCACCCCTTGGCGTGGATTCCGGTATCGACGACAAGACGCGTTGCGCGCCACATCTCATAGCTGAGGCGCCCCATGTCCTTTTCGGGCGTGTCATAAAGCCCCATCTCGATGCCGAGGCGTTCCGAATAAAGGCCCCAGCCCTCGACGAATGCCGTGAAGAAGGTGCCGTGACGGCGCCACGCCGGCATGTCGAGTTCCTGCTGCAGCGCAATCTGGTGATGATGGCCGGGGACCGCTTCATGGACCGACAGAGGCGGGATTTCCCACAAGGGCCGCTGGTCGAGCTTCGACGTATTGACATAATAGGTCCCCGAAATGCCGTTTTCGGGTGATCCCTGATTATAATAAGCGGTCGTCGTGCCCGGCGCGATTTCCGCTGGTATCTCGCGAATGCCGTAGGGCAGCCGCGGAAGCACGGTGAAGAGGCTTGGCATCTTGCCGTCGATCTTTTTAAGCTCGCGCGCCGTCGCCTGCATGAGCTCCTCGGGCGTCTTGGCATAATGTTTCGGATTTGTGCGCAGGTCGGCGATCATCGCTTCCCTGCTGGCGAAGCCGGCCTTCCTCGCTACCTTTTCCATCTCGCTGCGGATGCGTTTGACTTCGCTCAGGCCAAGCTGGTGGATTTCCTCCGCGCCGCGCTTCGTCGTGGTCTGGTTGCGAATGCGGTAGGCGTACCACGCCTTGCCATTGGGCATTGCCGAGGCGCCTACGGACGTTGCGCATTTCGGCTTGTAGCTGCCCGAATACCAGGCGAGATGCTTGGCATAAGCGCGGCGCAGGTCACTATCGATCAGGGCACGCGCCCGCCCCTGCAGCGCCTTCCACTCCGCCGCCGTGACCGTCTTCGGCCGCTCGCCTGCGAATGGCTGATACAGGCGTGACTTGCTCGGGTCCGGCGGGATCACGCCTGATATCGTATCCTCGAACCCGTTAAGCGAAAGGCACGGCAGCACGAACCCTTCGCTTGCCGCCCGCGTGCTGATCCTCAGCGCTTCATCATTAAGCGCGGGATAGGCCGCGAGGCGCTTGAGATAATTATCGTAATCGCGGCGGGTCTTGAACGTCAGCCCTTCCGCGAGCCCGGCCATTTGCTGGTGCCAGCCGCTTCGGTTGGAAAACAGCATCATCCGCTGGCCAAACGCATTCGCCTCCACCGACTCTGCAAGGCTCCGCTTCAGGATCGACTTGTTGATGCGGTCGGCTGGCGAAAGGCCAGCGTCGGGAATCGCGTCGAGCCGCCGCAGGAAGCCGGCGGCCTTTTCCGTCCGACGGTCCTCCGCGGCAAGACTGATATCACCCAATTGGTCGTCATATTCGCGCATACCGAGCTGCGAAGCGAACGTCGGATATTCGCGCATCGTATACGCCCAATATTCGTCCGTCATCGCCTTGAAGTCCTCGGCCGGCGTCGCGAGGGCGGGCGCTGAGAGCATGACAGAGGAAGCAATGAGAAAGGCGTGGCTTTGGCGCATGATAATTTTCCCCGATTTCCATCTAGCCTAATGCGCTGCCGCCGCACTGCAACCCCGGTAGTGCCCGGAGCGCTTCCCATGCCAGCAAACTCTGTTACGCTGGTGTCATGACCGCCGCCGCCGCCGCACCGATCGTCCCACGTTCGCCGGACATCCTGGGCCATCCCCGCGGCCTCTTTTATCTCGCCTTCACCGAATTATGGGAGCGATTTTCTTATTATGGCATGACCGCCTTGCTGACGCTCTACATGGTCAAGCAATTGCTCCTTCCTGGTCATGCCGAGGACGTTCTCGGGCTGGCGGCGCTGCGCGAACTATTCGAATTTCGCGGGCCGATGTCGGATCTCGCTTTCGCCTCCTTGATCTACGGCTGGTATGGCGGACTGGTCTATTTCACCCCGGTCCTCGGCGGTCTAATCGCCGACCGCTGGCTCGGCGCCAAGCGCACCGTGGTCATCGGCGCCTTGCTGATGTCGGCGGGTCATCTCGCCATGTCGTTCGATGCCACCTTCCTGATCGCGCTGCTGTTCCTGATCCTCGGCTCGGGCTGCCTCAAGGGTAATATTTCGGCGCAGGTCGGAACGCTTTATCCGCAGACTGCGGAATCGCTCCGCGAGCGCGGCTTCACCCTCTTCTCGACCGGGATTAACATTGGCGCGGTGATGGGGCCGCTGGCGACGGTAATGGTGGCGGAAATCTACGGCTGGCACACCGGCTTCGCGCTGGCTGCCGGGCTGATGCTGCTGGCGCTTATTATCTACCTTGCCGGCCAGCGGCACCTACCGGAACAGCCCGTGGTGCGCTCGCGCGGTGGCGAAAAAGTAGAGCTGACGAGCGATGAGAGAGGAATCAGCAGGGCGCTGATCGTGGTAATTGCGTTGGTTATTCCGGTGAGCATCGCCTACCCGATGCTGTGGAGCATCGGCATCGTCTGGATCGACGCCGACGTGAACTTGGCAACCGTCTCGGGCACGGTCCCCGCCGGATGGTTCAATTCGCTCGACAGTCTGGGCAGCATCCTCGCCGCCGCTCCCTTGGTGGCGCTGTGGGCGGCGCAGGCGCGGCGGCAAGCCGAGCCTGCCAGCCTGACCAAGCTCGCCATCGGATCGACGATCATGGCGTTGGCGATCCTGCTGCTGAGCGTCGGCAGTATGCTGCCCGGCGCCGACGGCAAGGTCGCGGTGTGGTGGGCAATCGGATGTTACCTCAGCGCCGGATTGGCCTTCATGTGGTATTGGCCGGTAACGCTGTCGATCGTCTCCGCGCTTGCCCCCGCGCGGATCAAATCGACCCTGATGGGCGGCGCGTTCTCCGCCCCGTTCCTCGGGACGGTGATTATGGGCTGGGTCGGCAGCTTCTATGACCAGATGACCCCCGCCGCCTTCTGGGCGCTCGACGCCTCCATCGCCCTCAGCGGGGCACTTCTCATTATGGCCGTCCGCCGTCCCTTAATGCGCGCGCTCACCTCAACCGCCTGATTTCGCTCGACTCCTCGCACTGGAGAACATAGAGTGAACGCATGGCCCAGCTCGACACCCGCGAAAAGCTTGCGATCCTCGCCGATGCAGCCAAATACGACGCTTCGTGTGCTTCGTCCGGGACGTCGAAACGCGACAGTCGCGGTGGCAAGGGCGTCGGATCAACCGAGGGCATGGGGATATGCCATGCTTATGCTCCGGACGGGCGGTGCATTTCCTTATTGAAGATATTGCTGACCAACAGCTGCATCTTCGACTGCCATTATTGCATCAATCGCAAGAGTTCGAACGTGCGACGCGCGCGGTTCACGGCGGCGGAGGTCGTCCACCTCACTTTGTCCTTCTACAAGCGCAATTATATCGAGGGGTTGTTCCTGTCGTCGGGGATTATCGGTTCGTCCAATTACACCATGGAGCAGATGGTCGAGGTTGCGCGTGCGCTTCGCGAGGACCACGACTTTCGGGGCTATATCCATTTGAAGACGATCCCCGACGCCGATCCCGAGTTAGTCCGGCAGGCAGGACTTCACGCCGACCGGGTGTCGATCAACGTCGAATTACCGACGGTCGCCGGGCTTGAGCGGCTTGCTCCCGAGAAGGACAATGGCCGGATCGAGGGGGCGATGACGGACATGAAGGCGTCGATCATCGATGCCCGCGATGCGACAAAGAAGTATAAGAGCGCCCCCAACTTCGCTCCCGCCGGACAGTCGACGCAGATGATCGTCGGCGCCGATTTCGCGAACGACGGCGACATCGTTTCCAAGGCAAGCATGCTTTACGACCGCTTCGGGCTGCGGCGGGTTTATTACAGCGCCTTCTCCCCCATCCCCAGCCCAAGCGCCGTGCTGCCATTGAAGCGGCCGCCGCTGCTGCGCGAGCACCGCCTCTATCAATCCGACTGGCTGATTCGTTTCTACGGGTTCAAGCCGGCCGAAGTGATCAGCGCGGCAGGCGTGGACGGAATGCTGCCGCTCGACATTGATCCAAAGCTCGCCTGGGCGTTGAAGTTTCGCGAATTTTTCCCGATTGACGTAAACCGCGCACCGCGGGAGCAATTGCTCCGGGTTCCGGGGCTTGGCACGAAAGCGGTCGGGCGGATCCTGTCCTCGCGGCGGTGGCGAAGCATCACGCTTGCCGATGTTGCACGGCTGACCGTGTCGCTTACCAAGGTCCGGCCGTTCATCGTCACCAGCGACTGGCGACCGACCCTGCTTACCGACCGCGCCGACCTGCGCGCTTTGGTTGCGCCGCGACAGACCCAATTGGACCTGTTTGCCGCGTGAACGGTTGAGCAGGAAACCAACTAAGGAAGCATTATGTCCAATATCGACATTTTCGATCGCCTGAAACAGGACCACGCCCGCCATCGCCAACTCCTCGATCAGATCGTCGGTTCGGACAGCGGGAGCGAGGAGCGCAGCCGCCTGTTCGAGACCTTCAAGATCGAAGTCACGGCGCACGCCGCCGCCGAGGAAGAAACCCTTTATGCAACGATGCTTGCGCGCGAGGACCTCCGCCACGACGCCGTCCACTCGGTCAGCGAGCATAAGGAAATCGGCGATATGCTTCAGGAAATCGCCGACCTCGACGCAAATTCGCCCGACTGGATGACCAAGTTCGAAGCGCTGAAGCACGATTATACGCATCACATCGACGAGGAAGAAGAAGACATGTTCCCGGCTGCGGCCGAGGAATTGTCGGACGAAAAAGTCGCGGAACTTCGCGCCGTGTTCGATCGCCGCAAACCGCGCGAGGTCGAGCGGGCCAAGGTTGGCGCCGACGAAGGCGACGACCGCGAGTAGATGCTTGCCGACGGACCGATGATCGACGCGCATCGCGTCACTCTGTCGGCGCCCGACGATTTCGACGGATGGCGGGAATCGGCGCGCGGCCTTGCCGAAGCGGGTGTTCCGCCGGCGGCAATTGCGTGGCAGATCGAAGGCACGACCGGGGACTTGTTCGGCGGCCCCGACACCTTGCCGCCCCCGGCAGGCGCAAGCTTCCCCGTTCCGCGCGCGTTTGTCGATCTCGCGGGGAAGGCGATCTGCCATTCGGACCCGGAGCGCTTCGCCTTGCTTTATGCGATGCTGCTCAAGTTGCGCGCCAATCGCCGCTCGATGGAGGATCGCGCCGACCCCTTGCTCGACCGGCTCGAGGCGATGGCCAAGGAGGTCCGCCGCGACCTCCATAAGATGCATGCCTTCGTTCGCTTTCGCGAGGTGGCGGACGATACCGGCCCGCGCTTCGTGGCATTCTTCGAGCCCGATCATCACATCGTTCGCGCCACCGCCGGCTTCTTCGTACGCCGCTTTACCGCCATGCGCTGGTCGATCCTGACGCCTCGCCTGTCAATTCATTGGGACGGCGAAGTGCTCACTGAGTTACCCGGTGCGACCCGCGCAGACGCCCCGGACGGGGATCCGGTCGAGGCGGTGTGGAAGACCTATTACGCCAGCATCTTCAACCCGGCGCGGGTCAAGGTGAAGGCGATGACCAAGGAAATGCCCAAGAAATATTGGAAGAACATGCCCGAGACGGCGCTGATCGGTGAATTGCTTGCGGGCGCGCAGAAACGCGAAGCCGCGATGATCGAGATCTCAAGAAGCCAGGCGCCAACGCCGCAATCGAACCTCCAGGCGAGCTGGGACGCGCTCAAGGCGGAAGCAGCGACATGCACCCGCTGCGACCTCTACAAGTGCGGCACGCAGACGGTGTTTGGGGAAGGACCGCTGAGTGCGAGCGTCCTGTTCGTCGGCGAGCAGCCGGGCGATCAGGAGGACCTTGCCGGTCGGCCATTCGTCGGTCCCGCCGGGCAATTATTCGACGCCGCCCTAGCCGAAGCGGGGATCGACCGCGCCACCACTTACGTGACCAATGCAGTCAAGCATTTCAAGTTCGTTGCGCGCGGCAAAAGGCGGATTCACGCCAAGCCCGATGGCGGCGAAATCCAGGCCTGCCGCTGGTGGCTGGAACGCGAACGCGAACTGATCCGCCCGCCACTGACCGTCGCGCTTGGCGCAACCGCGGCGCGCTCGCTGGTTGGCAAGATCGTCACCATCTCGAAGGTCCGGGGTGCGCCGCTGACGCTCGCCGACGGTTCTTCCTGCTGGGTGACGGTTCATCCCAGCTTCCTTTTGCGCTTGCCGGACGAGGAGGCCCGCCGGACCGAGCGCGCCGCGTTCGTCGACGACCTGAAGCGCATTCGCGACCATGCGGCGACGCTGGAACGCTAAAAGCCGAACCTCACGGTCGCGCGCGCGGTGCGCGGGTTGCCCGGCGTAATATTATTGTCGTTGTGGGCAGTCGCGTAATAATCCTTGCCGAGCAGATTCTCGACATTGAGCTGAAGCTCGATCGCATCGGTCAGGTCGAAAAAGCCCGCCGCATCGACCCGCGTATAAGCCGGCAGGACCACTGCATTGCTGATCGAGGCGAAGCGCTTCGACTGGTGGCTTACTCCAAGGCCTGCCCCAATCCTCGGAGTGAAGTCATAGCGGCCCCACAGCGACGCCTGCAGCTTTGGAACCAGCGGTGCCTTGCGTCCGACAAGCGAAGCAATTGCGCTTCGGCGCACCTCGACATTCTGCCGGGCAATGCCGCCGCTGAGGGACAATTGCGGTGTCAGCTGGCCGCGCACCTCAAACTCTATCCCCTTGCTGCGCTGCTCTCCGCTCAGCACGGGCTGCAGCGTGATCGGATCCGTTTCGCGCGTGTTAGTGCGATCGAGCCGATAGGCAGCAAGCGTCAAGTCGAGTTGGGGCAGGACCTGCCACTTGGCGCCGACCTCATAATTAGTGAAGCGTTCGGGCTCGAGCGACGCCGACGTCGAGTCCAGCGTTGTGAACTGGTCGCCCGACTGCGGCAGGAAGGAGCGGCTGAAGCTGGCGTAAAGGCTAAGTTCGGGTAGCGGCTTGGCGATGACGCCGAGCCGCGGTGACCATAGATTATCCGTGCGCTTGGCCGACGTGCCGCTGGTCAGATTATCGACCCTGAGCTTGAACCAGTCGCGGCGTAGGCCGGCAATTACTTCGACATGCTCGCCAATCTTGATCTGGTCCTGGACGTAGAGACCGATAACGTCGGCGTTCGAGCGGACCGAGCGGTTGCCGGTCCCGGCGCGAAAGGTGACCGGGGGGGTGTTAAGAGGGTCGGTTAGCGCGACGACTGTCCTACGACCACTGCTCGTCGTCGCGACGCCTGAATCGAAAAAGCCATTGATCCGCTGGTTGCGGGTTCGCTGGTCGGCATAGTCCATGCCGATCAGTATTGTGTGGGCGATGCCGCCAGTAGCGAACTCCGCGATGAGATCATTCTGGATCAGCAGATTCGTGCGCTTCGTCGGATCACGGTACGCCTCGATCACAACGGTTTCTGCGCCGCCCACGATGGTCGCGGGGCCGGCAGCAAAGACGTTTTGATACGTCTTGTCATAATCGCCGTAGAGCGCCTTCGACGACAAGCGCAGCGCATCGCTGAACCGATGTTCGACGCGTGCGCTCGCGACCTTTGCATTGAAGCGCGTGCGGTTGATGTCGGCGTCGCCAAAGAAGGTGCGGTCGAAACCGTCAAGCGGCCGCGCCGGGTTGGTGATGCTTGGAGCCGGACGACCGCGGGCGTCGGCCGGGACGCCGCGGTCGACCACGCGCCGGTCGCGGGCATATTCGAAGCCGAGATCGATGCGCGTGGCAGCGCCGGCCTCGATCGCAACGGTCGGATTGATCGCCAGGCGATGACCTCCATAGACCTTGCGGTCATTGTCGAACCGCTCATAAACCGCGTTCAGCCGGCCAAGGATCCCGTTGCCGAGCGCGCCATTGGCATCCCCCTCGGCATACCAGGCGCCCTCGGTGTCGCCCGAAACGGCGACATTTGCGAAACGTGATGCCTCGGGCCGCTTGGTCACGCGATTGACCACTCCGCCACCGCCGCCGCGGCCGAAGATCATTGCATTGGGGCCCTTCAAAATCTCGACCCGATCGAGATTGTAGAGGCCGCGATAATATTGGACGTCGTCGCGAAGCCCGTCGACGAAGAAGTCGGCAGTCGAATTATTGCCGCGCAGCACGATCTGGTCGCGGTGCCCCTCGCCCTGCGCCGCGGTCGCGCCGGGCACGTAGCGAAGCACATCGGCCACCGAACGCAGCGCCTGCTCTTCGATCTGCTGAGCGGTAATGACGCTGATCGCTTGCGGCACATCCTGCAGCGGCGTGTGCGTCTTCGTCGCGGAATCCACCTTGGTGACGCGCTCGCCGATGACGGTGACCTGCGCGGGCGCTTCCTCCGCTCCCCCGGCAACGTCGGTTGCGCTCGAGAAAGCGAGGGTGGTCAGCAACAGTGGCGCGACGAACAAAACAAGTCTCCGGATCAGATTGTCCGGGCCAACTAGCGCTATTGAGAGTTAGTCGCAATAGCATTTGGGCAAGAATGACCGTTAGCCGGCTTTGTCCGAGCTAAGCGACTGGGATAGCGGTGCTTATTTTTTGCGGGTGAAATCGACGCTTACGACGTTCGAGCCATCTTCGCTGGCTTCTCCGATCGGCGGGTCATTCTCGGGATGCTCCGGATGCTCATGCCCCTGGGGCGCGGCATTGGCCTGGAACTTCAGGCTGAAGTCGACGGCCGGATCGACGAAGTCCGTCACTGCTGCAAACGGGACGACCAGCATCGAGGGAACGCCGCCGAACGAAAGCCCGACCGCAAAGCTGTCATCCTCGACCTTCAGATCCCAATAACGATGCTGAATGACGATCGTCATTTCGTCGGGAAAGCGCTCGGTGAGATGCTTGGGGATATCGACGCCCGGGGCACGTGTCTTGAACGTAATGTAGAAATGATGGCCACCCGGGAGCCCGCCGGTCTTCTCGACTTCGTGAAGCACGCGCCCGACCACTTCGCGCAAGGCTTCCTGGACGATCTCGTCGTAGGGAATCAGGGACTCAGGGGTTTCCTCGTTCATGGTTTTTCGTGGTAGCGAAGGCGGCCAAGCGGTCAAGCCGGAGTCGTCGCCATCATGCCCATCGATGCCAAGTTGCCGTACGATCCGGGCAATGTCTTCGCCCGCATCCTGCGTGGGGAATTGCCGAAGAGAACCGTGATGGAGAGCGAGCACAGCCTCGCCTTCCACGACGTCTCCCCGATCGCGCCCATCCACGTCCTCGTCATTCCCAAGGGAGCTTATGTGAGCTGGGACGACTTTGCGGCAAAGGCTTCGGACGTCGAGATCACTGATTTCATCCGCACAATCGGCGCGGTCGCGGCGCAGGTCGGCGCCGATCAGCAAGGCTATCGCCTGCTTAGCAACATCGGCAAGCGCGGCGGACAGGAAGTCCCCCACCTGCACGTCCATTTGTTCGGCGGAGCGCCACTTGGGCCGATGCTGGCCAAATAGACGCACTTTTCGCCTTCATGTGCCACGCGCCGGCCCCGGGGGCTTGCCCCCCGCGTCCGAGTCGCTAGGCTCCGCGCCAAAGCAACGGGGCCGATGAAACGGCTCGAACCACTTTTGAGGGGACAAACATGATATTCGGGCGCGTAAAGCCACTCGATGCCATTTTGGCGACAGCCGAACGGAAATCGCTTCACCGATCGCTGGGCGCTTTCCAGCTCACCTTGTTCGGAATTGGCTGCATCATTGGAACGGGCATTTTCGTGCTCACCGCTGCCGGCGCGCAGAAAGCCGGTCCCGGGCTCATGCTTGCCTTTATTATCGCCGGCGCGGTCTGCATTGTCGCCGCCCTCTGCTACGCTGAAATCGCCGCAATGGTCCCCGTCGCGGGGTCGGCCTACACGTACAGCTATGCGACCATGGGCGAATTTCTCGCCTGGACGGTCGGCTGGGCGCTGGTGCTCGAATATGCCATCGCCGCCTCCGCAGTTTCGGTCGGTTGGTCTGGCTTCTTCACAGGCACCATCCTGCAGGAAACGTTCGGCATAGCCATGCCGGCCTACCTCACCGCGGGACCGCTTGCCCTGGGCGGCGCGCCTGGCGGGTTCATCAACCTGCCGGCAATGATTATCGCCTTGCTCGTCACGGGGCTGCTAATGATCGGCACCAACGAGAGCGCCAAGGTCAACGCCGTGCTGGTAACGATCAAGCTCGTTGCGCTGACCGCCTTCATCGCGCTCACGCTGCCCGCGATCGACACCGCCAACTTCAATCCCTTCCTTCCCGCGGGCCTGTTCGGTGGCTTCGGAACCGGGGTCGGCGCGGTCGGCGCTGCGGCGACGATCTTCTTCGCCTATGTCGGCTTCGACGCGGTCTCGACCGCTGCCGAGGAAACCAAGAACCCGCAGCGCAATGTGCCGATCGGGCTGATCGGCAGCTTGCTGTTCTGCACCGTCGTCTACATTCTCGTTGCCGCCGGCGCCGTCGGCACCATCGGTGGCCAGCCCATTATGGGACCGAATGGCATTCCGTTCCCGACGGGCTCGGAAGAACTTGCGCGCCAGTGCGCCATGCCCGCCTATCGCGAGGCATTGGTCTGCTCGAATGAGGCGTTGGCGCACGTCCTGCGCCAGATCGGCTTCGGGACGATCGGCAATCTGCTCGGCTATGGCGCGATCCTTGCCTTGCCGTCGGTCATCCTCATCCTATTGTTCGGCCAGACTCGTATTTTCTTCGTCATGGCACGGGACGGCCTGCTGCCTGAAAAGCTCGCCGAAGTGCATCCCAAGTGGAAGACGCCGTACATTGTCACCGCGATCACCGGCATTGTCGTCGCGATCGCGGCGGCCTTCCTGCCGGTCGGCCAGCTTGCGGACATTGCCAATGCCGGAACGCTCTATGCCTTCCTGATGGTGGCGATTGCGGTAATGCTGCTGCGCAAGCGCGATCCCGAGCGTGAGCGTGCGTTCCGGGTCCCGGCGCTGATCATCATCGGGCCGCTGACGATCGCGGGCTGCCTGTTCCTGTTCTTCAACCTGCCGACGACAGCGATGCTGGTTCTTCCGATCTGGACCGCGATCGGGTGCCTCATCTACTTCGGCTACAGCCGGCGCAACAGCCACCTTGGCCAGGGCCGCGTCGAAGTCCACGAGGACGATGTGGAAGCGCTCCAGCCGCATGTCCCGGGCATCGACGATCCCGACCATCGCCATTAGGCTTCACGCCGAGGCATAAAAAAAGGGCGGTCCGGACATCCGGGCCGCCCTTTTCTATTGGATGCGGCTAACTTAGCCGAGCAAATTGCCGGCCAGCACCTTCAGATCGGCTTCCGGGCGCGCGCCATAATGCTGGATGACTTCGGCAGCCGCGATCGCGCCAAGCTTGAGGGACACTTCCAGCCCAAGCCCGCGCGCTTGCCCGGCGAGGAATCCCGCCGCGAACAGATCGCCCGCGCCAGTCGTGTCCACCAGCCGCTCGATCGGTTCGGCGGCAACGCTTGCTCGCTCGTCACCGGCCACAGCGATTGCGCCTTTTTCCGAGCGGGTTACGACCAACGTCGGGACCTTGGGCGCCACTGCCGCCACGGCAGCGTCGAAGTCACCCTCGCCCGCCAGCTCCGTGATCTCGGCCTCATTGGCAAAGAGGATGTCGATCCGGCCCTCGTCGATCAGCTTCAGGAAGCTGTCGCGGTGGCGCGAAATGCAGAAGCTGTCCGATAGCGTGAACGCTACTTTGCGCCCGGCGCCGCGGGCCGCGTCGATCGCCGCCTCCATCGCCGCCCGGGGCTCGGCGGGATCCCACAGATAGCCCTCGAGGTAAGTGATTCCCGCGCTGGCTACGGCGCCAAGATCGACGTCCTTGGCTTCAAGCATCTGCGCCGCGCCAAGAAAGGTGTTCATCGTCCGCTGGGCATCCGACGTGACGAGGATGAGGCAACGCGCGGTTGCGCCGACGTCGCTTCGGGCGGGCACAAGGAAATCGACCCCCTGCGCCTCGATGTCATGCTTGTAGATCGTACCGAGCTGATCGGCGGCGACCTGGCCGATGAAACCGGTGCGAATGCCGAGGGCGGCCAATCCCGCCGCGGTATTGCCGGCCGACCCGCCGCTGACTTCGCGGCCTTCACCCATCAAGCCATAGAGTCGCACGGCTTCGGCCTCGTCGATCAGGCGCATTGAGCCCTTGTCGAGGCCCTGGTTACTAAGGAAGGCATCGTCGGCATTGGCGATGACATCGACGATGGCATTGCCGATGCACAGCACGTCGAGGGTCGTGGCGGTCATGATTGGTCCTGGCTGGAAAAAGGAACTGCCGCGCCTAGCCGTAGCCGCATCGCAGGACAAGCTTGCCAGCCGATGCTCGCGCCGTCACAGCGTGCCGATGCGTAAAATCCTGACCGTCACCGCTTTGCTCCTGCTCGCCGGGTGCGGCACCACCCCGACCCCCACCCCTAGCGCCAGCCCGGTCCAAGTGGTCGCACCCGAGCGCGGGGACCTCTTGGGGCTTGATGCCAACGCACTCGCCACCCGCTTCGGCGCGCCGCGGCTGCAGGTCCGCGAAGGATCCGGCACCAAGCTCCAGTTCGCCGGCGGCTCGTGCCTGCTCGACGCCTACCTCTATCCCTCACCGAGCCAGCCGCGCGTAACCCACATCGACACCCGCAACCGCGAAGGGCAGCCCGTCCTCCAGGCAGAGTGCATCAGGATGATCCAGGGACGCTAACGCCGAGTTGTGCCAGCGCCCAGCGGGCCGCGTCAGCCACTACCGGGTCGTCGCTCGCGACATGCCGCTCCACGGGGCCAATCAAATTCGCATCACCGCTATTGCCCGCCGCTATCAGGCAATTGCGGATCATCCGGGCAACCCCGATGCGCTTGATCGGAGAGCCCGAGAACATCATCCTGAAGCTCGCATCGTCGAGGCTCAGCAGGTCCGCAAGAGCTGGGGCCGCAAGCTCGGCACGCGGGGCGAAAGCGATATTGGACTGGGCTTGTTCGGCAAAGCGGTTCCACGGGCATACTGCGAGGCAATCGTCACAGCCGTAGATGCGATTGCCCATGGCGGCGCGATATTCGTTCGGGATCGGCCCGGCATGCTCGATCGTCAGATAGGAGATGCACTTGCGCGCATCCATCCGGTGCGGCGCGACGATCGCTCCGGTGGGGCAGGCCAGCATGCACCTCGTGCAGCTCCCGCAATGATCACTTGCCGGCACGTCGGGCTCGAGGTCCAGCGTGGTGTAGATGACGCCTAGGAAGAGCCAATTGCCATGCTCCCGGCTAAGCAAATTGGTATGCTTGCCCTGCCAGCCGAGACCGGCCGCAGCGGACAGGGGCTTTTCCATGACGGGGGCCGTGTCGACGAACACCTTGAGCTCGCTGCCCGTTTCGTCAGCCAGCCACCGGCCCATCGCCTTCAGCGCCTTCTTGACCACCTTGTGATAGTCCGAGCCCTGCGCGTAGACCGAGATGCGCCCCTGGCTCCTAGCGTCCGCCAGCGCAAGCGGGTCGCTTGCCGGCGCATAGCTCATTGCCAAAGCGATGACCGACCTTGCCTCGGGCCACAGTGCGTTCGGACTGGCACGCTGGCCTGCGCGCTCCTCGATCCAGCCCATTTCACCGTGATGCCCGGCGGCAATCCACTGGCGCAGGCCCTCTCCTGCGTCCGGCGTGGAATCGGCGCGCGCGATGCCACAGGCGACAAAGCCAAGCTCGGTCGCCTTCGCCTTTATTGATTCCTTGATCTTATCCACCCTAGACACGGGACCTCTTATCCCGTTCACCCCGAGCTTGTCTAAGACCGGGACCATTTCGACCCGAGAAAGAAGAATAGTGCGACAAGCTCAGCACGAATATGGCGCGGGTGAATTGGCGGCCGAGGCCGATGGCCTGGTCAAGGATTTCGACGGCAAGCGCGCCGTCGACGGCGTCAGCCTCACGGTCCCCACCGGAAGCATTAGCGGAATTCTCGGTCCCAATGGCGCTGGCAAGACGACCACGATCCGGATGATGCTCGGGATCATCGATCCGAACGAGGGCGCGCGCCGCCTTCTTGGCCATTCGCGACCGCTGGAAGTAGCGCGCCAGGTCGGTTACCTGCCCGAGGAGCGTGGGCTTTATCCGGCAATGAGCGCGGCCGAAGCCATTGCCTTCATGGGAGCGCTGCGGGGGCTGCCAATCGCGGTCGGCCGCGCCCGGGCGGTCGAACTGCTCGAGGGCCGCGGTTATGGCGACTGGGTCAAACGCCCGATCCGCACCTTGTCGAAGGGCATGGCGCAAACCGTGCAATTGCTCGGCACGATGGTCCATCGCCCAAGATTGCTCGTTCTCGACGAACCTTTTTCGGGGCTCGACGCACTTAATCAGGAAAAACTCGAACAGCTTATCCGCGACCAGGCGGAAGCCGGCACGACGGTAATCTTTTCGACCCACGTCATCGCCCATGCGGAACGCCTGTGCGAGCGGGTCGCGATCATTGCCGAAGGGAAAGTCGCATTCGAGGGGCGCGTCGACGAGGCGCGCGACCGGCTTCGCCCGATCGTTCATTTGCGCACGCGCGCCGACAGCGGCCCGTGGCGCTCGGCCCTGCCGCCGTCAGCGCAACGCATTGGCGGCGAATGGCGCTTCGAACTGCCCGCAGGCGGTCCCGAGCCACTGTTAAAAGCGCTGCTCGACGGCAATGCCGGGATCGAGACCTTGAGCATTGAGCGCCCCGGTCTCCACGACGCCTTCATTGCCATTGCCGGCGCTGCTGCGGCCAATGAAATGGGCAGCGCCCTTACCGAGGTGCAAGCCGCATGAACCTTCCCGAGACCATTCGCGCTGCCTTCGTCATCGCGCGGCGCGACTTCACTGCGACGGTGTTCAGCAAGACGTTCCTATTGTTCCTGATCGGACCCTTGTTCCCAATCATCATGGGCGTGATGTTCGGCGGGATCGGTGACCGCATCGACGCCGCGCGGACCGTTCCGCAAGTCGCAGTAATCGCTTCGGTCGCGGATTATGAGGCGCTTAAAACTGCACGCGAGCGCTTGTCCCCGCTCGCGGGGGAGCGTCCATTCGTGACGCTAAGTCGTGCCGAGCCGACCCCAAACCTCGCAGCGCAACGCATTGCCCTGCTTAACGACAAAGCGGTCGAGCGGGTCGGAGTGCTAGACGGCGGCCTTGCCCGTCCGCACTTCACCGGAGCCGTTCAGGCGGATGGCAGCACGGTTCGACAGATCGGCCTGTTCGTCGACGAGGCGCGGCGCATCCAGGCTGGCGCGATCACGCCCTCCGGGCCGGCGCTGAAAGTGACCCTTGCCGACAGTTCGTCGGGCTCGCTTGCTTTCGCGCGTCAGCTCGTGGCGCGCGGCGGACAGACCATATTGTTCGTGCTCACGCTCCTGCTCGCAGGCATGCTGCTGTCGCAATTGATCGAAGAAAAGTCGAACAAGGTAATCGAGATCCTCGCCGCGGCGGTGCCGATCGATGCCATCTTCCTCGGCAAATTGTTCGCCATGCTGGCAATGTCGCTCGTCGGGATTACCGTCTGGACCGCTGCCGGGGCCGCAGCGATTGCTTATTGGGTCGGCGGGGGGCTCGCCGCACTGCCTCATCCGGCGGTCGGCTGGCCGATATTCATTGCACTGATGCTGGTCTATTTCGC
>JALYRC010000022.1 GCA_030855555.1 Pseudomonadota bacterium
GACGGTAAAGCCCGCGCCAATCACGGTCGGCGACCAGCTTCTCCGTCTGGCCGATGACCGTTTCGCCTGCACCAAGCATCAGCCAGCCGTCCGGCGCAAGTGCCGACGAGAGTCGCTCGAACGCGGCGCGCTTCTTCTCGAGGCAGAGATAAAGCAGGACGTTGCGGCACATCACTATGTCGAACTGACCCGGGTGCGGCGGCATTTCGAGGATGTTGTGGACCTGGAACCGGACATTGCGGCGTAGGGACTCGGCGACGCGCCAGCCCTCGTCGCTTTCGCTGAACCAGCGGATCATCTGGGTAACGCCAAGCCCGCGCTGTGCCTCGAACTGGGTATAGAGTCCGGCGCGCGCGCGATTGACTGCGGTTTCGCTGACATCGCTGCCCAGCAAATCGATCGTCCAGCCCTGCCAGCGCACCGGATCCTCGGCAAACAGCATGGCTAGCGAGTAGATTTCCTGCCCGGTCGAGCAGCCAGCCGACCAGATACGGATCCGCTTGGAGTCGCGGCGGCGTTCGGCCAGCGCCGGAAGCGCGGTGCGGGAAAGATTGTCGAACGGCGTGCGGTCGCGGAAGAAGTAGGTCTCGTTGTTGAGCAAGGCTTCGACTACGCGCTGTGACAGCGATGGCTCCTTGCCCATGACGAGGATGGTGATGAGCTCGTCGAGCGTCACGATCCCGCGTTCGCGCATCAGCGAGGAGAGCGCCGTTTCGATCCGCCAGCGGCGGCTCATGGTCAATTGTTGCCCGGTCCGCGCCTCGAGCAGGCCAGCGAGAATCCTGAGCGAACTGTCGCTTACTTGCACATTGCCTCCTCGGCGCGCAGCGCAATCCGCCGCGCAATCTTGACGGGCGGGAGTACGGCGCAGGCGAGCCCCGCATCAACCACCGCACGCGGCATTCCCCACACGGCCGAACTGGCCTCGTCCTGCGCAATCACCGACCCGCCGGCAGCAACCAGCCGCGCTGCGCCTTCCGAGCCGTCGCGGCCCATTCCGGTCAGCATGATGGCAAGCGCTCGTGGTCCAAGGACGCTCGCGGCCGTCGACAGCATCGGATCGACCGAAGGCAGGCACCCCGAGGTCATTTTCTGATTGGTCAGGCGGACGATCAATTGATCGCGTTGGCGGTCAAGATTGAGATGGGCAGTGCCCGGAGCAATGACGATCTGATCGGGCAAGAGCTTCATGCCATCCTCGCCCACTGTGGCGGGCCGCCCCGAAGCGGCCGCAAGTTGGCGGGCAAGCACTGCCATGAACGCCGCGGGAAGATGTTGGGTGACAAGAATGGGAACATGGATCTGCGCCGGAAGCGCTTCGAACAGACTTGCAAGCGCATGGATCCCGCCGGTCGAGGCGCCGATCGCGACCAGCCCCAACGGGGCCTCGGCCATCACCGGGCCGCGCGCCACCGGAAGCGCCTTGGAAACCGCGCGTGGCGCTGGTTCGGGCGCATAATCGGCGCAGCCAAGCGCACGCAATTTGCACATCAATATTTCGGCGAAGCGCCCGTTAAAACGGCCCGTCCCCGGCTTTGGCAGCGTGTCGGCTGCGCCAAGGGCAAGCGCCGCAACCGTTTCTTCGGCGCCTTCCTCCGCTTGAGATGAGACGATCAGCACTTGCGCGCCGCGCGCAGCGGCAAGGATCCGCGGGATCGAGCTTAATCCCCCCGCGCCCGGCATTTCCAGGTCAAGCAGGATGACGTCGACCCGCACCTGGCGGAGGGCCTCGATTGCGTCTTCGGCAGTGCCCGCAACGGCGATGATTTCGAATCCGCCGTCGCTTTGAATCATCCGACTAAGCACGGCGCGAGCGACGATCGAATCATCGACAATCATCAGTCGCGGACGGCGGCCATGGGGGCGGACGGATCCGGCGTCATGGCCGGACCGCGACAAGACGGGAACGCCGCTCATCGTCGCGGCTTCAAGCCACTCCGACGAGTTGAAGTTTGATATGGAGCGTTTCCCGGTCGAACGGCTTCATGACATATTCGTCGGCACCGGCCTCCAATGCAGCGCGGATGTGCGCCATATCGTTTTCGGTGGTGCAGAATACGACCTTGGGCTGGTCCTCATGACCGCGCTGGCGGAGCAATTTGAGGAACTCCATCCCGCTCATGACCGGCATGTTCCAGTCAAGCAGGACGACGTCGGGCATGCTTTCGATGCAGCGATCAAGCGCTTCGCGGCCGTCGCACGCTTCCTCGACCTGGAATTCCAGGGTCTCGAGGATATGGCAAGCGACCTTGCGGATCACCTTGCTGTCATCGACGATAAGGCAGGTTTTCATGAGTAGGCGCTTTCAACTGACTGCTTCGACTATGTTTCTAACGATGAAGTATAACCAAGGGCTTAAGCCGCCGCTCGATCGCTTGCAGGGCCCGCGATGAGCGCAGCAATATCGACCAGCAGCAGGGGGCCTTCCTCGGTTTCGACCAGGCCAAGACCCGTCCGCTCCCATCCGTCGCCCATCGCTGCGCGCAGCGGCTGCGGTTCGGACAAGGCCTCGACGACGTCCTCGACTGCGTCCACCGACAAGGCGTAATGATGGCCATCGATCTCCACGACCGCCGCCTCGCGCAGGCCCGACCAGTCGGTCGAACCCAGCTCCAGGCTGCGCTGGCAGTCGATCACGGTCAGCACTCGGCTGCGCAGGGCGGACAGGCCTGCGATGTGCGGCGCGGCGCGCGGCACCGGGCTAAGCGCATCGAGCTCGACCACGCTTTCGACCTTCGCCGCTGGAAATGCGACTCGGCTTCCCGCGATCGTCACGATCAGCAATAATTCGTTCATCGACCCCTCCCCGCCCCGGCGGACTTAAGCGCGAGCACAAGCCCGGCGCGATCGTAGCGATAAATCCGGTCTTGCCCGTCGGCGGCATCGGGATTGGCGGCAATCGTAAGCACATGGGCGTCGCCATTGGTCGCGGAGGGTGCCGCCCCGTCGGTCTGGATTACCAGGTCGGGGAGCAATTCGTCGCCGTCGCCGATGACGAGATAGCCAGCCGCCTCGACGATCGGACGGAGCATGTTTTGCATCCACGGATCGTCCAGCGGCAAGCGGCACACCAAAGGCGCACCGGGCCGGGCGGCGGCGCCAAGATGCTGCGCAAACAGCCAATGCACATCGACCAGTTCGGCGGGCTCGCCCCCAATCAATGTGACGCCGGAAACTTCGCCGGGATTGGCCGCGGCGATGACCTCATTCTCGATGGCCATCAGATCGATCACTTCGCGGAAGGCATAGCCGATCTCATGCGAGCCATCGTTAAGCCGGAACAGTCGCACCTTGCCTTCGAACGTGGCGTCGGACGCAGTGCCGGCCAGCGGCAATATCGCCTCGCCAAGCTGGACCCGAAGCTGGCCCGCGCCCTGGCGGATCGAGGCTGCAGGAACTTCCTCGATGCGGTCGACGATGCCGAGGCGGATGGCACGGCGCGCGCCGTCGAGGCCGCGGAACAGGAGCACCGGGATGTCGGCGGCGACGGCTGCAGTCTGGGCGCCGTCGATGACGCGACTGCCGCGCTCCTGCTGCTCAAGGCGGATGCCGCCCACTTCGGCCAGCCCGGCAGGGTCGAACAACAGGATCGGGCTGCCATCGTCGGCAAGTGTGGTGCCGGCATATAGCCCGGTCGCCATGACGGCGGGTGCGGCCGGCTTGACCACCAATTCCTCGTGATCGTGAATGCGATCCACAGCGAGCGCGAACAGGTCGCCCCCGGCCGGTTTGAGCACAACAAGCGTTCGTTCGAGATCGCCCATCGCGCTTTCCAGCCCAAGTACGTCAGCGAGACTGATTTCAGGGACACGGCGACCGCGAATGGTGGCGATGCCCGCCCCGCCGACGCGCTCCAGCGTAACGCTCGAGCCATTGGCGCGGACGATTTCCTCGATCGCGGCGCGCGGGATGGCGAAATGCTGGGTTCCGATCGACACTGTAAGCGCCGGGATGATTGTCAGCGTCAGTGGAACGCGAAGAGTCATGCGCGTGCCGCGGCCGACCGTCGAATCGACCTCGACGATGCCGCCAATGCGCTCGACGTTGGATCGAACCACGTCCATGCCGACGCCGCGGCCGCTGATCGCGGTCACCGCCTGCGCGGTCGACAGTCCGGCTTCGAAGATCAGGGCGAGCTGATCGCGCGGGGTTAGCGCGGCAGCTTCCTCCTTGGTCAGCGTGCCGCTGGAAATGGCTTTTTCGACCAGCTTCTTGCCATCGATGCCATGCCCGTCATCGACAATGTCGATCAGTATCTGGTTGCCCGACTGGCGCGCCGACACCGACAATATGCCGATCTCGCGCTTGCCAGCCTTGCGCCGGGCGGCAGGCGACTCGATCCCGTGGTCGACCGCGTTGCGAACGATGTGGGTCAATGGGTCGCGGATCATCTCGATCATTTCGCGATCGAGTTCGACATCGCCGCCCTCGATATCGACCAGTACCTGCTTATCAAGTTCCCCAGCGAGATCGCGAACCATGCGCGGCAAAGCGACGAACAAATTTTCGATCCGCTGCATGCGCGTGCGAGTGATCGCGTCGCGCATTTCGGCAATGATTCCCGACAAGCGCTCGAACGCACCGTCGACGGTCACGTCGCCGCTCGATTCGCGGAGGCGCCGGGCAAGCTCATTACGCGCCAGCACCATGTCGCTGACGCCCGACATCACCCGGTCGAGCAGTTCGACCGAAAGGCGGATCGTGCGCGGTGCGGCGCTGGCGGGCTTAAGGCTGGCATCGCCGGCACTAACCGGAGCTACCGCAGCTTCGGCACCAGGCTCAAGCGATCCGATTAGCGCATCGTCGTTTCCAGCAGGAAATTCTTCTCCAGCCTCGATTGCAGCAACCATTTCGCCGATACGGTCGATCACCGCCAGGACTGCGCTGACAAGCGCATGATCGGGCGTGCGGCGTCCGGCGCGGCAATCGGCAAGCGCATCCTCGGCGGCGTGGCTAAGCGCTTCGAGGCGCGGGAAATCGAAGAAGCCGCAATTGCCCTTCACGGTGTGGACAAAGCGGAAGATGCTGTCGAGCCGAGCGCGGTCGTCGGGGCTTGCTTCCCAGGCAACGATCTCGCCGCCAAGCGATTCGAGCATTTCGCGGCATTCGGACACGAAATCGGCAATTAGGTCGTCCATGTGCGTGCACTGCCTCGATGTTGATCGAGCCGCTTATGCCGGCAATGGGTTAAGACCGCGTTAGCTCTGGGCGGCTAATCCGATCGGCAGGGTAACGCCGATCATGAGGACTTCGGCGGACGGGTCGCTGAGCTGGATCGATCCGCCGGCTTCGGCCGCAAGTTCATGCGCAAGCCAGGCCCCGGCGGCGCGTGGCTCGACGGTCCTGCCCGCCGCGCCCTTGACGATCGTCTCGCGCAGCGTCGGATCGACCAGCACGCGCGGACCTTCGGCGCGGATCACCATTTCAATCGAGCCCTCCCCGCGTTCGACCCCGACATCGAGCCGCCCGCCGCGAACCAGGCCATCGCCGGCAATCATTGCGAGGTTGAGGAGCAGTTTGACTGCGCCCTTGGGCAGGCGGTCGCCGGCGACCAGCCACCCAAGCTCGATCCGTTTTTCTGGACCGTAGAGGCCCTCAAGCGCGCTTTTCGCCTCGCGCGTGTCGATGTCGTCGCCGAACCCACCACCCGCGCCGAACGCCAGACGGAAGAATTTCAACTTGTTCGCGCTTGCCCGTGCGCTCTCGGTAAGCAGCTCGAGGCACCGCTCGCGCATTTCGGCGTCCTGCTCGTCGGCGAGCAATTCTATGCCGTTGTTCATTGCGCCGACCGGCGACAGCAGGTCGTGGCACAGGCGGCTGCACAAAAGGCTGGCAAGATCGATGGCATTCATGGCGCCAAGTGATGCGCGAGGAGTGCAGCGCGTGCAACCCATTGAAAGCCGCCTTCGCCTCGCCCACATGGTTCGTCATGGCCGGGGGGCAATCCTTATTCGAAATCGCGCTTGCGCCGAGCCACGGTGGCTGGCGGCTGGATCGCGCGCTTGCCGACAGCGTCCCGACCCTGTCGCGCGAGCGCTTGAAGGTGCTGACGAAATCCGGCGCACTCACTCGCCCCGACGGCCAGCCCGTGCGCGATCCGGCGATCAAGGTGAAGGGCGATGAAAAATATCTTCTCACCGTTCCCGCGCCCGAACCCGCACATAATGAACCACAGCGCATCGATCTTGGCATCGTCTATGAAGACGAGCATCTGCTGGTCGTCGACAAGCCGGCTGGCCTCGTCGTTCACCCAGCCGCGGGCAATCGCGATGGGACGATGGTCAATGCCCTACTCCATCACTGCGGCGGATCGTTGAGTGGGATTGGAGGAGTCGCGCGGCCGGGCATCGTCCACCGTATCGACAAGGATACTTCCGGACTGCTCGTCGTCGCCAAGCATGATCTCGCC
>JALYRC010000039.1 GCA_030855555.1 Pseudomonadota bacterium
TCCCGGCGAAGGGCTTCGTCATGCGTCGGTGCTGTCGAGGCTCGTGCCGCATGGGGGCAGCGCGCTTGTGCCAGCCATTGCCCAATATGCCAAAGCGCCCGACGGAGTGTCGACCTTACGGCGGATCTTCGCGGGTAACCGCGAGCTGGGCGACGCTGTCCTTGCCGAACTGGCGCGCGACGCGGCCAATTTCGACCTGATCCTGACGCTTGCGGGGAACGGAATGAGTCAAGCCGACGGGGCGGGCGCTCCGGTGTGGCAGGCGCTACTGTTGCGCTCGCTCGTGGAGAAGGGCGAGTTTGCGCGCGCTCGTGATTTCTGGGTGCGGATCAGCAAGCTGGGCTCTGCACCTGCAGGAATTTTCAATCCGAATTTTGTCAAGCTTGCTGCGCCAGCCCCGTTTAACTGGACTTTCGGTAGCGGCGAGGCCGGCTTTGCCGAGCCTGCCGCGGGAGGCGGCCTGCAAATCATGTATTACGGACGGGCCGATGCAGAGTTCGCCAGCCAGACATTGCTTCTTTCGCCGGGCTCGTATGAGCTTGCGATGCGCGTGATGCGCACCAGCGATGGGGACGGTGGCAGCGGCCTGGCATGGACCGTGTCGTGCGGACCGGGGAAGAAGGCTTTGCTTAAGCTCCCGATCGGCGATGCAGAGAACGTCGTGCGGCCAATCGCCGCCCGATACACCGTCCCGGCGGGATGTTCGCCCCAGACGATCCGGCTGACCGGCACGACGCGCGAATATGCTCCCTCCGAACAGGTTACGGTCACGGGCCTGAGATTGGTGCGCTCGAAATCATGAGTACAAACCAATCCCTTCGCGCCGCCGTGGTGCCCTTGTTCATGCTTGCCTGCCTGCTGTTGGGCGGGAGCACGGGCGCGGCCTGGCCCAATATGGCGCTTCAGCTCGGCGCCATTGGCATACTGGCGTGGGCGGCCATGTCGGCGCTGCGGATGCAAGCGGGGTTGCCGGAGCGTAATCTGGTGCGCCTGTGCTATGCGATGGTCGCGCTTGTCCTGGTGCAGCTCATTCCGTTGCCGCCCGCCATTTGGAGCATGCTGCCGGGGCGCGAAATGGTGGTTCGCGGCTTTGCCCTGCTTGGCCAGCCGCTCCCTTGGCTGCCGCTTTCCCTTACCCCATACGACACGATGGCATCGGCCCTGTGGCTGCTCCCGCCGCTGGCGATCATCGCCGCGATTCTGAGGGTCGGTGCCTATCGCGAGTTGTGGCTTTCGATCGCGCTTGGGCTGGCCGCGTTCGCGGGCGTGCTGCTTGGCGTGCTCCAGGTGACCAGCGCCAACGTCTTTGACTCGCCGTGGTATCTCTATGCAATCACGAACAATGGTATGGCTACGGGGTTCTTCGCCAACAGCAATCACATGGCGACCCTGCTGATTGTCACCATCCCCTTCATGGTCGCGCTGCTCGGAGTGAAACGTCGCGGGCGGCGCCTGGTCCAGCAGGAAGCGGGGCGCTACGCGATCCTCGGCGGGGCGCTTCTAGTACTATTGGTGGGGCTTGCACTTAACCCGTCAACCGCGGGCTTCGGACTTGGGATCGCGGTATTGGCCGCATCGCTACTTATTCGTTCACCGATTTCCGGGCGATTGGCGCGGTGGGGAATGGTGGCTGTGATCCTGCTCGCTATTGCGGCAGTGATCGCCGTCTTCGCAACTCCGCTGGAAAGCAGGATCGCGGCAGCGGGAGCAGACCAGAGTGTTTCAACCCGCGCGACGTCCTTTTCGACCAGCTTGCGCGCGCTGTCCGATACCTTTCCAGCCGGTTCGGGCAGCGGTAGCTTTAATTCCATCTATCCCGCTTATGAAGATCCCGACCGGATCGATCGCTATTACGTCAACCACGTGCATAACGACTATATCGAACTGGTGCTTGAGACCGGTCTTGCCGGCTTGCTCCTCATCCTGATCTTTTTATTGTGGTGGCTCGGCAGGGCGATTGCCATCTGGCGTGCGCCGATCATCGATCATTTCGCGCGCGCTGCAACCATTGCCAGTGCCGCTATGCTTGCCCACAGTCTGGTCGACTTCCCACTACGCACGAGCGCTATTGCAGCTGTATTTGCAATGACGGTCGCCTTGATGGCCGGCCCGCGGCGGCGAGAGAAAGTGGCCAAGGTCAGTTCACAAGGCGAACAAGGCGCGCGGCATCTTTCGATTGGGTGAGGGACGACGCTGACCCGTTGCGGCGTCCCAGCTTAGCCAGACGGTCACAAGGTACGGCACAGCCAGCAGTTAACCGCAAATCGATAGTCGGCAAACGTCTTGCTTGGGCAGTTCACTGGCCGCACTTCGTGGGTGGCCCAGGAGGGAAACACTACCAGACTGTTTCTTTCCGGTTGGATTTCTACGTAGTCGCCGGGCTCGGAGTTGGAGCCGAAGCGATGAAGCCAGAGTGCACCGCCATCGAAACCGCGCGGCTCTCGGTAAAAATAGTAGACCAGGCTGATAATCCGGTCCTGGGTTCCGCTTTTGTCACCGCCAAGCGGCGAACGCCCCCAGCCAAAGGGGATGTCGGTGTGGGCCGCAAAGTGGGCTCCGTCGCCGTGAGCAGCCATCTCCAGTTCGACATATTCGATTTCAAATGGCGGTGTGCCAGCTCTTGCGAAGAAATCGTGCGCATTTGCCCGAATGCGCGCTTCAAACTGTTCGCCAGGGCGACCGAGGTCAGTCAGTCGCTGTGAACGACGACGCGTTTCGTCAGTCACCCCGCCCGCGAGGGTTGAACCCTCAAAGCGCGATTCGTTCTTGATTGCGTAATCGAGGAGTGCCTGCTCCTCCTGGCAATCCAGAAAGTCATGATATTGGTGGTATGGCGCGAATGTGGTCATGCAGCATCACTTATGGATTAAACTCTCGTCGACGCGGGAGCTAATCGAATGTATAGGCGACGCAGTGAAGCCCAGCAACGGACGTGACTACGTCCACTGGAATGTGGTGCATTTGCAACCCGGCGCGCAAAATTAATTTATCATTTACCCGCGGATTGTAAGGGGCTGGTTGCAGTGATAGCTGACCGATCAAATTTATTGAATGGGGTGGGGACCTAAGCATGACCGACAAGAACAAGCCGCGCACGGAACGACTTAAGTGGTCCAAGCCGGAAGTCTTCCGGATCGAAGCGGGTTCCGCAGAGGGTGCCCGGACTGCTGGCG
>JALYRC010000067.1 GCA_030855555.1 Pseudomonadota bacterium
AAAAGGCCGAACTGATCAAGGACCATGGCCGCGCCGAAGGCGATACGGGTTCGCCCGAGGTCCAGGTCGCAATCCTCACCAGCCGCATCCAGACGCTGACCGACCATTTCAAGACCCACGCGAAGGATAATCATTCGCGCCGCGGCCTGCTGATGATGGTCAACAAGCGCCGCTCGCTGCTCGACTTCCTTAAGCGTGAAGATGTTTCGCGTTACAGCGATCTCATCGCCAAGCTCGGCCTTCGCAAATAACCCCAAGGGCGCCTTCGGGCGCCCTTTCCTTTCGAGCGTACCGCATTCCGGTGGTGCGCTTACGGGGCTCAGAAATGCCCCATCCCGCCGCGGGCCGGATTGCCCGCACAGATGAACCCGTCTCGCATCCGGCGAACGGGCAAAGGAATTCAAATGTTTGATATCAAGACTGTCGAAATCGACCTGGACGGCAAGAAGCTGACCCTCGAAACCGGGCGCGTTGCGCGCCAGGCCAATGGCGCCGTCATCGCCACGCTCGGCGAAACCGTCGTGCTTTGCGCCGTGACTGCCGCCAAGAGCGTCAAGCAGGGGCAGGACTTCTTCCCACTCACCGTCCACTACCAGGAAAAATATTCGGCCGCCGGACGCATTCCGGGCGGCTTCTTCAAGCGTGAGCGCGGTGCGACCGAAAAGGAAACGCTGACCAGCCGCCTGATCGATCGCCCGATCCGCCCGCTCTTCCCGGAAGGCTTCTACAATGAAGTCCTCGTCATCGCCCAGGTGCTTTCCTACGACGGCGAAAACGAACCCGATATTCTCGCGATGATCGCGGCCTCTGCTGCTTTGACCATTTCGGGCGTCCCGTTCATGGGTCCGATCGGCGCGGCGCGCGTCGGCTATGTCGATGGCCAATATGTCCTCAATCCGAACAACACGCAGATTGCCGAGGGCGATCTCGATCTGGTTGTCGCCGGCACCCGCGACGCGGTGATGATGGTCGAATCCGAAGCCAATGAGCTGTCCGAAGAGACCATGCTTAACGCCGTCATGTTCGCCCACCGCGCCAGCGCCAAGGTCGTCGAAGGCATCATCAAGCTTGCCGAGCAGGCCGCCAAGGAGCCTTGGGAGCTGCCCGAGGACACCGATAGCAAGTCGATCCTGGGCAAGCTTCGCGAACTCACCGGCGCCGGGATCGAGCAGGCTTACAAGCTCGTCGGCAAAGCCGAGCGCGTTGCCGCCCTCGCCGCTGCCAAGACCCCACTGCATGACTATCTGGTCAATGCCGAGCCGAACCACGCGATCAAGGCCGGCAAGCTCACCAAGAAGCTTGAAGCCGAAATCGTCCGCAGCGCGATCCTCAAGACCGGAAAGCGCATCGACGGCCGCGACACGAAGACGGTTCGCCCGATCGAGGCGATGGTCGGCTTCCTGCCCCGCACCCACGGTTCCGCCCTGTTCACGCGCGGCGAGACCCAGGCGATCTGCACCACTACCTTGGGCACCAAGGAATCGGAACAGATGATCGACGGCCTCGATGGCTTGTCGTACCAGCGCTTCATGCTCCACTATAACTTCCCGCCTTACTCGGTCGGTGAAGTTGGTCGTTTCGGCGCCCCGTCGCGTCGCGAGACCGGCCACGGCAAGCTCGCCTGGCGCGCGCTGCGCCCGATGCTGCCTTCGATGGAGGATTTCCCTTACACGATCCGCGTCCTGTCGGACATCACCGAGAGCAATGGCTCCTCGTCGATGGCGACGGTTTGCGGTGGCTCGCTGGCCATGATGGACGCCGGCGTTCCGCTCAAGCGTCCGGTCGCGGGCATCGCCATGGGCCTGATCCTCGAAGGCAAGGACTTCGCGGTTCTAAGCGATATCCTTGGCGATGAAGATCATCTTGGCGACATGGACTTCAAGGTCGCCGGCACGTCCGAAGGCATCACCACGATGCAGATGGACATCAAGGTCGCGGGCATCACCGAGGAGATCATGAAGGTCGCGCTCGCCCAGGCCAAGGAAGGCCGCGAGCACATCCTCGGCGAAATGGCGAAGGCGCTCGACAGCACGCGCGGCGAGCTTTCCGCTCATGCACCGCGCATCGAGACGATGTCGGTTCCCAAGGACAAGATCCGTGAGATCATCGGCACCGGCGGCAAGGTCATTCGCGAAATCGTCGCGACGACCGGCGCCAAGGTCGACATCGACGACGAGGGCGTGATTAAGATCTCGTCGAGCGACGTCGCCCAGATCGAGGCTGCCCGCCAATGGATTCACGGCATTGTCGCCGAGCCTGAGGTCGGCACGATCTACACCGGCAAGGTTGCCAACATCGTCGATTTCGGCGCGTTCGTGACCTTCATGCCGGGCAAGGACGGGCTCGTCCACGTTTCGGAAATCAAGAATGAGCGGGTCGAGAACGTCCGTGACGTCCTGTCCGAAGGCCAGGAGGTCAAGGTCAAGCTGCTCGAGGTCGACCAGCGCGGCAAGGTTCGCCTGTCGATGCGCGTCGTCGATCAGGAAACCGGCGCAGCGCTCGAGGACACGCGTCCTCCGCGCGAAGGCGGCGAGCGCAGCGATCGCGGCCCGCGCCGTGACGGTGGCGGCGGCGAAGGTCGGGGCCCGCGTCGCGAAGGCGGCGGCGGAGACCGTGGCCGAGGCGGCGAAGGTCGCGGTGATCGTGGTCCGCGCCGTGAAGGCGGCGACCGTGGGCGCGGTGGCGAAGG
>JALYRC010000074.1 GCA_030855555.1 Pseudomonadota bacterium
CGATCAGCAAATTGGTCATTGCCAACCGTGGCGAAATTGCGCTGCGCATCCACCGCGCATGTCATGAGATGGGTATCAAGACCGTAGCGGTCCATTCCACGGCCGATGCTGACGCAATGCACGTCCGGCTTGCCGACGAGGCGGTATGCATCGGCCCGCCCGCGGCCAAGGACAGCTATCTCAACATTGCCAACATCATCTCCGCGGCCGAGATCGTCCACGCCGACGCAGTCCACCCGGGCTACGGTTTCCTTAGCGAAAATGCCCAGTTTGCCGAGATTGTGGAAAGCCACGGCCTGATCTGGGTTGGACCGAAACCCGAACATATCCGAATCATGGGCGACAAGGTCGAAGCCAAGCGCACCGCCGCGCGGCTCGGCCTTCCGCTAGTGCCGGGATCGCCGGGTCCGGTCGAAAATTTCGCGGAAGCGAAGGAAGTCGCCGACCAGATCGGCTATCCCGTGCTGATCAAAGCTGCGAGCGGCGGCGGCGGGCGCGGCATGAAGGTGGTCGAGCGCGAGGAAGACCTCGAAAGCCATATGCAGCAGGCTTCGTCGGAGGCCAATGCGGCGTTCGGCGACCCGACCGTCTACATGGAAAAATACCTCAGCGACCCGCGCCACATCGAATTCCAGGTGTTTGGCGACGGCGAGGGCAAGGCCATCCACCTCGGTGAGCGCGATTGCTCGATCCAGCGCCGCCACCAGAAGGTACTGGAGGAAGCCCCTTCCCCAGTCATCTCTGCCGAACAGCGCGCGCGCATGGGCTCAATCGTCGCCAATGCCATGGCAGACATGGGCTATCGCGGCGCCGGAACTATCGAATTCCTCTACGAGAATGAGGAATTCTACTTCATCGAAATGAATACCAGGCTTCAGGTCGAGCATCCCGTCACCGAGATGATCAGCGGCATGGACCTTGTGCGCGAGCAGATCCGAATCGCCCAAGGCGACGGCCTGTCATGCACGCAGGATGAGGTCGTCCTCCAGGGCCACGCCATCGAATGCCGAATCAATGCCGAGGATCCGCAAACCTTTGCCCCCTCGCCCGGCACGGTCCAAAATTATGTCGCTCCGGGCGGAATGCATGTTCGCGTCGATAGCGGCCTCTACGCCGGCTATAAGGTGCCGCCCTATTACGACAGCATGATCGGCAAGCTGATCGTTTACGGCCAGACCCGCGACCTGTGCATCATGCGCCTCAAGCGCGCGCTTAAGGAATATGTCGTGCATGGGATGAAGACCACCATTCCGCTCCATCAGCGCATAATCCAGGACGAGGCCTTCCTGAGCGGCGACTACACCATCAAGTGGCTCGAGAAGTGGCTTGAGGAAAACCCGGGCTGAGGCCGACCCAGCACGAGCGCCTTGCGCTTCCAGATCGCATCCTTCTTCGGCAACGCGCGTTGCTTTTTGCGACCATGGCCTATGATCCTTCGTCCCGCGCCGACCGTTCCAAGGCAATATTTGCCGTGGCGGCGGTCCATGTCGGGATGGGGGCGCTGCTTTTGCTGGGCGGGGACACCGCCATGCCCTTGCGGATCGTCCAGCCGTCCACGCAATTGATCGACATCGTCATTCCACCGGCCCCGCCACCACCGCCTCCCCCCGAACCGGCAGCGAAGCCCGAACGTGAAGCTGGCGTCGAAGGACCGAAGGCCGAGCCCACGCCGATCGTCCTTCCGCCACCGCAAATCACCCTGCCCGCCCCCAATCCTCTCCCGGCAGCACCCATAGCCGGCCGCGGCAGCGCGCCAAGCGCCGGCGCTGGAACGACGGGGACCGGTCCGGGCGCAGGCGGCACTGGCGATGGGCGCGGCGGCGGAGGATCTGGAGAGGGACAGGGCGGAGGAGGCGGGATTGGCGAAGACGCGCGACTCTTGTCGGGCGGCATCAGCCGCCGCGACTATCGCACCCTGCGCCAATATGCCGTTCCCGGCGGACGCGCCACGCTTGCCATATTGATCGGTCCCGACGGCCGCGTGCTCGAATGCAGCACGCGCCAGTCGAGCGGCGACCGCACGCTCGACTCGGCCCTATGTCAGATGCTTCAGCAGCGCATGCGCTGGGCCCCGGCCCGTGACCGCAGAGGCAGGCCGCTTACGGTCGGCATTTTCTACACTGCGGTCTGGAGCCGCGACTGACTAGCGCGCCGCGCCTCTCAGGCTAGCCAGGCGGGCTCGGTCACGCCCGTAGATGTCGTCATAGAAAACCGCCTGGTTGCCGCTCGATACCGCCGTCAGATAGGCCAGATAGACCGGCACTGGTCGCTCGAGGTCGACGTGCTGCTCCGGCTTCATCCCCTTGGTAACAGCCAGCGGGCGGCCATACAGCCACTTCGCCAGCCGCGGTGCATCTTCCAGCCGGACGCAACCGGCACTCAGCAAACGGGCCGGCTCATCGAGCAATTCCTTGTTCGGCGTGTCGTGAAGGTAGACACCCGCGTTGTTCGGGAACATGAACTTCATCCGCCCCATGGCGTTAGCTGGCCCGGGATTCTGACGCATGCGAATTTCTGTGCGGCCGGCGACGACCGCCTTCCAGTCGATCGTCGAGGGATCGACGCGCTTCGCGTTCTCGCTCCAGTCGGACAGCACGACATAGCCCTTCTCACGAAGGTAAGGCAGGCCATATTTGACGACGTTGGGCGCAATCCGCTCGGCAACCAGGTCCGACGGCAAATTCCAGTAAGGATTGACCGCCGTGTAGCGGATCAGCGCGGCCATCATCGGAGTCGGCTGGGCCGGTTTCCCGACCACCACCCGCATCCAGTCAACGACCTTGCCATTCTCGTACATATAAAGGCGCTGCGCAGGGATATTGACCATCACATAGCGCTGGGCGCTAGCCGCCGGTAGCAGTCGCGCGCGGTTCAGATTGAGCCGAAGCGTCGACACTGCAGTCCGATCGCGGCGCTGCTCCGCGATCAGCATCTCGCGCCGCAAGCCGGCGTAAGTCTCATGCATCCACGGCATTGTCTCGACGAAGGTTGCAAGCGTGCCTGCCGCAGCCGCCTGGCGAACCATATTCGCGACCACGCTGGGCGATTGCACCGCGGCGCGATCGACGATCGTCCATTCGCTGGTCGTCGGGACCGAGCGAACCGCGGTTGCATATTTCACCAGCGCCTCGGTCAATAACCGATCCGTCTCGGGCGAGCCGGGAGCGCGGCGAACGGCCTGCTGCAACCGGCGCAAATTGAATTGACGCGGATTGATCCCGTCGATTTGGCTCGACGCAATCAAGCCGAGCAAGCGTACTGCCGCGTCGGGCTGGCCACCCGGGAACCATATCGATCCGCCACGAGCACCGAAATCCTGAACCGCGGCGGTTGCACCACTCGCGTGAAGCGGAGCATCATTCACGGCCATCGCCGCGCTTGCCGCAAGGACAAGAGCGACGAAACCCGCCGGCCGCGAACGGCCGACGGGTCGCGGAGACCGTAAATCAACGATCCCTTGCTTCATTAACCGCGCTCGCCGCGGCTAACTGGGGCTCTATTGTTATTATAAACCGGCTGGGCACTGCCCGGCTGGCCGGCATAGTATTGGCCGTTCTGATAATAGCCGTCAGCGCGACCGTCGCGGTCGTTATCGGCCCATACTGCGCCGGCGACGCCGCCGACTGCAGCACCAATGGCCGCGCCTTCGAGCAGCCCGAGCCCCGGGATCAGTGCACCGGCAGCAGCGCCAAGCGCTGCGCCACCGACCGCACCAGTCGCAACGCGGCGAAGCGTCGGATCATAGCCCTGCGGCTGACCCTGATAATATTGGCCATTCTGATAATAGCCGTCGGCATAGCCGTCATTATTATTGTCCGCCCACACAGCGCCGGCAAGACCGCCGATGCCGGCACCGATCGCGGCACCCTCAATGAGCCCGACGCCCGGGATAAGTGCGCCGGCAGCAACGCCCGCAGCTCCGCCCAACGCTGCGCCCTGCGCCATGTCGCCAGCCGTACGACTGTCGGTCGTGGCGCAAGCGCTAAGCGAGACCGACCCGGCCATCATGGCCGCCAAAATAATTTTTCTCATCATAATCTCCAACCTGTTGGTTAAGTAGAGCGAGCACGCCGCCCAATAACTACCAATGGCGCGAACACCGCCACGGCCAACAAACGTTACGGGAGGCGATGCGTTCCTACCTGCCGGATGCACGCTCCTCGGCGTGACGTTCCCGGCTTATATTCCTGTACCACCTTCGCCGACGTTTCTCATCAACGCCTTGAATTTGTAGCTAAAGCAGGCTTC
This sequence comes from Pseudomonadota bacterium, assembly GCA_030855555.1. Lineage (GTDB taxonomy): Bacteria > Pseudomonadota > Alphaproteobacteria > Sphingomonadales > Sphingomonadaceae > Sphingomicrobium. The sequence continues at coordinate 4,249 of JALYRC010000074.1, forward strand.
CAATGAACTTGTCATGACTCGATCGGATATGCTGAGGGACCGGCGATGAGCAATATGCTCGACCCAAATTTGCTTCTCCAGGGCTATGCCGCGGGAATCTTCCCGATGGCCGACAGCAGGGACGCAGCCGAGATATTCTGGGTCGAGCCGCGCGAGCGGGCAATCATCCCCCTCGACCGTTTCCATTGCTCACGCTCACTCGCCCGGCGCCTGCGCTCCGGTTCTTTCACCGTCACCCACGACAGGGCGTTCGACGCGGTCGTTCGGGCATGCGCCGACCGGGGAGAGACGTGGATCAACGGCCCGATCGAGCGGGCAACCCGCAACCTCCACGCGGCCGGCCACGCGCACTCCATCGAATGCTGGCATGCCAATGCCAAGGGTGAGATCGAGCTCGTCGGCGGTCTTTACGGCGTCAAATTGGGTCGTGCCTTCTTCGGCGAATCGATGTTCAGCCGATCAACCGACGCGTCAAAGGTCGCGCTCGCCTGGCTCGTAGCGCGGCTCAAGGTCGGCCATTTCAACCTGCTCGACTGCCAGTTCATGACCGACCATCTGGCCTCGCTTGGCGCGGTCCAGGTCAGCCGCGCTTCCTACGTCGGGTTGCTTGGCTCGGCGCTTGGCTCGGACGTCACCGGGGCCGTCGCGGTCGGCTTCTCGGCGGCAGGCCTCGGTCGCCGCCGTGGTGATGAGGCGCCCGACGTCCCGCCTGCCGACTTCGCCGAGCTCGATCGATTGTTCGCAGCCGAGGGGGTCGCGGGAGCGCCTGGGCCAGCCGGCCAGTTAATCGCGCAGCTCTTAGGCCAGACATCATAGACCGCATGCTCGACTACGTTGAGCGATGGGCTTTCCTTGTACAGCCAGCCCGAAAACACTCTTTTCCCGGTGCCGTCGGGCTGGGCGATGTCGAGCTGGACGAAAGCCCCGGTCAGCTTTTCATTCTCCCACGGAGCCGTGGAGTCGCAGGCACGTAAGCGGACAACGGCATCGCGCACACGCACCGCCTGGCCGGGTTTCAGCGCCAGGTTGCGGACGATTCCGTTGCGCTTGTCGAGCAGCCCAAGCACTGCAACCCGCTCGCTCATTGGCGTGACTCCCGGAACCGGCTCGACCGCCTTGGGCACGTCTACGGTCACGGGCTTGGCCCCTTTGACCGGCTGCTTGCCACCCTCTGGGCTGCGGTCGCAGCCCGCGGCAGACACTGCCAGTGCAAGCAAGAATAGGGTCCGGACCAAGATTATTCGGGCTTCCATGCCTGATAGTCGCCGGTCGCCGCAGGGCGCACGCCAAGCGAGTTCATCGATCCGGACGGCCGATAGGCATCCGTCGTTCCGGTAGCATTGGGCTGCGCAGGCTGTTCGAAGGCGCGCCGCTGGGGGAGTCCGGTTTCGGGCAATTCCGAAATTGTCCCGCGCAGCCAGGCGTTCCAGCCAGGGGGCACGCGGCTGCTGTCATTACTGCCGCTATAGATCACCCAGCGCCGTTCAGGCGTCTTGCGATGCTCGAAATAGATATTGCCGGCCTCGTCGCGCCCGACTTCCTTGCCGTGACGACGCGACAGGATCGACGTGCCCCAGGAGGCCCCGTTCCACCAGGTGAAGGCGTTTGCGAATAATCCCATGACGGTGACGCCTTTGCCTCGCCTCGCGCGGCTAGGCAAGCGCTTCGCGGCCTCGTCTTGCGCAAAGCTACGGCGCGGCGCGCGCAACGTCACACTTCAACAGTCGCTATCGTTGCCAAACCACCTTGGCGCCGGGGGTAATGCCGAGCTCGGCAGCACGGCCGCCAGCAAGTTCCAGCACGGTGGCGATCGGTTCGCCCGACGCTACCGGATCGAGCGACAATGGCACGGTGTTGGCCTCAATTCGCGCGATCGTACCGTCAGGGCGAATGAAGATGATGTCGAGCGGGATGAGCGTATTCTTCATCCAGAACGACGCTGGCTTTGGCGGCTCGTAGGGAAACACCATGCCGCGGTCCGGCGCCAGTGTTTCGCGATTCATCAGCCCTTGCGCCTGCTGCGCGTCGGTCCGCGCAACCTCAACGGTGAAGCTATGCGTCTTCCCGCTTGTAGTCGTGATCGTCAGCGGAACCTGGTCCAGCCCCGCGGGCGAGCGTTCGATCGCGGCCACGGTGTTACCGGCCGGCTGGCACGCCGCCAGTGCCGGGAGCCCGCCCATGATCAGCAACGCAAGGACAAACCGGCTCAACCTGGACGAACCTCGATTGCAGTCAGCCCCTTGCGGCCAGCGGCGATCCGCGCCTCGATGCGCTGCTCGGGCTCCAGATCGGGTATCTCGGCCTGGCGCACCGTCTCCATATGCACGAAGATATCCTCGCGGCTCGAGTCCGGCCCACCCCGCACCAGAAACCCATAGCCCTTTACGCGATTGAACCATTTGACCTCCACTGGCTCGAATTCCCCCGCCGCATCGAGCAGCGCCGAGCGATCCGAGTTGAGCCCGTCCCTATTGGCGGGACGAGGAGAAGCCGGCAAGGCCGTCGTCAGGTCGATGGTTCGGACGATGCGCGCCTGGTAACCCCGCTGCTGCTTGGCTGCCACTCCGCTCAGGCTTGCCCCTTCCGGCAGGCTGCGCCGGCTGTGATCCTTAAGCGCCGAGAAATGGATCAATATGTCGCCGTCGAAGTCCTCGTCGACGACGAAGCCGAAGCCGCGCGTCGCGTCGAACCACTTTATCCTGCCAACAAATTCTCTTTCGTCAGCGGCGAGCGCCATCGCTTCGTCAACGGGGGACGACGATTCTTCCGACGAGGATGCCAGAGAATGAATCACGAGCCGACCTTATCATAAAGCCGAATGTCGTGAAACCGACACGTGTCAGCGACAAAGTGATTGATTGAGCCCATCTATTTCGATCTCGGGGTCCGGCGGCATGTCAACCAGCCGCCTCGCGAGGTCAAAACTATGGCCGGCGCGAATCATCGCCGAGAGCGCGCGACCACGCCCCTTTGGGTCCGGTGCCTCGAACGCAAACGGCCCGATCCGCCGACGCTGCGCATAGCGAATGGCTGCGGCAGTCGCTCCTGTTGTAGCTATTTCCTTTGCCGGCGCCCCGTCCTGCTCGCCGACGCCCGCCTGGCGAAGCGCCATATCGACACGCCGCTCGCCATAGCCGCGCTGCCCAAGCGAGCGCGCCTTGGCCAATGCAAAGGCGGCATCGTCGACATATTTGAGGCGCGCCAGTTTCTCGACCAACGGCTCGATTTGGGCGGGACCAGACCCCTCCCACCCTTTCTCCGCTATCTTGCGCCGCAAATATTGGCCGAGCTTCGCCCGCGTCGTCGCGAAGCGCCCGACATAAGCCACCGCAAGCTCCTCCAGCCGCGCAGCATTAAGCGGGCGAGGCGGTTTCCGGCTGGGTTGGCGGTCGGTCATACGCCTTGATTGTGCCACACTCGGACAGCATCACAATAGGCGGTCCGCGTCCGCGCGGCCCAATACGGCGTAACTGCTGATGACCCGTTCAACCGACCCAAGGATTATTGAGTGCTCGACCGCCCAATCACGATCGACACCAGCCTCACTCCAGGGGGAACTACGCCCACGCTCGACAAATTGCCGCGCCGCATGGCGGATTTCGAAACGCTCGGCGAAGCGCTCGACTATGCGGCAGGGGGCCACCGCGGAATGAACTTCCACGACGCCCGCGGTCAACTCGTCCGGGCCTACCCTTTTGCCGAATTGCGCGACGACGCTCTGGCCCATGCCCAGCGTTTCATGACGCTTGGCTTGGCCAAGGGCGACCGGCTCGCTTTGGTTGCCGAGACTGGCCCCGAATTTGCCGCCTGCTTCTTCGGCGCCATCTATGCCGGCCTGTGGCCCGTGCCGCTGCCGCTGCCGACCAGCTTCGGCGGTCGCGACGCTTATGTCGAGCAACTCGTGGTGATGTTGTCGAGCAGTGATCCGGCGCTGTTCCTCTTCCCGCCGGAACTGACCGAATTCGCCACCGCCGCCGCGCAGCAGCGTGGCGTGGAAGCACGCGACTGGGTCGGCCTCGACGCGGTCGAACGCTCCGACGGACCGCTTCCCGCCGCTGCCTCCGACGACATTGGCTATCTGCAATATTCGAGCGGATCGACCCGCTTCCCGCATGGCGTCGCCGTAACCCACCGCGCCTTGCTCGACAATCTCGCCGCCCACGCGATAGGCGTCAAAATTCAGGACAGCGACCGCTGCGTCAGCTGGCTGCCTTGGTACCATGACATGGGGCTGGTCGGCTGCATGCTCTCGCCGCTCGCCAACCAGATGAGCGTCGATTATCTCAAGACCGAGGATTTCGCCCGCCGTCCGCTTGCCTGGCTCGATCTCATCAGCCGCAATCCCGGAACGACGCTCAGCTATTCGCCCACCTTCGGCTATGACATCTGCTCGCGCCGGATGAGTTCGCAAACCCGCGCCGCCGACCGCTTCGACCTGTCTCGCTGGCGTATTGCCGGCAATGGCGCGGACATGATCCGCCCCGACGTCATGCAGTCGTTCGTCGACAGCTTCGCCGACGCCGGCTTCAAGGCGGCCAGCTTCTGCCCCAGCTATGGCCTTGCTGAAGCGACACTTGCCGTCTCGATCATGCCGCCCGGCGAAGGCATTCGCCTCGAACTGGTCGAAGAAAGCGAATTGTCCGGGGTCGGCACCCCGGCGCAGCAGCGCCCGCGCCGTTACCGTGCGATCGTCAATTGCGGCCGTCCCGTCAAAGGGATGGAAGTCGAAATTCGCGGGTCCGACGGTGAGCTGCTCGGCGAGCGCTCGATCGGCAAGCTCTACTGCCGCGGCAGCTCGCTCATGGCTGGCTATTTCCGCGACGAAGAATCGACCCGCGCGTGCCTGTCGGACGACGGCTGGCTCGACACCGGCGACATGGGCTATCTATCGGGCGGCTACATCTTCATCGTCGGCCGCGCCAAGGACATGATCATTATCAACGGCCGCAATCACTGGCCGCAGGATATCGAATGGGCGGTCGAACAATTGCCCGGCTTCAAGTCGGGCGACATTGCCGCTTTCGCAATCACGGGCCCATTGGGCGAGGAAACCCCGGCAGTGCTGGTCCATTGCCGCGTAAGCGACCCCGGCGAACGCGGCCGTTTGCGCGACGATATCAAGGAGCGCGTGCGCGCCATCACCGGAATTTCCCCGGTGGTCGAACTCATCCCGCCGCGTTCGCTCCCGCGCACCAGCTCGGGCAAGCTCAGCCGCACCAAGGCCCGTAACCTCTATCTCAGCGGTGAGATCACCCCCTTCGACGTTGCTGCCTAAGCCACCGAGCGCTGGTGGCAGCGGGCCCCTTGCACCGCAGCCAAGTCGCCGCTACCTCGCCCATCGGCATAGGGGTATAGCTCAGTTGGTAGAGCATCGGTCTCCAAAACCGAGGGTCGTGGGTTCGAGTCCCCCTGCCCCTGCCACGTCGGAGCGAGGCATTTAGCATTGCTAAAGGCCGGTCGCTTGCGACGCGAAGAAGCGGCCGACCTGCGCGAGCTTGCGAGTGACAGGATCGACGTCACGGATTTACTCCGTGACGCCACAGCCGCCGCTTGATAGCACTGCCGGTTCGCGCTATGGCCCTTGCCAAGAGGTCCAGCGGCGCGCCGCGGGCCTCCTTTTTTTAGCTGTTCGAGATCGGACGAAATATCGTGGCAAAAGTCACTCCCGGCGAATTCATCAGGCAGGTGCGCTCCGAAACCGGCAAGGTCAGCTGGCCGACGCGGCGCGAGACCGTAACCACGGCAATCATGGTCCTGATCATGACGACCTTGCTTGCCATCTTCTTCTTCGGCATCGACAGCTTCTTCGGCGCCATCGTCAAATATCTGCTCAGCCTGCTCGGCTAAGCCTCACCTTCAGGAATTCCAATGTCCCGCTGGTACATCATTCATGCTTATTCGGGCTTCGAGAACAAGGTCCGCGAATCGATCATGGCGGAGGCCAAGCGCCTCGGGCTCGAGGCCGCGGTCGAAGCGATCGAAGTTCCGACCGAAACCATTACCGAGGTCAAGCGCGGCAAGAAGGTCCAGTCGGAACGCAAGTTCATGCCCGGCTACGTCCTTGCCAAGCTGATGATGAACGACGACGTCTATCACCTTGTGAAGAACACCCCCAAGGTGACCGGATTCCTCGGGCCCAATGGGCGTCCGCAGGCCATCCCCGACGCCCATGCGGCGCGGATGCTCGACACGAAGGAAGAGGCGGCGGCGAACGTCAAGCAGAAGATCAAGGTCGATTATGAAATCGGCGACTCGGTCAAGGTGCTCGACGGTCCATTCGCGAGCTTCAATGGCCTGGTCGAGGAACTCGATTTCGATCGCAGCCGGGTAAAGGTCAGCGTCTCGATCTTTGGTCGCGCGACGCCGGTCGAACTCGAATTCCAGCAGGTCGAGCGCGCTAAATAGCCTAGCTTTGCTGGCTCGCCGATCCCGGCGGGCGAAGCCGCTCGGCGAGGAAGCCCAGCACGCGATCGACCGCTTCATGCGTCGGCTCGCCCTCCTCGTCGATCAGGCCGATCGTCAGTACGCTGTGCGGCGGCTCGGGATTGGTCTTGCTTGACCGCCCGGGAAGCTCGATCCCCTCGAAGCCGTCGCCAAGCTCGCGGCGCAGCGTGGCAAAACGCGCCGCTCGGCAGAACAATGCATCGCCGTGAAACCGCAAGCCAAGCACCTTGAGCCCGTCCTCGGCGATCCGCCGACGGGCGTTGGCCATTGTCTCGGGGGTGACATGGAGCGCCGCCGCCTTGGCGCGAGTCAGCGGCAGCGGGAAGGACGGATGCCCCATCACCGGCGCGACCACCCACGGGTCGAGCGTCATGGTAAGCGCGAAATTGCCCGTCACGCACATCCCCACCGCGCCGACGCCGACCCCGCCAATCTCGTCATGCGCATGCCTCGCCAACGCCCGCAGCCAATCGACGATCGGGCTCGATCGGTTCTCGGCCAGGCAGTGAAATTCTCGGCTGATGCAGATTTTGGCGAGCTGCCCCATGCGATCGACCGGGTTGGTCTTCCGGCCCAGCGTCCCGAACAAATGCGGCATGAATATTGTAAAGCCGGCATCAGCCACCTTGTCGGCAAACCGTATCACCTCGGTCGAAATTCCCGGCACCTCGTGCATCACCACCACCGCCGGACCCGCGCCCTTGCGGTAGACAATTTTCTCCTCGCCCTCGTGAGCAAAGCGAAACGCGGTGTAGCCGGCGAGTTGTTCCATCAGGGTTGAACGCTCGAAGACGCGTTCGGAGCCGTTC
>JALYRC010000094.1 GCA_030855555.1 Pseudomonadota bacterium
AATGTATTCGTCCAACTTCTTCGCCGGCTGGGAACAGGTCACGCGGACGCGCAAGCCGTGGCTCGCCGCCGTGGCGGGATTTGCGCTTGGCGGTGGCTGCGAAGTGGCGATGATGGCCGACTTCATCGTCGCCGCCGACACCGCCAGGTTCGGCCAGCCCGAAATCAAGCTTGGCGTCACGCCGGGAATGGGCGGTTCGCAGCGGCTGACGCTTGCGATCGGCAAGGCGAAGGCGATGGAGATGTGCTTGACCGGGCGGATGATGAACGCCGAGGAAGCCGAGCGTGCCGGTCTCGTCGCGCGGGTCGTGCCCGCCGGCGATTTGCTGGCCGAAGCAATGAAGACCGCGCAGGCGATCGCCGCAATGGCCCCGCTGGCAGCGATCGCGACCAAGGAAATGGTCAGCGCCGCGTTCGAAATGCCGCTTGCGCAAGGGATTAATTTCGAGCGGCGGCTATTCCATGGGCTGTTCGGCACGGACGACCAGAAGGAAGGCATGGCGGCCTTTGTCGAGAAGCGCCCGGGAAACTGGACCGGAAATTAGAGCCGCTGAGTCCCTAGGGAGTAAGACATCATGGCACGCGTAGCATTTATCGGGCTTGGCAATATGGGTGGCGGGATGGCTGCTAACCTCGCCAAGGCGGGGCATGAGGTGATGGCGTTCGACCTCTCAGCGGACGCACTCGCCCGCGCCAAGGCCAATGGCTGCAGCATCGCCGACAGCGCCGAAACCGCGGTGGCGAATGTCGCGGCGGTGGTGACCATGCTGCCCGCGGGCAAGCATGTTGCCGAGGTCTATCGCACCAATGTCCTGCTCAACGCGCCCAAGTCCGCGATCCTGATCGATTGTTCGACGATCGACGTCGCCACCGCCAAAGCGGTCGAGGACGACGCGCAGGCCGGGGGATTTGAAATGGTCGACGCGCCGGTATCGGGCGGGATTGCCGCTGCCGAGGGGGGCACCCTGACCTTCATGGTTGGCGGGAGCGACGACGGCTTCGAATGTGCCCGCCTCTATCTCGATCAAATGGGCAAGGCGGTCATCCATGCCGGTGATGCCGGCGCTGGCCAGGCGGCGAAGATCTGCAACAATATGCTGTTGGGGGCGACGATGGCGGCGACCTGCGAGGCATTCGTGCTGGCGCAGAAGCTCGGGCTTGATGCGCAAAAGTTCTACGACATTTCATCGAAAGCCTCGGGCCAGAGCTGGTCGATGACGAGCTATTGCCCGGTCCCGGGAATTGGCCCCGACACCCCAGCCGACCGCAACTATGAAGGCGGTTTCGCTGCCGCCTTAATGCTCAAGGACCTCCAACTCGCCATGGCCGCCGCCGCCGCCGCGGGTGCCTACACCCCGATGGGTGGCGAGGCCGAGGAGCTTTACAAGCGCTTCGTCGATCGTGGCGGGGCGAACAAGGATTTCTCGGCGCTGATCAAGATGATCGACGATAGCTGGCAGGAGCCGGCCGACGAAACGATCGACCTCGGTTTCAAACCTTGATCGAGCGCGCGCTCGGGGCCACATGGCCCTTATGCTGATCGAAACAGAACGCACGCCCAATCCGGCGACCCGCAAGTTCCTGCCCGGGCGGACCGTGATGGAAACCGGCGGGCGCGACTTTCCCAATGCCGATGCCGCCGAGGCAAGTCCGCTGGCGAGCGCCTTGTTCGCTACCGACATGGTCGATGGCGTTTATTTCGGGCGCGACTTCATTTCCGTCTCGGCGGCGCCAACGGTCGATTGGCAAACGCTCGAGCCCGAAGTGCTCGGCTTGCTGCTCGATCACTTCACGCTCGGCGCGCCTTTGTTCGTGCAAGGCAGCGCGGCGGGGATCGAGATCGATGCGCCGGCCATGTTCGAGGACGACCCGGCCGATGCCGACATCGTCGACCAGATCAAGGAATTGATCGAGACCCGCGTTCGCCCCGCGGTTGCCCAGGACGGGGGCGACATCGTCTACCGCGGCTATAAGGACGGCACACTCTACCTCGCCATGCAGGGCGCGTGCGCCGGCTGCCCGTCATCGGCGATCACCCTCAAGCGCGGCATCGAGGGGCTGATCAAGCATTATGTCCCCGAAGTGGAAACCGTCGAAGCGGTTTGAGTTTGGATCGAAGCGGTGCCGGCCCGCTCGAACACCGCATTTTCGCTTGCGGGCGGCCGGACTCTATGGCCTCATGACG
>JALYRC010000124.1 GCA_030855555.1 Pseudomonadota bacterium
TTCCTCGTCGACCCGCTCGACGGAACCAAGGAATTTGTGCGCGGCGGCGACGATTACACCGTTAACATCGGACTGATCGTTGCGGGGACGCCGCAGCTTGGCGTCGTCTATCAGCCCGCGCTCGACCGGCTTCACCTCGGATTGGTCGGGGAGGGCGCGTGGATCGAGGAAGATGACAAACGCAGCGCGATTGCGACCCGCCCGCTCGGCGAAACGCGCGATGCAGTTGCTTCCAAGTCGCATTTCAACCAGGCTACGGCCGACTATCTCGACCAGGCAATCGGCGCCTGTGGTTATGTCGCGGTCGGCAGTTCGCTCAAATTCTGCCTCGTCGCCGAAGGCCGCGCCGATATTTACCCGCGGCTAAGCCCGACCAGCGAGTGGGACACTGCGGCGGGGCATGCGGTGCTGCTCGCCGCTGGGGGGCGGGTGGACGGGCCCGACGGAGCGCCGCTGACATATGGCAAGGCGGCGTTCCTCAATCGCGGTTTCTGCGCCACGGCGGGGTGGCCGGCGCCGGCGATCGCGCCCTTCCTGACCGAATTTGGCGGCGGCGGGGACTTGCCCCAAGGCGTTTGACGTCACGAGATTGATTGATCCGATCTGGATCAGTCTTGTCGCCAATGGTTGTCATCGGCGCTGGATCGCCTCGACTTCGGCGCCCAGTGCATGGATTTGTGCCCGCACTGCGCTCGCCTCGCAGCCGCCGTTGCAATAGTCGCACAGCATCATCGTCACCTTGCTTGCCTGATCGAGCGCAGCGCTCAATTCGTCCAGCCAGCGGGCCTGCTGAACGGCGCCATGGAGGCCAAGGGGCGAGCGGTCGATCACTTGACGGCAGGTAGCGCCTTCGGGCTTTCCCCAAGCGTAACCATTGATCCGTTTCGGAGGCGATGTGGAATATGAATCGCTCTGTTTCGGGCCTAGAAAGCTCCTGCTCGGTGCAATCTAAAGTCCGGAAAGGATAGTTGATGACCATCGGAATGGCCTATGTCGCGGCAGACGAGACGATTGACGCGCGGGCACCAATGCTGGTGGCGGCGACGAGCATGGCGGCGCGATCGGGCGCGACGCGTTGGATCGAAGAAGCAGGGTGGCGGACCGCGGGACTACCGATTGCCGGGGCGGTCGAGCGGCTTTCGCTCCAGGCGGCAACCAGCGGGCTGTGGATCGAAGTCGAGGCTGGTGATAGCGGCGAGGCGCTCGACCAGCTTCTGAACCACGCCAATGCCGAGGCCGCGGCCGGGCGAATGCCGACGATCATCGCCGCACCGAGCACATTGATCGATGCAGTCAGCGCGCGGATCTATGCGCCGCACACGCAATTGCTGATCGACCCGGATCCAATCGAGCGGACGGCCGCGCTCGCCCTGGCGCGCGTCGGGCTCGACGGGCCGGCGACTCTCCACGATATTGCCCACGACCCGGCGGCACGACGGCTCAAGCAATTGAGCGATGAAGTCGGGCGGATTGCAGCGACCTTGGCGCGTCTTTCGACCGGGCCGGAACCGGTGATGAAGACGATCGAGCGTCCCGCCGATCCGACCGGCGAAATCCCCTCCGCGAGTGGCGAAGCGGTGCGCAATGTGATCCGCGCCCGGCGCCTGCGCGCACGCTTCTTCGACGAGGAATTGTTCGCCGATCCGGCGTGGGACATGCTGCTCGACCTGCTGCAGGCGGAAATTGCCCAACACCGCGTGCCGGTGTCGTCGCTGTGCATTGCTGCCGCGGTTCCCGCGACCACCGCGCTGCGCTGGATCAAGACGATGACAGACAACGGACTGTTCCAGCGCCGCGCCGACCCGCATGACGGGCGCCGCGTATTCATCGAGCTTTCCCCGGGAGCGAGCCTGGCAATGCGACGCTATTTCGCCGAGATCGGATCGCACGCGGTAGTTTGAGATGGCGCGGGGGCGCCCCCCCCCGAGGGGGGGTGCCGCCTTAGCTTCGCGCGCGGATCGGTTGGATCACCTGCTTGGCGAAGCGGTCCATTTCCTCCGCTTGCGGACTCATCTGGAGCAACAGGAGGTCGAGACCGGCGGCTTCATATTCCTCGATGCGCTCCCGCAACTGTTCGGGCGTGCCGACGAGGTTGGGGCGAAGCCCGCGGTTGGAGACGCTATATTCCTGAAGCTTGAGCTCGCGCTCGAGCTTGGTGCCGGACAACCACTGGTCGAAATTGTCGAAGCCCTTGGGCGGCGTTGGCGGGAGCGCGGTGATCCGCTCAAGCTCACGCTTGGCTTCGGCTTCGCTGTCGCGGACGATGGCATAGGCCGCCATTCCATATTGCATGTCGCGCTCGCTCACCGCGGCGCGGCGCTGCTTCATGTCGGCGATCTTGGGGGCAATTGCGGCGACCGGATCGCCGTGCATGACGTAGGCATCGCACTGGTGGGCGATGAGGGTCTTGGCGCTTTCGCTTTCGCCGCCGGCGTAGATTGTCGGGCGCGGCTTTGCGACCGGCTTGGGTTCGCAGATTGCGTCCTTGAGCGAATAATATTTGCCCTCGAAGCTGGAGCGCTTCTCGCTCCACAGTGCATCGACCACCTTGAGCCATTCGCTGGTTCGCGCATAACGATCGCCGTGCTGGTCGAAGTCGAGGCCGTACTGGGTCGCTTCGTCGGCCCACCATGAGGAGACGACGTTGAGCGCGAGCCGGCCGTTGGCGATGTTGTCGATGTTCGCGGCGGCCTTGGCAAACAGCGCCGGCTGGTGAAAATTGGGCCGCACGGCGACCATGAGCTCGATCTTGTCCGTGACTGCGGCAAGCGCCGCGGCCGTCGACCAGGCGTCGAGTGCCGGTGCGTCGACCCCCTTGATGTCGTTGAGGTTAAGTTCGGCGATCAGGCTCAAGTCCCAGCCGGTCTGTTCGCTGCGCTGGGCGAGGCGGCGGACATAATCCCAGCTCGCCTCCATTCCCTCGTCATTTATGTTGCGCAGCCAGCCGCCGAACACCGGCATCCAATACCCAAATCTCATCTATCTTCTCTCGCCAGCGACTGTTCCAGATAATCGACCAGCCGTTCGTGGGGGTCGTAGCCCAACACGTCGAGCGGTTTGGCGACGAAGTTGGACAAAGCATTGATGTCGTAGAAGCGTGGCACGCCGTCTCGGTCGTCGATCACCAGTTCGACGGAGCCGACATCGAGACCGGCTGCCTGGGCGATTGCTTCGGCGGCGGCGATGACATCGGCTGGGGGCGTGACCGCGCGCATGGCGATGGCTTTGCGACCCGGGCGGACGAGGCAGGCATCGGCCGGGCAAAGGTCGAAACTGTCGCCTGAGCTTTCGACTTCGAGCGCGTAGAGGAAGCGGCCGCCGAGGGTCTCCACCCGCATGATGGTTCCTCCGCGCGGCGGGACATAGTCCTGGAGCAGGAGCACCTGATCGATCGAAGTTGGGACCGAGCCGTCGGCAACCGCCTGAGCCAATTCATCGGGCGACGAAAAGCGGATAATGCCGGCGCCCGAACCGCCGATATTAGCCTTGACCAGAAGCGGCCATTTCATGCCTTGCGATGCGGCAAGCAGATCCTGGGCGCGGTGGACGACGCGGGTGTCGGGAATAAAGAATCCAAGCGCGGTGATCAAAGAGAGCTGGCGCGCCTTGGACGAGTCGATGGCAAGCGTTTCGGGGCCGTTGACGATGCGGGCACCGCAGCGACGCCAATGATCGAGCAGCGCCGAGGCGTAGAAAATGCCATGCTCGGGATCGCGAAGGAAGCCCGACATTGCGACGCGGCTTAGAACCAAAGGGGCGGGTGGAGCCGGGTCCGATGGATCGAAGCTATGGTCCGCAAGAGCGATTTTCGTGAAGGGCAGTCCACGGCGGTCAAGCGCTGCGAATAACGGCTCGAACCAAAGTGGATGCTCGAAGAGAATCGCAATCTTGGGAGGCATAAGCGTCCTGCTTGAGAGGCGTCCGCCGCATGGTGGGCGCTGACGGGCTCGAACCGCCGACATCTTCCGTGTAAAGGAAGCGCTCTACCAACTGAGCTAAGCGCCCGCACGATGCGGAACCGCGGCGATGCCATTTGCCGCGGCCAAGGGCAAGGGCGACGCGTTTTTCGGATGCGTGATCGTTTACCAGCGCCCCGGAAGCTGGATCATTCCGAACACCATTAGCAGGAGCAAGGTCGCCACTACCGAGATCAAAAGCGATTTGAGGCAGCCCATGCGGTTACTGAAAAAGAACATGCCCGCTCCTGAAAATGAGAATGCGAGCGAAAGACGCGGGGCTTTTCCTATTGTTCCCATACGAGGTCAATGCCGATCCCTAGAGCCCCCGCACCAACTTCACGGCGACCGCCGCCCACGTCGGGTCAGTAACAACGGTCTGGCGGCCACCAGCGCCGGGCGGGAGCAAGTGGAGTTTGTTGCCTTCGCGGCCGATCAGCCGGCCGAACAGGAAGCGGCCCGCGGGTCTGGGGAGGAGAAGATCGCGGTTGAGGGCGCGGCCAAACTGTTCGGGCTCCAGACGCTCGCACCAGATTTCGTCGCCCGATCGGTAATCGCCCAGGCTGGAGGAGACGGTGATTGCGATAAGGCCTTGGGCGACCTTGGGCGGAACCACGATTGCGGTCTTGCGCGGGGCGACCGCGCCATTGGCTCCTAGGATCGCGACGACGGGAAGTTCGGCGCGGTCGGGATGCTCGACGAGGTCCGAGGCCTCGACCTGCAAAGCTCCGGCGATGCGGTTAAGCCAGCCGACGGAAACGGTGCGTGTGCCCATTTCGAGCCGGCCGATGGTTTGCGGCGTGGTGGGAGGCGTACAGGCGCGCGCTACATCGTCGAGGGTCATGCCTCGCGCCCGGCGGACTTCACGAATGCGGGTAATCATGATGTCACTCTTTCAACGAACCTTCATGGCTTTTTCTCTGTCCTACAGATTTGCCAGTGTGGCAAGATATTTGTGGCCAGGGAGATATGCATGATCGATTCGGGGCGAGTGAGTGACGGCAAATATATGATCGAGCGGGCTTTGCCGGGCGATCCGGGCAGACCCGGACCGGCAGCTGGTAAAAATAGCTTAAGCAAGAGCGCGAAGCCGGCGCGATCCTTGAGCATGAACCTGGCGGAAAGCCCGCTTGGCTGGCTCTACGCGCGTGGACACGTCAGCGAGCGGCAGTTTCTGGCGGGCGAGCGATTGCACATGGAATGGGAGCGCGCCCAGCTCGATCCGCAAGTGACCATGCGCTGGGATGCGGCGCCGATGCGGCGCGGCGGCAGCGGGCGCGGGGCGGGAATCGATCCCTCCACGTCGCAAATCGATGCGCGCCGACGCTTTGCCGCGGCCGTGGATTGCGCCGGTCCGGGACTAAGCGACATCGTGTGGCGGATCATCTGCGCCGGAGAAGGAATGCGCCAGGCGGAGACGGCCCTTGGCTGGCCCGCGCGCGCGGGGAAATTGGTGCTCGGCCTGGCACTCGATCGCATCGCGGACCATTATCGCATCGCCTGATCCGCTCTTGCCGAAGCGATGGTCGCGCGGCATTAGCCCGGTCACCGCCCGACACCCAAGGAGATGAAGATGATCCTCTATGGCTCGACGCTATCGCCGTTCGTGCGCAAGGTTGCGGCATTCGCTGCCGAGAAAGGCGTAGCGCTAGATCTCCATCCGGTCTCGATCGGTGATCCCGATCCCGGGTTTCGAGCTGCCAGCCCGCTGGGCAAGATGCCGGCGATCGACGATGATGGTTATACGCTCGCGGATAGTTCGGCGATTTGCCATTATCTCGAGGCGAAGCACCCGGAGCCGGCGCTCATTCCTGCGGGTGCCGAGGCCCGGGGCAAGACGATCTGGTATGAAGAATTCGCCGATACCGTTCTGTTCGCGTGCGGCGCGGCGATGTTCTTCAACCGGGTGGTAGCGCCGCGTTTCCTCGGCCGGGAAGGGGATCTTGCCGCCGCCGACAAGGCCGAGCGTGAAACGCTGCCGCCGCTGCTCGACTATCTCGAGGGCGTGATCCCGGACAGCGGCTTTCTGGTCGGGGACGCCCTGACGTTGGCCGATCTTGCGGTCGCGTCGCCATTTGCCAATCTGGCGCATTGCGGGGTCGCGATCGACGCGGCGCAATATCCAAAGGTGGTGCGCTATACGGCCACTATCCTGGGGCGGCCGAGCTTCGCTGCTTCCATCGGCCGCGAGACGGCGTTCCTCAGCAAGACGGCATAGAAAGAGGGCCGCGCTGCCTCGAAGC
>JALYRC010000141.1 GCA_030855555.1 Pseudomonadota bacterium
GGGATGGCTTTTGCCGCTTCACCCTCTATCTAGCGCGTCCATGACCGATCACATTCTCGACGACGCCTGGGCGAAGCTGTCATCGCTCGAGATATCCCCGCTGAAGGCGCTGTTCGCCAGCGATGAAGACCGCGCCGCGGCCTGGACGAGCAGCGCAAGCGGCATCACGTTCGATTTGTCCAAGACCCACCTCGATGGCCGGCTGAACGAGGGGTTCGCCGCGCTCGCCGAAACAGCGGGCTACCCCGCCAAGCGCGATGCCTTGTTTGCCGGGGAGATCGGCAATCGGAGCGAGGGACGGGCGGCGACGCATCTTGCCGAGCGGGGCCAGGGCGCGCCCGACGACAATCAATTTGCCGCCATGTGCCACGCGCGGATGCGCAGCCTGGTCGATGCGATCGAAGGTGGCGCGTTTGGCGAGATTGAATCGATTCTCCACATCGGCATCGGTGGGTCGGCGCTTGGTCCGGACCTGATCATCGACGCGCTTGGCCGCGATGCAGATCGTTATGACGTGCGCGTCCTCGCCAACATCGACGGGGAGGCGTTCGACGAGGCGGTCAGCGGCCTCGACCCGGCCGCGACATTAGTCGTCGGCGTATCGAAGACGTTCACGACACTCGAGACCCTGACCAATATCGACGCGGCCCTTGCCTGGCTCAGCGAAGGCGGGGTCGAGGATCCCCACGGCCGGCTGATCGCGGTCACCGCGGCGCCCGACCAGGCGCTGACGTTCGGGATCGACGAAACGCGAATCCTCCCGTTCGGCCAAGGCGTTGGCGGGCGCTACAGCCTGTGGTCGACTGTTGGCCTGTCGATCGCGCTTGCGCTTGGCTGGGGCGCGTATGAGGAATTGCTCGAAGGCGCGGGCGAAATGGATCGCCATGTCCGCCTGTCCAACGACAATATCGCGCTTCGGGCCGCTTTCGTCGACTTGCTGTATAGCCAGCTTAAAGGTGCCGAAACGCGCGCTATCTTCGCTTATGATGAGCGGCTGCGATTGCTTCCCGATTATCTCCAGCAGCTCGAAATGGAATCGAACGGTAAGTCTGCCACTGACGATGGCGCGCCGCTTAACCGCAAGTCAGCTCCGATAACCTGGGGCGGGGTCGGTACCGACGCCCAGCACGCAGTATTCCAATTGCTTCATCAGGGCACTCACCTCGTGCCGGTCGAATTCGTCGCCGTGATCGAGAATGAAGACAGCATGGACCCCCGGCATCATGCAATGCTGCTTGGCAATTGCTTTGCCCAGGGTGCAGCGCTGATGGCGGGGCGAGCCAGCGACGATGCGGCGCGGGCCTATCCCGGCGATCGCCCGTCCATGACCTTGCTGCTCGATCGGCTCGACCCGCGCACGCTGGGCGCCCTGCTGTCATTCTATGAGCATCGCACCTTTGCCAACGCCGTGCTTATCGGCATTAACCCGTTCGACCAGTTTGGCGTCGAACTGGGCAAGGACATGGCCAGGAAGCTTGACGACGAGGCCGGGCGTGCAAGTCTTGACCCGTCGACCCGCGCCCTGATCGAGAAAGCGGGATTATGAGCGACTTCGACCTTTTCGTCATCGGCGCTGGGTCAGGGGGCGTGCGTGCCGCGCGGATTTCCGCCGGACATGGCGCGCGGGTCGCCGTGGCGGAAGAACATAAGGTAGGCGGCACCTGCGTCATACGCGGCTGCGTGCCCAAGAAACTGCTCGTTTACGGTTCGCACTTCGCCGAGGATCTCGACGATGCGGCGATGTTCGGCTGGGACGTTCCGAGCAAGCGCTTCGACTGGCCGGTGCTGCGCGACAATGTGCTTGCCGAAGTGGACCGGCTCGAAGGGCTGTACCAACAGACGCTCTTCAACAACAAAGTCGAGACTTTCCACGAACGGGCCGAGATCACTGGCCCCAACGAGGTCCGATTGGCGAGCGGTAAGACGATCAGCGCCGGCAAAATCCTCGTCGCCACCGGGGCGCGGCCCTTCATGCCCGCGATCGAGGGCATCGAGCATGCGATCAGCTCGAACGAGGTGTTTCACCTGGAAACCATGCCGCGCCGGATCGTCATCGCCGGCGGTGGCTATATCGCCAATGAATTTGCGGGGATTTTCCACCAGTTCGGCGCGCACGTCACGCTCGTGAACCGATCGGACGCGATCCTGCGCGGATATGACGAACAAATGCGCGATCGCTTGCTGCAGATTTCGATTACCAAGGGAATCGATTTTCGCTTCAATTCGACCTTCGACCGGATCGAGAAGCGGAACGATGGCTCGCTGCTGCTCCACATGACGGGATGCGACGATCTCGAGGCCGATGCCCTGCTGTTCGCAACCGGGCGACTGCCCAATGTCGAGGGGCTTGGGCTGACCGAAGTTGGGGTCGCACTCGGCGAGCGCGGCCAGGTCAGGGTCGATGAGAATAGCCGCACCAGCGTTTCGTCGATCTTTGCCGTCGGCGATGTCACTGATCGCATCCAGCTTACCCCGGTGGCAATCCGCGAAGGTCACGCTTTCGCGGATACCCAGTTCGGCGGTAACCCCTGGACCGTCGATTATGCCCATGTGCCCAACGCCGTATTCAGCCATCCGCCAATCGCCGGGGTTGGCCTTACCGAAGGCGAGGCCCGCAATCGTTATGGTCAGGTCAAGGTCTACACGAGCGATTTCAGGCCGATGAAGAACGTTCTTGCCGGGCGCAATGAGCGCTCCTTGTACAAATTGGTCGTCGATGTCGCGACCGATGTCGTGATCGGAATACATATGATCGGGCCCGATGCTCCCGAAATCCTGCAGGCGGCTGCGATTGCGGTCAAGGCGGGACTCAAGAAGGCGGACTTTGACAATGTCATCGCGCTTCATCCGACGATGGCCGAAGAATTGGTGTTGATGCGCTGATGCATGATGTCGTGATCATTGGTGCCGGGCATAACGGCCTGACCTGCGCTTACTATCTCGCCAAGCGCGGTCTCAAGGTCGCCATTCTCGAAGCCGCGGACAAGGTCGGCGGTGCCGCGGTGACCGACGAATTCCACCCAGGATTTCGCAATTCCGCCGCGGCCTACACCGTATCACTGCTCCAGCCCAAGGTCATCAAGGACATGGAACTCGAGCGTCACGGCCTTCAGGTCGTGTTGCGGAAAATCGATAATTTCCTTCCGGGGCCCGGCCGAAGCTACCTCTTGTCGGGCCGCGGCGGTCTGACGCGGACCGAACTTGCGCGGCACGCGTCGGCGGATGGCGCGGCCTACGACCGCTATAATGCCGAACTGGGTGTCGTCGTCCCGTTGATCAAGAAATGGATCATGAAAGCGCCGCCCGAAGCAGGGGCAGGCATCCGCGGGCTTGGCACGATCGCGAGCCTGGGGCGGGACCTGGTGGGCCTCGATACCAATGAAGTGCGCATCGTCCATGAATTCGCCACCAAGAGCGCTGGCGACATTCTTGACCGCTTCTTCAAGGGTGATTTGGGGAAGTCGCTATTCGCCTTCGACGGAATCGTCGGCAATTTCGCCTCGCCCTACACGCCCGGCACTGCTTACGTGCTGCTCCACCATTTGTTCGGCGAGGCTGCCGGAGTTCCCGGCGCCTGGGGACATGCAATCGGCGGAATGGGCTCGATTACGCAGGCGATGGCGAAGGCCTGCCGCGAGGCCGGGGTCGATATCGTCCTCGGCGCGCCAGTCAGCGAAGTACTGGTCGAGAAAGGCCGGGCGGTTGGCGTGGTCGCCGGGAAGACCTGGCGAGCCGCCCGGGTCGCGGCGACGGTCAATCCCAAACTATTGTTCGACCGACTGATCCCCAAGGGCGCGGTGGCACATCAGGTCGAACAGCATATGTCGCACTGGGGCTGTGAAAGCGCGACCTTCCGGATGAACGTCGCGCTGGACAAATTGCCGAATTTTCCGGCGCTTCCCGGACGCGGCGATCATCTCACCGCAGGAATCATCATCGCCCCGTCGATGGATTATATGCACCGCGCCCATGCCGAGGCGGCACTGAACGGCTGGTCGTCGCAGCCGGTGGTCGAAATGCTGATCCCCTCGACGCTCGACCCCGATCTTGCCCCCAAGGGGAAGCATGTCGCATCCTTGTTCTGCCAGCATTTCCGTTTCAATCTTCCGGGCGGTCGCAGTTGGGATGACGAGCGCGAAGCCGCGGCGGACACGATCATCGCGACCGTCGATGCCCACGCGCCGGGCTTTGCCAAGTCGGTGATTGCCCGCCAGATCCACTCCCCGCTTGACCTCGAGCGGCGCTTTGGACTGATCGGTGGCGATATCTTCCACGGCAAGATGGGGCTCGACCAACTGTTCAGTGCACGGCCAATGGTCGGCGCCGCCAATTACCGTATGCCGCTGCCTGGACTCTATCTGTGTGGCTCCGGATCGCACCCCGGCGGCGGAGTGACGGGTGCGCCGGGGCATAATGCGGCGCAGGCAATATTGGCGGACGCTAAGCCGAAGCTTTGGCAACGCGCCCGATGAAACCACTTGATGGCATTCGCGTGCTCGATTTGAGCCGCGTGCTCGCCGGTCCGTGGGCAACGCAGACGCTCGCCGACCTCGGGGCCGACGTCATCAAGGTCGAGCAGCCGGGAGGCGGCGACGATACGCGAAGCTGGGGGCCGCCATGGCATGAGCATAAGACAGAAAAGGTCGCCGCCTATTTCCTCGCTGCAAATCGCGGAAAGCGCTCGGTCGCAATAGACTTTTCAAGCGGGGAGGGCGCTGCTTTGGTCGCCAAGATGGCGGCGAGCGCCGATGTCCTGGTTGAGAATTTCAAGGTTGGCGGATTGGCCAAATTCGGGCTCGATGCGGCAACGCTGAGAGCAGTCAACCCGCGCTTGATCTACGCCTCGATCACCGGCTTCGGGCAGGACGGGCCTTATGCCGCGCGCGCGGGCTATGATTATATCATCCAGGCGATGGGCGGGTTGATGAGCCTTACTGGCCTTCCTGACGGTGTTCCGGGCGGCGGACCAATGCGCGCCGGCGTTGCGGTCGCCGACCTTTTCACCGGAATGTATACCGCCAACGCCATCCTTGCCGCCTTGGTCCGGCGCGGGGTGACAGGTGAAGGCGCGACAATCGACATGGCGCTCCTCGACACGCAGCTCGCCATGCTTGCCAATCAGGCCTCCAACGCGCTGGTCAGTGGCAAGAATCCGGGACGACAAGGTGCCGGACATCCGAATATCGTTCCTTATCAACCATTTGAAGCAAGCGATCAGCCGATCATCATCGCCGTTGGCAATGACCGCCAATTTCGCCAACTTTGTCATATCCTTGACCGTCCTCATTGGGCCACCGATCCCGCCTTCGCCACCAATGCCGCGCGAGTTGCATCGCGCGAAGCATTGATCCCGATGATCGCCGCAATCATTGCGGACAAGCCTGCCGCGACATGGCTGCAGCAACTCGAGAGAGGCGGAATACCAGCGGGGCCAATCAACACGGTGCATCAGGCGCTCGCTGATCCACAGGCCGTGCATCGCGGTGCGCAGATCAGTGCTGGAGGTGGCGCTTTGGGCAACGTGGCAATGGTCGGCTCACCGATCCGCATCGACGGCGAGCAAAGCAATTCGCCACTGCCTCCACCCGCGCTTGGCGAGCATCGCGACCTGCTGAGTGAGTGGATTGACGAGGATCAACTGGCGCGGCTACGCGGCGCCGGGATCGTCGGCTAGCCTAGGCTTTCGTCCTTGTAGCGAGCCTCGATGAAGCGGCCTTGCGTTTCGAACGCCGCAAGGTCGTTGCGCGCTAGCTTGGCACTGATGTCATCAAGCGCGGTTCGCCCGGCTGCAAGCGCATCGACAAGGCGATCATCCACGCTTTTTCCTTCGGCATCATATTCCGTGCGATAGGATGACGGCACGTGCAGATAACGGTCGATCAGCCCGGGCAAGTGGGTCGACATTAGGCGCCTCGCATCCTGAGCGTCGGGATCATTCTGTTCGACGCGTGAGAGCGTTTCCTTGAGCGGAACCAGGCGCTGCGACAGCAGGTCGATCTCGGCCTGCGCCGGAGCCGGCAGAGCGCGGCGGGTGCGGAAGATGTAGCTGTCGAAGCGCTGCACCATCTCGCCGTTAGGAAGGTCGGGCGCGACCTTGATTGCGGCAATTTCGCGCGTGCCTGAAAAGACCAGCACCGCCGCAATCGCGATCGCCAATCCAATTGCGGCCAGAAAGCCGAACATGCCGATCGGAAGGATGAGGCCAATCCCGATCGTCGCAACGCATATGGCAGCAACGGCAATCGCCACCCGCTTCAGGGTCCGACCAAGCCCTGAATTGAGCCTTGCCCGCTCGCGTTGGGCAGCACTCTTCACCGAGCCGTCACGCTCGTCGATCTGGCGCATCACCCGGTCGGCGCGCGCAAGCACAAGGTCGAACTTGTCAGTGCTCATTGCGTTCCGATCGGCGTGAAGGGCGAACTGGTCGATTCCAGCCGGTTCTGCGAGACGCCCTCGGCGCGCGCGATATAGCCTTTCGATTTCTCGACTTCACTGCCCAGCGTGTCGACAGTCTGCTTCATGTTGGCGAGCGCCTGAAGCTTGAAGGTGTCGATCTGGTCCATTGTGTCATAGATGTTCTGGAACGCACGCTGCAGCGTCTCAAGCGGGATCGTCGACGATGCCGCCTGCTCATGGATCGCGCCGGTCTGGCTCTTGAGCAACGCGCCGGTGGTGTCGATCATCCCGGCGGTCGTCGTGTTGAGCGCGCTAACCTGTTCAAGCACGAGCCGTTGATTGGTCATTGCCTGGGCGACGGTGACCGCGGTGCGCAAGGCGGCGACGGTGGTGGTCGAAGCCCGATCGACGCCTTTCACCAGCTCGACATTGTTCTTCTTGACGAGGTCGAGCGCCAGATAGCCTTGAACGGTGACTGCCATCTGGGTCAGCAGGTCGGTAGTCCGCTGGCGGGTGTAGAACAAAGCGGTCTCGCGGATCGCCTTGGCCTTGGCAGGCTCGGTGGCGTCGAGTTCATTGGCCTTGTCCTCGAGGCTCTTGTCGAGCTGCTTGGAGATGTGAATCATCTGCTCGAGCCGGTGCATCGTCTTCCACAGTCCGGTACGCTCGGTATCGATCGCGGCATTGTCCATCAGCAATTCGTCTTTGCCCGATGCAAGGCGGTTGAGGATCGCCGAGATGTGAGTTTGCGAACTGCGGTAGCCGTCGAAATAATTGTTGATGCGGTTGCCAAACGGGATGATGCCAAGGAACTTACGCTTAGTCATCATCTTGCCGTTGGCGCCAGGGTCGAGTTTCTCGACCGTACGGCGAAGTTCGGTCAGGTCGGCGCCAATTCCGGTGTCGGCATCGATCGCCTTGACAGGGCGGTCGAGAAACCGGTTGGAGGCGCCAGCCGCTTCGGCAATCTCCTTGCGGCCCATTGCGGTCAGTTGATCGACCTTCTTGCCGAAATCAGGACTGTTCGCGTCGAGCGCGGCAAGTTCATCGACGAACTTCGTGACCTTGGCGTCGAGTTCGTCGGTTTCACCGGCCTTGAGCGGAACCAGCCCCGAGGCCTGCGCGGCGGGCAGGGGCTGAAGCGCATCGGGGGCCTCCAGCTTGATCTTGGTCGCTGTAGCGGTTGCCGGATCACTGGCCATCTGAAGTCCCTTCCATCCCTGTTGCGCCTTAGGTGGACGCGGCAATGCGCCCGCGCAAGGGGCTTTGCTGTGTTATAGACATAAGACGCGACTCATCAAGGCGAGCGCTTAAAGATGATAAGGACCTCGTTAACCAGCCCAATGAACGGCTCGCTTACCTTGTCTGCGCTACTACCTGCCCGTTCAAGGCAATGACGGGATTTGCGATGATCAAGCAGGCATTCAAGCGGCTGTGGAATGACCGGCGCGGCAACGTGATTGCGATCGCCGGCGCAGCGCTACCAATAATCGTTGGTGCGGCAGGGCTGGCTACCGATACTATTCAATGGACGCTGTGGAAGCGTCAGCTTCAGCGCGCCGCGGATTCGGCCGCGATAGCGGGTGTCTACAACCGCGAGTCCGAGAACAATGCTTCGACTTACGCGGAACTTGCTGTTCGCCATGACCTTACCCTTAATCGCCACATGCACATGGCCCTCCTGGGCGATCCCGTCGTCACCTTTCCTGACAATGAAGGAGTGATGCGCAATCAGGTACATGTTGTGATTAAGGTTCAACAAAGCCTGCCATTCAGCGCCATGTTCATGACCTCTGTCCCTGAAATCACGGCAACGGCCCGCGCAGCAAGCATTCCAGCCGGCGGCGACGCCTGCATGGAGGCCCTGGAAACCGGTACGGAGACAGGAATCACGTTCAGCGGAAACGCGACGATCGATATGCCTGATTGCGATCTTTTCAGTAACGCGTCAGGCGCCAATACGTCGATCTCGAAGGGGAGCGCGAAGGTCTATGCGAACTCGGTCGGTGGCGTCGGGGGCATCAAGGAGTCGAACAATTTCTTCGTAGGCTCCTACCGCCCTTACTCACCTGCGCTGCCGAATCCCTTCAAGAACGTCAAACCCGACCCGGACGAGATGGAGTGCGGAACAGGATCGATCGCGCTGTCCCCAAGCACGGACTTCTCGACCCTTGGCGGGGTGAATTGTTTCTCGTCGCTGTCGGTCGGATCGAACACGAGCATGACGGTGCCCGATAATTTCGGGCCAATCTATGTCAACGGTGGCGACGCAACCATCCAAGGGACCTTCAATTGCAAGGGCTGCACGATCGTCCTGACTAACAAAAGCGCGTCGAACCCCATCGGGAACCTCAAGAGTAACGGAAATCCTGACTCGAAAATCAATATCACCGCACCCCTGAGCGGGACGTTTAAAGGAATCGCGATCTACCAGGACCCTCGCGCGTCGGATTGCAACAACTGCAACAAGCTTAATGGCAATTCGTCATCGATTGTTACCGGTGCACTCTACTTTCCGAGCCGTGAACTCGAGTATAACGGTTCCGGAACGACTAGCGCAACATGCACGATGTTCGTTGCCCGTCGACTCAACTTCAGTGGCAATAGCTCGACTAGCAACAAGTTTAAGAAACTGAGCGATTGCAGTGCCTTCGGACTACCGTCGAGTGCGACAACGCGGATGGTGAGATTGGTCAAATGAGGAATTTCCTGCGCAGGGTCGTGACTGATGATCGCGGCGCCGTGATCATCGAGCTTGCGCTGATCGCCCCAATCCTCGCGCTATGCGTGGCCGGGATCGTTGATATAAGCAACGCCTTCAGCCGTAAGCTTGCGCTCGAGCAGGGCGCGCAGCGCGCCATTGAAAAGATTATGCAGACGACGGGCGAAGATTCGGTCGAGGGGACACTTAAAAGCGAAGCCGTATGCCAGGTCAACGGAGTCAACGTCGACGGAACGTGCAAGACGAGCCCGATCACTTCGAGCAATGTGACCGTTACTTGGCGCCTCGAATGCATAAATAAATCAAGCCGTACAGTTACTAGCTCTCGAACCGCCACAAGCGATACGACATTTGATGAACTGTCGTGCGGAACCGACGAGCATGAAGCTAAGTACATTCAAGTCGGAGTGACCGACAAATACGCGCCTATGTTTCCCCTACAATTCTTCGGGGTAAACAATAATGGTGACAAGAATTATCATGTATCGGCTACGGCCGGGATGAGAACGCAATGAAAATTCCACGTCAGTTAGCGCGCGACGAGCGGGGTGCGGTGGCGATTGAAATGTCGTTCGCCTTACCTGTTTTGATTGTCTTTCTATGGGCATTCGTCCAACTGGCACAGGTCTATAGCGCGATGGCTGGTATCCAGCAGGCCCTTGGCCAAGGTGCGCGTTATGCAACATTGTGCCTGAACCCGACGCCCGTCGTCAGTTGCACGGCACCAACGCCCGCAAAGATCAAGAAAGAGATCACGGCAAGTGTTTACGGGACTGGTGCTGGCACGTTCACCATCGCCGACCCGGTTAGCGGCATCGATGGCACCAGCAGATATCTCGACCTGAAGGTCCAATATTCGCAGCCCACCAGCCTGCTTCTTGCGCCAGGCCCAACGATCAACATCAGCCGCTCGAAGCGTGTCTGGATCGCTGCTTCCTAATCATCAGCGCTTTGCACGCGCCGCAAAGAAAGCAGTGATCGCGTCACGGACTTCGTCGGACGTCAGGCGTTCGGCGAAATGGCCATTCTCGAGGTTCATTCGCTCGATCACTTCGGCGCTGTCCGATTTGCGGAGCAAGGCTTGGGTCAGTCGCAGCGCTTGGGCCGGCTTGCCGAGCAGCGCCGCGACGACCTTTTCCAGACCTGCGTCGAGCCCGCCCTTGTCGACAACATGGCTTGCGATCCCCATCGCCAGAGCCTGGTCGGCGCCGAAGGGTTCGCCGAGCAGGATGTGACGTGCGGCGGCGCGGCGGCCCGAAAGGCGCGGCATGATCAGCGAGCTCGCCGCTTCAGGCACCAGCCCAAGGTCGACGAACGGCATGATGAAGCGGCTGCCTTGTTCGGCGATGACCAGATCGCAGTGGAACAGCATGGTCGTGCCGATGCCAACGACATTGCCATGCACGGCAGCAACCAGAGGCACTTGATTGTTGGCAAGCGCGCGGAGCAGGCGCCACACCGGAATATCAGTGTCGCCCCCCGGCGCGGGCATGTCCTTCATGAAATCGGCAAGGTCATTGCCGCCGGTGAAGTCCTCTCCCTGACCCTTCAGGGTGATGAGGCGAACCTCGGGATCGGTCGCGGCAGCTTCGAATGCGTCGGCAAGCGCGGCATACATTGCAACCGTGATCGCATTGCGCCGCTCGGGACGGGCGAGGGTCAGCGACAATAGTCCGTCGCTTTGTTCAACCAATATATGTTCGCTCATTGTCGCCTCGCGTTCGAATCGGGTGACCTTCATGGGCCGGTTCGCTATCGCACGGCAAATCAGCCGAAAGCCGTAGGGACCGATCAACCATGAAATTCTTCGCCGACACCGCCGACATCTCCGACATCCGCGCGCTCGCCGACAGCGGGTTACTCGACGGAGTCACGACCAATCCCTCGCTGATCCATAAGTCGGGGCGCGATTTCATCGAAGTGGTGCGCGAGATTGCTGGCATTTGCCCAGGGCCGATCTCAGCCGAAGTGGTCGCGCTCGATCATGCCGAAATGATGCGCGAAGCCGAGGTGCTGCGCAAAATCGCGGACAACATCACGATCAAGGTGCCTCTCACGCCAGACGGGCTCAAGACCTGTAAGGCACTTTCGGACGACGGGACGATGGTCAATGTCACCTTATGCTTTTCGGCCAATCAGGCGCTGCTCGCGGCGAAGGCGGGCGCCAGCTTCATTTCTCCGTTCGTCGGGCGCCATGACGATGTGGGTTATCCGGGAATGGAGCTCATCGCAGACATTCGCCTGATCTACGACAATTACGACTTCCGCACCGAAATTCTCGTCGCGAGCGTTCGCAACCCGATCCACGTTCACGACGCCGCCAAGATTGGCGCCGACGTAATGACTGCTCCGCCCGCCGTGATCTGGCAGATGTTCAAGCATCCGCTGACCGACAAGGGAATCGAAGGCTTCCTCAAGGACTGGGCCGCGAGCGGCCAGAAGATCGGCTGAGTCATTTTTGCACGGCACCGGCCCGCGCCCCCACCCGGCCTCCCATGCAGATTATCCTAGATGGGTGGCCGGGCGGGGGTGCGGGCTGGTGCAGTCTCACTCCGACAGTCGATCACACCCTAAATTAACCCATGGGCGCCAAGACTGCGCTCATGGCACAAGTGATCCAGTTCGAAGAGCGAGCGGTAGCCACCCTGCGCGACCGCCTTGGCGAAGCGGAAGCGGCGCGCGCCGACCTGGCCGCCTTTGCGCGTGGCCATTCAGGGGCAGTGGCGACGATCCACAATGCGGTCCTCGCGGCGCTAGAGGCTGATGATTTCGACTCGTTGACGGCAGTGATTACGCGCGAATGGCCGGCTATGCTCGGGCTCGACTGCGTGGCCATGGCGCTGCTCATCGGCGACCGAGGATTTCGAATCGATCGCGATGGCGTCAGCCACTGTGAGCCAGCGTTGATTTCCCGTGCCGTGAGGCACGCCGGCGAGGTCGCGCTTCGCTCGGTCGAGCGAGGCCATCCCTTGTTCGGGCTTGCGGCAGAGGGTGTGCGTGCCGAAGCCCTTGTCGCGCTTGAAGCGGAAGCACCGTTCCCCCGCGGACTGTTGCTGCTTGGGCAGAGGGGAGCAGTGGCTGACGGTTCCGATCAAGGCAGCCAATTGTTGCAGTTCCTCGGCGGCGCGCTGAGCGCTATGCTGCGGCGGTGGGCCAGCAATTAGACCAATCAAGTGAAGTAACGGACCCGGCGGCGGCGCTTGCCGTCCGCTGGTCACGCCACTTGGCATTTGATCGGCGACGCTCGGTCCACACCGTCCGCGCTTATGTCGCCACGGCACATCGCCTGATCGCCTTCCTCGGCCAATATCGCGGCGAAGCAGTTGGGCGCTACGGGCTGATGAACCTTGCTGCCGTCGATCTTCGCGCTTTTCTCGCTCATCGTCGGGCCGAGGGCCTTGGGCCTTCGTCGGCGGCGCGCGAAATGTCGGCGGTTCGCGCCTTCCTGCGCTTCGCTGCCGAGGAAGAGGGCAATCTTCCCCAACTGCCCCGCACCCGCAGCCCCAAGCGGCCGCGAACGCTCCCGCGCCCAGCAAGTCCGGCCGATGCGCTGGCTCTTGCAGAAGAGGCCGGCGAAGGTGCAAGCTTGCCGTGGGTCGGCAATCGCGACCTGGCGATCCTGTTGCTGCTCTACGGGTCGGGACTGCGCGTCAGCGAAGCGCTGTCGCTCACCGCGCGGGTTCTGCCACTGGGGCAAGTGCTGCGGGTCACGGGCAAGCGCAACAAGACTCGGATCGTTCCGGTCCTTCCCGCTGTCCGGGACGCCGTCACGGACTACGTTACATCGTGCCCGTGGCCGCTCAGCGGCGACGTGCCTTTGTTCGTCGGCGTGAAGGGCGGACCGCTCAATGCGGACCTCGTACGCCGCGCCGTGCGAACCGCGCGGGTCGCATTGGGACTTGCTGAAAGCGTCACGCCGCACGCGCTTCGGCACAGTTTCGCTACGCATTTGCTTGCCGGAGGTGCCGATTTACGCTCGCTGCAGGAATTGCTTGGCCACGCAAGCCTGTCTTCGACCCAAATCTATACCGAGGTCGATGCCGCGCGCCTGCTTGACGTCTATCGGCACGCGCACCCTAGAGCGACGTGAAATCGCGGTCGCGCTCGTCGGGCCCAGCCTCCGGGGATGCGATATCATCAGGATCGACATCGCGGTGCGTCCACACGCGGTAGATATATCCCATGACCAGCACTGCCATGATCGCGTTCGACGCCGGACCAAGCAGGGCGTCGATGTCGGTATAATTCTTGCCGAGCTTATAGCCCGCAAAGGCGAGCAGCGCTGTCCAGCCAGCGGTGCCGACCGTCGAAGCAAGCATGAAGCGACGGAAGCTCATCTTTAGCAGGCCCGCCGGGACGGAGACAAGGCTTCGCACGGTCGGCAGCATCCGCCCGAGGAAAACGAAAAACGTGCCATGCTGCGCAAACCAGCGCTCGGCGCGTTGCACCTCGCTCCAGCTCATCGTGATCCACCGGCCCCAGCGCAGGATGATTGGCTTGAGGCGCATGATCCCCAGCGCCCGGGCCGCGAGGTACCACAATATGTTACCGAGCATTGCACCGGTCGTCCCGGCCGCAATGACCCAGCCAAGGCTCATCTTGCCCTGTCCGGCGGCGACGCCGGCGATCGACATGATCACTTCGGACGGGATTGGCGGGAAGACCGTTTCGAGAAACATCAGAAAGGCGACGCCGAGGTAGCCAGATTGCTCGATCAGGCGGATGATCCAGTCGCTCATTGACCGATTTCGCGGGCTGCGATCTTCGCTTCGATCGCATCCCAGATCAGAGCAGGCGTGTCGCTGCCGTTAAATGCATCGAGCGCAACGATTCCCGTCGGCGAGGTGACGTTGATCTCCGTAAGGTGCCCGCCGATGACGTCGATCCCGACGAAGAGCAATCCGCGTGCCTTCAGCTCGGGTCCGAGCGCGGCGCAAATCTGGCGCTCGCGGTCGGTGAGCTTTGTCGCGTGGGCCGTGCCGCCGGCTGCGAGGTTCGAGCGAATTTCGCCGGCCCCGGGCTTGCGATTGATTGCCCCTGCCACCTCGCCATCGACCAGCACGATGCGCTTGTCGCCCTCGGCCACGGCGGGAAGGAATGCCTGCGCGATGTAGGGCTCGCGCCACACGGTGCCGAACAATTCGGCGAGAGCGGCCAGGTTGGTGCCGTCGCGGCGGATGCGGAAGACCGCCGCTCCGGCGTTGCCATGCAGCGGTTTCACCACAATCTCACCGTGGCGCGCATGAAACGCCTTCATCTCATCCAGCGACCGCGTGATCAGCGTCGGTGGCATGAAGCGCGCAAAATCCAGCACGAACAATTTCTCGGGCGCGTCACGGACGCTGCGCGGATCGTTGACGACGAGCGTTTCGCTTGCGATCCGCTCGAGCAAATAAGTGGCCGTGATGTAGCCAATGTCGAACGGCGGATCCTGCCGCATCAGCACCACGTCTATATCCCGGCCAAGGTCGATCGGTGCGGGATCGGCTGCGGTAAAGTGGTCGCCGGCGACTTTTCGGACGGTCACTTCACGCGCCAGCGCGCGCACACGCCCGTCTTCATAGGTCAAGGCTTCGGCGGCATAATGGAACAGCCTATGGCCTCGCGCCTGCGCGCTCAGCATCAGCGCAAAAGTGGAATCCCCGGCTATGCCGATTGATTCCAGCGGGTCCATCTGAACGGCGATGCGAAGGCTCATAAGCCAAGCCGCCTAGGATAGTGAAAGCGCTTTGTCACCCGGTCCAGACATTGGCCAAATGACGCGGCAAGCGGCCGGGGACGAGGTAGATGGCATCGATTCGGAGGACGTCACCGGGGCGCATGTAGCGCAGCGCGAGCTGCTCGGCCGCAACTGCCACCCGACGCAGGCGATACTGGTCGAGCGACCAGGCGGCGGCCTCCTGCGTTGAGCGTTGCTTGACCTCGACGAAGGCGAGGGTGCGGCCGCGCCGGGCCACCAGATCGACCTCGCCGCCCGCGACCCGCGCACGTCTTGCCAGGATCGACCAGCCGTGAAAGCGCAGCCACCACGCCGCGATGCTCTCGGCACGGCGGCCGCGTTGCTCGGCGGCCTTATGCTTCACGCGCCGCAAGTTCGAGCGCTCGGGCGTAAGCGCGTTTCCTGGGGATCCCCAGAGCAAGCGCGACGTCGGCTGCAGCGCGCGATGGCGAAAGGTTGCGCAATGCATTGCCAAGCGCGGCGTCGAGCTCGTCGTCGCTCGCCTCGCTACGCTCTGGCGGCGGTCCGATGACGACTACGATCTCGCCTCGGGGCGCAGTGTCAGCGTAGCGGACCGCGAGATCGGCGAGCGATCCGGTGAGGCATTCCTCATGAAGCTTTGTGATCTCGCGAATGACCGCGGCGGCACGCTCGCCCAATCCTCCCGACAGCGCGGCAAGGCTTTCGCCAAGCCGCGGGCCACTTTCGTACAGCACCAGGCTGGCGCGAAGGCCGGCAACCTCGGCGATGGTGTCACTGCGCGCCTTTGCCTTCGCCGGAAGAAAACCCATGAACAAGAAGCGGTCGGTCGGTAGCCCCGCGAGGGTCAAAGCCGCGATTGCCGCGCAGGGGCCGGGCAGCGTGTGGATGAGAATGCCTGCGCCGCGCGCCGCGCGCACTAGCTTGTAGCCCGGGTCGGAAATTAGCGGCGTGCCGGCGTCGCTCACCAATGCGATCGCCTTGACCGAGGCTTCCGCGAGGATGCGCTGACGCGAATCGTCGTCGCTATGGTCGTGATAGGCGGTCATCGGCGCGGTCGCTCCCAAGTGGGCGAGCAGTTTGGCGGTGACGCGCTTGTCCTCGGCAAGGATGCGATCGACCCGGCACAAGGTCTCGGCGGCGCGCGCAGTGACGTCGCCGAGATTGCCGATCGGGGTCGCAACGATATACAGGCCGGGCGCAAGAGGTTGGTTCATGGGAGTGGCGGGCATGACATCATCGACCCAAGCGGGGCAAGTGCGGCGCTATTTTAGGCCGCAATCTCGACGAGGATCGAATCGAGCAGCAGCCGGCCCGCGGCAGTAGTGCGAAGGGTCGGTCCGTCGCGGGCGAGCAAGCCGTGACCGATCATTCGCTCGACGGCCGGATCGTCGACCAGGCGCTCAACCCCGAGTCGGGCGGCAAGCGAAACAGGGTCGATTCCCTCGGCCAATCGAAGGCCCATGACGAGCGCTTCATGCGCCGCCTCGTCGCATGACAAAACTTCTTCCTCGACAAGTCCGTGGCCATTGCGGGCAATGCCGGAGAGGAAGTTTTCAGGTTTTTTGTGGCGTACGGTGCGCAGGCCCGAACGCCGCCCATGCGCGCCGGGACCAACTCCGGCATAATCTAGGTACCGCCAGTAAGCGAGATTGTGACGGCTTTCGGCGCTTGGCCGCGCGTGGTTCGAGATTTCGTAGGCCGGAAGACCGGCCGCGGCAGTACGCTCCTGGGTCAGCTCGAACAGGCTTGCCGAGGTGTCCGGGTCGAGGGGCGAAAATTCGCGCTTGGCGACCATGGAGGCGAAGCGCGTGCCAGGTTCGATGGTGAGCTGGTAGAGCGAGAGATGCTCGGTGCCGAGGCCTAAGGCGCGGTCCAGGTTTGCCGACCAGCGCGCCTCGTCGTTGCCGGGGAGCGCGTAGATCAGATCGAAGCTGACCCGGTCGACCGCACCTTGAGCGGCGGCAAGCGCGGCGAGCCCTTCGTCGGCCGAGTGGGCGCGGCCGAGGAAGGCGAGGCTGGCGTCGTCGAAGCTCTGAAGGCCGAGGCTGATCCGGTTGACTCCGGCGCTTGCAAGGTCGGCGAAGCGCTCCGCTTCGGCACTGTTCGGGTTGGCCTCCAGTGTGATTTCGATATCGTCCGCGCTGCGCCAATGGTTGCGCGCGGCCGCGATGATGGTTTCGACCGTCCGCGGGTCCATCAGCGATGGGGTTCCACCGCCGAAGAATATCGAAGTCAGCTGGTGATCGGGCAGCAAGGCGGCTTCGTGTGCCAGGTCCGCAAGCAGGGCATTGCGCCAGGCGTCACCATCGACCGTGTCGCGGACATGGCTGTTGAAGTCGCAATAAGGGCATTTCGATACGCAGAAAGGCCAATGGACGTAGAGCGCAAGCGGCGCCTGCTCGCCAACATTCCGTTTGTCCCGAGCAAAGTCGAGGGAGGTTGCACCTCGTGCCTCGACTTCGCTCGACACGAACGGCCTCATTATGGCTTCAATGCTTCGACCAACTTCGCAAACGCCGCGGCGCGATGGCTGACGGCATGCTTGGCGGCGGGTTCGATCTCGCCGAAGGTGCGGGTGTCGCCCGCAGCGACGAACATCGCGTCATAGCCGTGGCCATTGTTTCCGCGCGGCGGCCAGGCCAATGTGCCGTGGACCTTGCCCTCGAAGCTCTCGACCGTCCCGTCGGGCCAGGCGAGTGACAAGGCGCAAACGAAATGCGCGCAATGCCCGGCCTCGGGACCTGCTGCCTCGACTTCGCGCCACACGCGCTCCATCGCGCGGCCAAAGTCGCGCTTGCCATTTTCATCCTCGCCCCAGCGAGCAGAATGAATTCCCGGCTTGCCGTGGAGCGCATCGACGCTGAGCCCGCTATCGTCGGCAAGCGCTGGAAGTCCCGACAGATCGGCGCTGGCCCGTGCTTTAAGCTCGGCATTGTCGACGAAGGTCACGCCGGTTTCCTCGGGCTCCGGCAGGTCGAGTTCGGCCGCGCTGAGGCACTCGATGCCGTAGGGGGCAAGCAATTCGCGGATCTCGCGCAATTTGCCCTCATTGTGCGTGGCGATGACCAGCTTGGGACCGATCGCCCTCATCGCCCCGACGCTTTCAATTGCTCACGGAAGATATCGGTGCACCCGATCCGCGCGAGACGGAGGAGGCGGAGCAGGGCTTCCTCGTCAAAGGTCGCGCCCTCTGCGGTCAGCTGCGCCTCGACGATGGCGCCGTCCCCGGTAAGCACGAAATTTCCGTCGGAATGGGCATTGCTGTCCTCGATATAGTCGAGGTCGAGGACCGGCGTTCCCTCATGGATGCCGCACGAGACCGCCGCGACCTGCGACTTGATTGGGTCCTCGGTGATTGCGCCTGAAGCCATAAGCTTATCGACGGCAATGCGCAGCGCAACCCACGCTCCCGAAATCGAGGCGGTGCGGGTCCCACCATCAGCCTGGATGACATCGCAATCAACCGTGATCTGGCGCTCGCCGAGCTTCTTGAGGTCGACCACCGCGCGGAGCGAGCGGCCGATCAGGCGCTGGATTTCCTGAGTACGGCCCGATTGCTTGCCCTTGGCGGCTTCGCGATTGCCGCGGGTGTGGGTGGCGCGCGGCAACATGCCATATTCCGCGGTGACCCAGCCTTGGCCCTTGCCGCGCAAGAAGGGCGGCAGGCGTTCCTCGACCGACGCGGTGACCAGCACGCGCGTATCGCCGAAACTGACCAGGCAGGCGCCTTCGGCATGCTTGGTGAAGGCAGGTTCGAACGACAAGGTGCGCATCTGGTCGGGGGCGCGGCCGCTGGGGCGCATGGAATTCTCCTGATTGGTTTGGCCGTGCCTTAGGCCGGACGGTTCCGTTTTCCAACCGCACGCCTTACATGACCCTCATGAGCGAGCCGATCGGCGATCTTTCCAACCGCATGCGCGATATATTCCGGCTTGTGGTCGAGGCTTATCTCGAGCGCGGGACGCCCATCGGGTCGAAAATGCTTGCCGCCAATGTAAGCCTGTCGCCCGCCTCCATCCGGGGCGTGATGCAGGAACTGGAGGAGCGCGGGCTGCTGAGCCATCCGCACACCTCGGCCGGGCGGGTTCCGACGGAGACCGGGCTGCGCTTGTTCGTCGATGGGATCATGCACAGCGCCTTGCCGCGACAGCGCGAGCGCGCCGCGATCGAAGCCGAATTGAAGGACCGCCCGATCGAGGAAGCGCTCGGCGCGGCGATGGCGACCTTGTCGGGACTTTCCGCCTGTGCCGGAGTCGTGCTTGCGCCCAAGAACGAGCTTCGCCTGAAACAGTTGAGCTTCGTCCCTCTCGCACCGGACCGCGCGCTCGCCGTGCTGGTCGGTGTGGACGGGAGCGTCGAAAATCGAGTGGTTGCGCTGCCTGGCGGAACCAGCGCGATCGCGCTTGCCGAAGTCGCCAACTATGTAAGCGCGCGCCTTTCCGGGCTGACCTTGGCCGAAGCCGAAGCGCGGTTGCGCGTTGAAATCACCGAGCGTCGCGACGCGCTTGACACGGCCGCGGCTGAACTCGTGGCGACCGGCCTTGCCGACTGGAGCGTCGACCAGGCCCAGCGTCCCGTTCTGATCGTCCGCGGCCAGGCCAACCTCATCGACGAACAAAGCGCTGCCGACCTCGAACGCGTTCGCCGTTTGCTTGGCGAGCTTGAGGATCGGCAGGATATTGCCCGGCTGCTCGAAGGCGCTCGCGAGGGGCAGGGGTGCCGGATCTTCATCGGCAGCGAGAATCGGATGTTCGCTTTGTCGGGCTCGTCGGTCATCGCCGCGCCCTATCGCGGAAGCGACGGGCAGGTTGTAGGCGTTGTCGGGGTTATCGGCCCGACAAGATTGAACTATGCGCGCGTCGTACCCATGGTGGATTTTACCGCCCAAGCTTTGACGAGATATTTGCAATGATCGATGAGAATGACGTCAACGACCAAGACCGGCACGACGAGGCCGAATCCATCCGCGCCGAAACCGCTGCGGATGCGCCGGAACTGGCCGAGCATGACCGGATAGGCGAGCTCGAGCGCGAGCTTGAGGAGGCCAGGTCCAAGGCGCTATACGCCGCCGCCGAAGCGCAGAATGTCCGCCGCCGGCTGGAGGCGGACAAGCAGCAAGCGTCAACTTATGCCGTAACCGGCTTTGCCCGCGACATGCTCGCCGTGCGCGATCATCTCGACCGTGCGCTTAGCCACGTGCCCGAGGCCGCGCGTGCGGACGACAGCCAGAAAAGCTTCATCGACGGAATCGAAGCGACCTTGCGCGAACTCGATTCGATCTTCGCGCGCAACGGCATCGAGCGGATCGCCGCGAAGGGCTTGCCGCTCGACCCGAACAAGCATCAGGCGATGATCGAAATGCCGTCGGACGAAGAGCCTGGAACGGTGATCGAAGAAATGCAGGCCGGATACATGCTCAAGGATCGCCTGCTTCGCCCTGCTTTGGTTGGGGTAGCGCGCGCGGGCTGAGCTGACCGGCACGAGGCACCACATTTGCGCTTGCCGCCGACGCCTATATGCTTGAGATTCTTCGGCTGGGCAGCGGTGCTTGGCTCGAATGAGCAGAGGGGCGCGGGCATGAAGAAACTTATATTGGCGACGCTTGGACTGGCGTTAGCGGCGTCGGCGGGAGCCGTGGCGGCTGCACAGGAAAAGGTGCAGGCAACCGACCTCTACCGGATCTCGATGGTGGAGGATCCTGAGGTTTCGCCCGACGGCCAACGGATAGCCTTCACCCGGACATGGTTCGACATCGGTACAGACCGACGCATGCGGGATATTTGGCTGGCTGACGTCCGTCCGAACGGACGGCTCGACCGTCGGCTGCTCGTCCCCTCTGTGCGATCGGCGCCCATCTGGTCACCGGATGGATCCAGAATTGCCTATGTCGCCGAGTTGGCCGGAAAGCCACAACTGTTCATTCTCGCGCTGAGCGAAGGGATCGGCAGGCCGATAACGACTGGCAAGCTGGCCCCGGCAAATATCAGATGGTCCCCTGACGGTCGAAGCATCGCCTTCGTCGCCCAGATCGACAGCGACCCGGTAAAGCCGAAGGGGATGCCCGCCAAGCCCGAAGGCGCGACCTGGGCGCCCGACGCGCAAGTGACGACCAGCTTTCGCTATCGCACCAACGAGCGCGGCTATCTCAAGCCGGGCTATCGGCACTTGTTCGTCGTTTCGGCCGAAGGTGGACCTCCGCTGCAGATCACCAGGGGCGACGTCCAGCACGTCGAAGAAGAGGGGTCCTTGAGTTGGCTGGCAAACGGCCAAGGCTTGGTTGCGGTCGCCAACCGCCGTCCGGATGCGGACTTGCGTGGCCGCGAAGCCGACCTGTGGCTCATCCCGCTGTCGGGCGAGCCGCGGCAGCTGACGACTGGCGACGGGCTTGAGCGCGAACCCGAAGTCTCCCCCGACGGACGCTCCGTCGCCTTTACAGGTTTTGCCGAAATAGCGAGCTTCTACACGCAGGAAGATTTGTGGGTCATGCCCGCAGGTGGCGGCGCACCGCGCAATCTGACTGCGACCTTCGATCGGCCGGTGAGCTCGCCGGCATGGTCCGCCGACGGGCGCAGCATCTACGCTTTGTACAATGAGGCAGGCGTCACCAGGGTCGGCGAGTTCCCGTTGAGCGGCGGGAAGCCGAAGACCCTGGTCAGCGCGCTCGGCGGCACTCGGCTGTATCTGCCTTCGTCGGGCGGCAGTTTCAGTGTTGCCAACGGCACAGTCGCGTTCACGTCGCTATTCGCCGACCGCCCGGCCGGACTGACCGTAAACCGCGGCGGTCGAACGGTCGGGAGCGTGGATTTCAACGCCGGCTGGCGCGCTACCAAGAAGATCGGCAAACTCGAAGAGATCCGCTACAAGTCGTCCGCCGACGGCAAGGATATACAGGGGTGGGTCCAATATCCGCCGGATTTCGACCCAACGAAGAAATATCCGCTGATCCTCGACATCCACGGCGGTCCCAATCTGGACTATGGTCCGATGTTTTCCGTCACTCATCAACTCTACGCGGCGGGCGGATATATCGTGCTTTTCGCTAACCCGCGCGGAAGCATCGGCTATGGCGAGGACTTCGCAAATTTTTATGGGAAAGCCTACCCCGGTCTTGATCATGACGATCTTATATCGGGCGTGAAGACACTGGCCGCGCGACCGTACGTCGACGGCAACAATCTCTTCGTCGGCGGGGGCTCTGGCGGCGGTTTGCTGACGCTGTGGGCAATCGCCAAAGAACCTGACATGTTCCGGGCCGCAGCAGCGCTTCGCCCGGTCACCGACTGGACAGTCCAGGCCCTATCTTCGGATATACAGGCGTTGACCGCGCGATATTGGCTTGGGGGCTCGCCGTGGGAAAAACATGAGGCCTATTGGCACCAGTCGCCGCTAAGCCTGGTCGGCAAGGTCAAAACGCCAACCATGCTGATTACCGGCGAAGCCGATTATCGCACCCCGATCGCCCAGACCGAAATGTATTATCAGGCGCTCAAGATGCGCGGCGTGGACGCAGTCAAGGTTCGCTTGCCGGAAGCCAACCATGGCATGGGTCGGCCAAGCCAATGGCTCACGTCGATCCTCATGCCTCTCGATTGGTTCGATAAGTACAAAGCCGGGCCTGATGCGATAGCGGGGAAGTAGCTTGGCTGCGGCACCTTGATCTGCGACTCCAACTCCTAGTGGACCTCTCGGTTCTGGGTTTCGGCCTTGGTAGCTAGTTTGAAACGCAGTTCCGCCTGAAGCGCGGTGCCTGAGGCGAGGGAGGCGGCGAGGCGGCCGACTTCGGGGCCGTGCTTGAAGCCGTGGCCTGAGCCGCCGCCGACCAGCACGGCGTTGGCAAGGGAGGGATGGCGATCGATCAGAAAGTCCCCGTTCGAACTATTTTCATATTGGCAGACACGGCTCTCGGTCAGCGGCGCGCCGCGCAGGAGCGGGAACCGGCGGTCGCGAAAGGCGATTACGCTGGCAAGTGCTTCCTCGGTGAAGCGCCGTGACTGCGTGTCCGGATCTATCGTCGGTCCATGCGTGTCGCGTGCGAATTTGACCCCGCGGCCCTCGAGGTCCGGAAAGCCATAATAAAGATCGCCGCCGTTGAAGTCGGCCCAGCCGGGCATCGCCGGACCTGTGAAGCGCCGGTCGCCCGAGGGTGTGGCGAAGAAGAATATCTCCTGCCGGGTGGCGAAGATGCGCTTGGCGAGGAGTGCAGGGAAGAGCTTGCCGAGCCACGGGCCGGCAGCAAAGACGAAGCGGTCGGCGGCAAGGCGCTCGCCGTTCGAAAGGGTCAGTACACGCAAGGGTTTCGCCGGATCGGGTGGTGCGACTGCTGCATGGCGATAGGTGCCGCCCGCGCGGACGAAGCGATTGACGAGCGTTGCAACGCTTCGCCGCGCCATGAGTGCGCCAAAGCTTGGCTCGTAGACGCCGATGTCGATGCCGTCGAAATCGATCATTGGGAAACGCCGCGACATTTGCGCGCGGTTCATTGCTTTTGTGGTCAGGCCAAGCTGCTGCCCGACCGCGATCGAGTCCAGAATGTAGGGCTCATTGCCAGCGGCGAAGAATAATACTCCGGTCGCGTGGAAGATCGGCAGGCCGGACGCATCGCTCAACTGTTTCCAAGGCGCGAGGCTGTCATGCGCCATGCGCGCGTAAATCGCATCCTTGCCATAAGCGGCCCGGGTCATGCGGGACTCGCCGCCCGAACTGGAACGGGTGTGTGCTGGGCCGTGGGCGTCGATCAGCGTGACGCGGTGACCCATCTGGAGCAGATGATGCGCGGTCCACGCCCCGAATACGCCCGCGCCCACGACCGCAATGTGGTCGCTTGATCCGCGGGGCGCGGCTTTGAGGATCGCAGGGGATAGAGCGACGCCGCCCGCTCCGGTGAGGAGCGAGCGGCGCGTTAGTTCTGGCAGCAGCGCGTCCGAGGGCGTGCGGCTGCGGTTGGTCATCGACTAGCCGCGCTCGGGCGCGGGAGCTGGCAACGGCGGCGCCGCCGGGCAGATGTCGGTCGCCAGGATCACCGACCCGTCGGCGCAAGTCTGGGTGGCCTGCGCCGGGACCGGAAGGGGCGGGGGCGCAATTACGGGCTCCGCCACCGCTGCCGGTGCAGCGCTGAACGCCTGACGAACGGTCAGGCCGATCGTGCGCGGCTGGCCGATGTTGAAGCCAAGGCGCGCGCGACCGCCACGTTCACGATCGAACGACAGGCGGGGGTTCTCGTCGAACAGATTGTTCGCATAGACAATCAGGTCGAGCCCGCTGTCGAATTCCAGCCCGGCCGACAGATTGACCAGATTGTAGGACGGAAGCTTCAAGTTGATGGTCGTGCCAGCGCCAGCCGGGATGCCACCGAAGTTGTTGCCGTAAACGAAGGTCCGGGGATTATTTTCCTGATCCGACGGTTGCGTGAAGCGGCTGCCGACATGTTGGATGCTGCCCGACACATACCATTCGCTACGGTCGTTGAAGCGCTGGCCGTAAGTCGCGGTGGCCGCAATCTGGAACTTGGGGACGCTTGGCAGGCGATTGCCGTCGCGAATCCCGGTTGTCGCCGCAAGCGCGCCCGGGAGCGTTGAGTCGAATTCGGCCTCGACATAGCTGCCGGCGACCGAGAGCTCGACGCCCTCAAACGGTGAGATGCCAAATTCCATTTCAACGCCCGTGGTGTGGGCCTTGGGCACGTTAAAGACGATGCGCGAGGAGCAGCTTCCGGCATCGAGCGTGACCTGAAGGTCCTTGATCCGGGTGTGGAAGGCGGCCGCGTTGAAGCTGAGCGGGCCCTTTGAATATTTGACGCCGGCTTC
The DNA here is from genome assembly GCA_030855555.1 of Pseudomonadota bacterium. Taxonomy (GTDB): domain Bacteria; phylum Pseudomonadota; class Alphaproteobacteria; order Sphingomonadales; family Sphingomonadaceae; genus Sphingomicrobium. Next base: position 24,623 of record JALYRC010000141.1, read on the forward strand.
ATAGTTCCACAGCGTTTCGTCGTCGAACGCGCCGGCGAACGGGCCGAACAAGGCCTCGTCGGCATCGCTGCACAACGGCAGGTTGAGTGGATCATTCACGCCGCCGAGACGGAAGCCCTTCGCCGCCTGGACGTTGAACTTGAGATTGCGGCTCGGCTCGAAGGTTGCAATCACCCGCGGGCTGACACCCTTGGAAGAGGTCTTCTCGCCAATCCGCCTGTCGCCGTTCGCGAACAGACCGCCGGAAACAAAGTCGCGCTCTTCATCAAAGTCGAAATAACGCGCACCGGCCGTGAGAGCGATGAGACCGAAGTCGTAGCTGACTTCGCCGAACAGGGCCTTCTGCTTGATGTCGTAGGGCAGGTCGGCGTTGTAGGGCGAATCGAGGTTGGAGAAGCCGTTGGCAACCGCCGCCGACGTGCCCGCGCCAAAGCGCGCGTCGGTGAAGCCGGCATAGCCCGGTGTGGGCAGGCGCTGGTTGTAGACGCGCTCCACGTCCGAATAGAAGCCACCGACGACCCACTGGAACGGACCCGAGCCGGTCGAACCGAGGCGCAATTCCTGAGTCCATTGCTTGAGATCGGTTGTGTCACGCAGGTTCGACGGCAGCAGCACGCCCGAATCCGGGAAGCTGAGATCGTCGGACACCGAGCCGGTCAACGCCGACGCGTCGCGCGAGACAAGGATGTCGCGCTTGATGTAGCTGGTGACGGACGTCAGTTCGACGCCGCCGAAATCATAAGACCCCGTAAGGTCCGCAAGCAGCGTATTGTCCTTGAAGCGCTCCCTGAGCAGCAGATATTGCTCGCGCTTGTCGAAGGTGAAGGCCGGACGCGTGGTCGTCAGCGGATTGGCGTAGAGGTTGAAATCTTCCTCGCGATTGAAGCCACTGGCGCGGATCTGCTGGTAAACGACCCGCGGTGTGATCCGCAGCTCCGGCGTTGGCTCCCATAGCAGCGAGATGCGTCCACCGGCGCGGCTGCCGTCGTTGACGTTCTTGCCGCCCGCCGGGCCGACGGCATCGACGAAGCCGGCGAATTCCTGCCCATAGCCAACGACGCGAACGGCTGCGTTTTCGCCGAGGGGAAAGTTGATCGCCGCCTTCACATGGCCGCCAAGATCATCTTCCTCGACGGTATTGATGTTGGCTTCGATCATGCCCTCGGTGCGGCCGAGCTTGGGCTGGTTGGTGATGTAGCGAATGGTGCCGCCGACGCTGCCCGAACCGAACAATGTGCCTTGCGGGCCGCGCAGGGTCTCGACGCGGTTCAGGTCGAACAGGTCGAAGTCGGGCGTGAACAGCGACAGGGAAATGACCGATTCGTCGAAATAGACGCCAACCTGTTCCTTCACGCCCGGCTGGTCGCGAACGATCTGGCCGGCCGAGACACCGCGGACCGAAACCTGGCTTTGCCCCGGCCCGAGGTTCTGGACGGTGAGGCCAGCGACGTTGCGGCTGATGTCCTCGATCGTCGAGGCATTGGCGCGCTGAATATCCTCTTGGGTCTGGGCGTTGATGGAGAAGGGGACGTCCTGGATGGTCGACGCGCGCTTGGTCGCGGTGACGACGATCGTCCCATAGTCATTTTCGCCCTCGGGACCGTTGACTGCCTGGGCTGTCGCTTCGGGCGCGGTCTGTGCGGCGGCGGTCGAAGCCAGCGCGGTAGTGGAAACGCCGAACAACAAGATGGCCGTCAACGAGCGTACGTGCATGATTAATCCCCCGATTTATGTTGCGCTAAAAATGACGGAACGCGTCAAAAATGCAACCGGGGTGAAGCGTTCGTGTCAGCCTTGTTGCAGGTCGGTAACAGTCGGGCCGAATGGGAGCGGGGGCGGAGCACCATGCGACGCTACGACATAGCCGGGATCGGTGAGAAAGCGGTGACGGACGAGTTCGGCTTGCTGCTCAAGCCCGTAAGGGTCGAGACGCGGGCTGAAAACCGAATGTCCGCTTTCGACCCATTTCGGACATTAAGGCGGAGAACTAAGTTGCGCTCAATTTCGGCCCATTGCTGGTCCTGCGTATCCTGGTTGTGAGCGACGAGATGCGAAGTCACCGCGTTTCGTGCTAAACCTCGCCGCGGGACGCGATGACGTGCCGAGTCGGGGAGAGGGTTATGCATAGCGTTAAGCTAGTCGCTGCCGCCGCTTTAATGATTGCGCCCACCTTGGGCCAAGCGAAGGATGACAGCAAAAAAATTGTGTCAAAGCAGAAAGCGTGGCTGGCCTCCGCCTTTCGAAGCTTTGATTGCGCGCTGGTCCCTGGCCCGGCCGCAGCAATCACGGGCGGCGGCACGGTTTCTTTCGTCTCCAGCGGCGTCGGCGGCATTGACCTTGCCGTGGCGTCGGGCGACGGCGGCATTCCGACGATCGTTGCTCACGCGATCAATACCAAGGGCACTGGCGCGAACACTGGTCGCGTGGCGCCGCAATCGTGTCCGTCCTCCGATGCCTCCTCGGGCGGCAGCGCGCCCGCCTGCACCGTCTCAGGCGACGTTCAATCGCCGACTGTGCGCTTCACCGTCCCGCTCGCCGCGCTCGGCGACCCCTCAACCGCCAAGAGCTACGTCGGAACCGTGACGATCGTGAAGCGCGCTTCGAGTGAATCACTGATTGGCATGTACCTATCGAA
>JALYRC010000145.1 GCA_030855555.1 Pseudomonadota bacterium
CGTCGGCCTCTTCCATCGCGCCCAGTTCTCGCGCCAGGCGCGACGAGGCGGCTTCGAAGATCTGCCGTTCCGAATAGCTTTGCTCCGGCTGGTCGTCGGCGCGGAACAGGTCGCGGGTCACTTCGGCGATCGACGTAAGGTCGCCCGAATTGATCTTCGCTTCATATTCCTGGGCGCGGCGCGACCACATCGTGCGCTTGACCTTGGGCTTGCCCTTGAGCGTCTCGAGCGCGTCCTTCATCGTCTTGTCCGACGACAATTTGCGCATCCCGACCGAGTCCGCCTTGCCGACTGGCACGCGGAGCGTCATGCGCTCTTTTTCGAAACGAAGAACATAAAGGTCGAGCTGAGTACCGGCGATTTCGGTGCTCTGCAGTTCGACCACCCGGCCGACGCCGTGCTTGGGGTATACAACGAAATCACCAACATCGAAGTTCAGGGGCTTAGCCGCCATGAATTGGGCCTTTCTGTAATGTTCCTAAGCGGTTGGTTCATGAAACAAGCTGTCTCCCAACAGCAACCCCCCGGTCACGGCCTACCGCCTTGCGAACATATTCCTGCATGAATTGGCCGACGCGGAGCGCGGCGGCCTGTGGTGATTTTATAACAGAATTTTCAGTCGATTGCCAGTCCCAGTTGCAACGGGCCATCGATGTCGGGATCGACGATTGAATGAATGCCAAGCCCGAGCAGGCGAATCCCGCGCGGGATCGGGAATAATGCCTCGAGCAGGGCCTGTCCGACTGCCACAAAGTCGGCCGGCTCGGTCACTGGCCCGGCGAAGCTGCGTGAGCGCGTGATCAGGGTAAAGTCGCTATATTTGACCTTCAGCGTCACTGTGCGTCCGCGTACGCCGCTGCGCTCGATCCGCGTCCAGGCAAGACCCGCCACGCGCTCGACCTCTGCAGCGAGTGCGGCGGGATCGGTCAGGTCCTGGTCGAAGGTCCGTTCGGCGCTGACCGACTTGTGCGCCCGGTCCGACCGCACCGGACGTTCGTCGATCCCGCGCGATATTCGCCAATACCACTCCCCCGAGCTGCCGAAATGCGCCGTAAGTTCGGGCAGCGACCAGGCGGCGAGGTCTGCCCCAGTGTGAACGCCAAGCCGCTCCATCTTCGCGGCCGTGACTGGGCCCACGCCATGAAAGCGCTTGACCGGCAGGGTCGCAACGAACGCGGCGCCCTTGTGCGGCGGAATGACGCAAACTCCATCGGGCTTGTTGTGGTCCGAGGCGAGCTTGGCGATGAACTTGCAATAGCTCACCCCGGCCGAGGCGGTAAGGCTGGTGTCCGCCCTGATCCGCCGTCTTATGTCCTCGGCGATGGCACGCGCGCTGCCCAGGCCGCGCCGGTCCTCGCTGACATCCAGATAGGCCTCGTCCAGGCTCAGCGGCTCGATCAGGTCGGTGTAATCGGCGAAGATTCCGCGGATCTGCTCGCTGACCTGCTTGTAGACGTCGAACCGCGGCTTGACGAACAACAGGTCGGGGCAGCGCCGTTTGGCAGTGACCGACGGCATTGCCGATCGCACCCCGAACACCCGCGCTTCATAGCTTGCCGCGGCGACCACCCCGCGATGCCCGCCGCCGACCGCAACCGGCTTGCCGCGCAATGCCGGATCGTCGCGCTGTTCGACGCTCGCGTAAAAGGCATCCATGTCGATATGGATGATCTTGCGTGGAAGGGACTCGGTCACAATTACCACTGTCCTACACGCATCATTGCTGTCTAGGCTCGCAGCAATCGTCGACCGGCACGGGTTCAATTGCGAAAACCGCGGAAAAATGGGGTTGTCAGTGCGAACATTGGGACCATTCGCTCCTCGGCACTTGGCAATGACGCGCGCAATCTGCTTAAGGGCGGCGCAACGCAGATTCAGGAATCAACATGAACATCCATGAGTATCAGGCCAAGGAATTGCTCGCCAAGTTCGGCGTCCCGGTCCCTGCGGGCTTTGCCGCATTGACTGCGGACGAGGCGGTCGCCGCCGCGCAGCGGCTTCCCGGGCCCTTGTGGGTGGTGAAAGCGCAGATCCACGCCGGAGGGCGCGGCAAGGGCAAGTTCACCGAACTTGGCCCGGATGCGAAGGGCGGCGTTCGCCTTGCCCGCAGCCTCGACGAGGTCCGTGCTGCGGCCGAGGAAATGCTCGGCAATACGCTGGTCACCATCCAGACCGGGGCCGAGGGCAAGCAGGTGCAGCGCCTCTACATCACCGACGGCGTCGACATTGCGAGCGAATATTATCTCGCTTTTCTCGTCGACCGCGACAGTGGCCGCATTGCCATGGTCGTATCCACCGAAGGCGGCATGGATATCGAAGCCGTTGCCCACGACACGCCGGACAAGATCCAGTCGATCACCATCGATCCGGCGACCGGCTTCATGCCGCACCATGGCCGCGCCGTAGCCGCGGCGCTCGAGCTGACCGGCGATCTCGCCAAGCAGGCCTCAAGCGTTGCCTCCAAACTGTATGACGCCTTCCTCGGCACCGATGCCGAGCAGATCGAGATCAACCCGCTCGCAGTGACCGAGGACGGCAAGCTCATGGTGCTCGACGCGAAAGTGGCGTTCGACGGCAATGCCATGTTCCGCCACAAGGACCTCGCCGAGCTGCGCGATCTTACCGAAGAGGATAAGATGGAAATCGAGGCGTCGAAATATGACCTCGCTTACATCAAATTGGACGGCGACATCGGCTGCATGGTCAATGGCGCCGGCCTTGCCATGGCGACGATGGACATCATCAAATTGAACGGCGCCTTCCCGGCCAACTTCCTCGACGTCGGCGGCGGCGCCAACAAGGAAAAGGTCACCGCGGCGTTCAAGATCATCCTCGCCGATCCTGCGGTGAAGGGCATCCTTGTCAACATTTTCGGCGGCATCATGAAATGCGACATCATCGCCGACGGCATCGTCGCCGCTGCTCGCGAGGTCGATCTCAAGGTGCCGCTGGTGGTGCGCCTCGAAGGCACAAATGTCGAACAGGGCAAGGCCATCCTCGCCGGCTCCGGCCTGCCGATCGTCGCGGCCAACGATCTGGGCGACGCAGCAAGGAAGATCGTCGCCGAAGTGAAAAACGCGGCGTAATGTGCTAGGGTAGATGTATGACCGAGAACGTTGAAAATCTGATGCTCGAGCATCTGAAGCGTTTTCAGGGGACGATCGAGCGGATCGACCGCAAGTTGGGCGAGTCGACCACGCGACAGACCGAGACCCATTCGGCGGTGCTCGGACTGCGCCGTGATCAGGTGAATGACGCAGAGTCGAGCGCACACCTTCAGATCCAATTGGACGACGTGAGAGATCGCCTTGAACGGCTCGAGCGCCGGCTCGATCTCGCAAATTAAGCCTGATTCAGGGGAAATTCGAATGAAACTGCTCGTCGCCGTCAAACGGGTGATCGATTACAACGTCAAGCCACGCGTCAAGATGGACGGCAGCGGGGTCGACCTCGCCAACGTCAAAATGTCGATGAACCCGTTTGACGAGATCGCCGTCGAGGAGGCGATCCGCCTCAAGGAAAAGGGCGTTGCGACCGAAGTCGTGGTGGTCTCGATCGGCCCTGCCAAGGCGCAGGAAACGCTTCGTACCGCGCTTGCGATGGGCGCCGACCGCGCGATTCTCGTGACCAGCGAAACCGATGTCGAACCGCTCGCCGTCGCCAAGATCTTGAAAGCCATTGCGGAGGAGGAACAGCCTGGCCTCGTCATCCTCGGCAAGCAGGCGATCGACGATGACAGCAACCAGGTCGGGCAAATGCTCGCTGCCTTGCTTGGCTGGCCGCAAGGCACGTTCGCAAGCGCCGTCGAAGTTTCCGGCGACAGCGTCAACGTGACTCGCGAAGTCGATGGCGGGCTTGAAACCCTCAAGCTCGTTATGCCGGCGATCGTCACGACCGATCTTCGCCTCAATGAACCGCGCTACGCTTCGCTCCCCAACATCATGAAGGCCAAGTCGAAGCCGCTGGCGAACAAGACTGCTGCCGATTTCGGGATCGACACCACGCCGCGGTTGCAGACGCTCAAGGTGGTCGAACCGGCCAAGCGCCAGGCTGGAATCAAGGTCGCATCGGTTGATGAACTGGTCGAGAGACTCAAGGGTCTGGGAGTTGCGAAATGAAGACGCTGGTATTGGTCGAACATGAAGGCGGCGCGATCAAGGACGCAACCTACGCAACCGTAACCGCCGCGTCGCAGCTTGGCGAAGTCCATCTGCTCGTCGCTGGGTCGGGCATCGATGGCGTTGCCCAGGCGGCCGCGAAAATCGCCGGCGCCGGCAAAGTCCATGTCGCCGACGGTCCGCACCTCGAGCATCAGCTCGCCGAGGACGTCGCGCCGGTTGTCGCCGCGCTCATGGCGACCCACGACGCCTTTCTCGCTTCATCCACGACTACTGGCAAGAACGTCGCGCCGCGCGTTGCCGCCTTGCTCGACGTGATGCAAATCTCGGACATCCTGTCAGTCGACGGCGACGACACGTTCACGCGCCCGATTTATGCCGGCAACGCTATTGCTACGGTGAAATCGAGCGACGCCAAGAAGGTCATCACCGTGCGCGGCACTGCGTTCGACAAAGCCAGTGCCGAAGGCGGCTCGGGCACGCTTGAGGCCGTCGATGCGGGCGCCGCCTCGGGCAAGGCCGAATTTGTCTCGGCCGAAATTTCAAAGAATGAGCGTCCTGAATTGACCAGCGCCAAGGTCATCGTCTCGGGCGGTCGCGCACTTGGCTCGGCCGAGCAATTCCATGCCCTGATCGACCCGTTGGCCGACAAGCTTGGCGCTGCCGTCGGCGCGAGCCGGGCCGCGGTCGATGCCGGCTATGCTCCGAACGATTATCAGGTCGGCCAGACCGGCAAGATCGTCGCCCCGGCAGTCTATGTCGCAATCGGCATTTCGGGTGCGATCCAGCATCTGGCTGGCATGAAGGATTCGAAAGTCATCATCGCCATCAACAAGGACGAGGACGCGCCGATCTTCCAGGTCGCCGACGTCGGCCTGGTCGGCGACCTTTTCAAGATCGTCCCCGAACTGACTGAAAAACTCTAGGCCTTGCGGCGGCGCTCGTCGTCGGGCTCGTCGGAAGCGAAGACATCGACATAGTCTTCCTCATCGTCCGCGGTCGTCTCCGCGGCCGGGGCGGTGCGCAGGATCAGGAAGCCCACCAGCGCTGACAGGAGCGAGCCGGCAAGGGTGCCGATCTTGGCCGCATCGACCAGCTCTGGCTGGCCCGGGAAGGCCAGCGCGGCGATGAACAGGCTCATCGTGAAGCCGATCCCGCACAGCGCCGATGCGCCAAGCAATTGCCGCCAATTGGTGCCGAGCGGCATTGGCGCAAGCTTCAGCCGCACGGCGGCCCAGATTGCGGCGAAGACGCCCAATTGCTTGCCGACGAACAGCCCAAGCAGGATGCCAAGCGGAAGCGGCTCGGCAAGAGCCCCGACCCCGCCTTCAAGGTGCACACCGGCCGATGCCAGTCCGAACAATGGCACGATGCCGAACATCACCCATGGATGGATCGCATGCTCAAGCCGCTTCAACGGCGACCTCGTCTCCCCTACGCCGAGAGGGATTGTAAGCGCGGCAAGAACTCCGGCGATCGTCGCATGAACTCCGCTGGCGAGTGTCAGATACCACAACAAGGCGAAACCAACGAGGAACCAGATCAGCCGCCGCACGCCGAACTGTCCCATTGCCGCCATCCCTCCGGCGACCGCGAGCATTCCGGCAAGCGCGGCACCGTCGAGGTCGGCGGTATAGGCCAGCGCGATGACAATCACTGCGCCAATGTCATCGATGATCGCGATCGCCACGAGCAGCAGCTTGATTGCCGGAGGCGCATGGCGGCCAAGGATGGCGAGCACCCCGATGGCAAAGGCGATGTCGGTCGCGGCCGGGATCGCCCATCCGCTGGCCAGCGCCGGATCGCCCCACGTCACTGCGAGATAGATCAGTGCAGGAATCGCCATCCCCGCGGCGGCGGCGATGATCGGCAGGCGGCGCTCGGCGGCGCTCGCCAGCCGTCCAAGATACCATTCGCGCTTCACTTCAAGCCCGACGAGCAGGAAGAACACGGCCATCAGTGCATCGGCGATCCATTCGTGGACGCTCATCACCCCGTGGCGCGGCATCACGGGGCCAATGCGCGCTTCGAGCGCATGGTGATAAGCCTCGGCCAATGGCCCGTTGGCGAGCAGCAGCGCGGCTGCGGCTGCGACAATCAACATCAATCCCGCGTTGCGTTCCTGACGCCCCTTATTTCCCTGTGTCGACATTTCGGCGGGTCTAGGGTGGAAAACGCGAAACGCAAGCGCAGGGCTGCCTCAAGCGTCCTCAAGCTCGATCCAGGTCGGCGCATGATCGCTGGTCTTGTCCCAGCTACGCGGCTCCCGATCGACCCCTGCCGCGACCAGCCTTTTGGCAAGCTTGGGACTAAGCAGCAGATGATCGATGCGCAGTCCGGCATCACGTTCGAAAGCCTGGCGCCAATAATTCCAGAAGGTGTAGATGCGCTCCTCCGGATGAAGCTTGCGCAGCGCGTCGGTCCAGCCCTGCGCAACGAGTGAAGCGAATGCCGCGCGAATCTCGGGCGCAAACAAAGCGTCGTCGAGCCAGCGCTCGGGCTTATAGACGTCAAGCTCGGTCGGCATGACATTGAAGTCGCCCGCCAGCACCACCGGCGCCTTGCTTGCCAGCAAGTCGGCAGCATGGGCGTGGAGCGCCGCGAACCAGGCGAGCTTATAGTCGAACTTCGGGCCCGGGCGCGGATTGCCGTTGGGAAGGTAAAGCCCGGCCACGATGACGCCATTGACCGCGGCTTCGATGTAGCGGCTCTGGCTCGGGTCAGGATCGGCGGGCAGGCCGCGGCGGGTTTCCACCGGCGGGCCACAGCGGCTGAGGATCGCCACGCCGTTCCAGCTCTTCTGCCCATGCCAGATGGAGTCATAGCCGGCCGCCTTGATCGCGGCGGCGGGAAAGCGCTCATCAGGCGCTTTCAGTTCCTGAAGTGTCACGACGTCCGGCTGGGCTTCGCTCAGCCAGCGCAGCAGCAACTCGATCCGCCCATTGATCCCGTTGACGTTGTAGGTAGCAATCTTCATCCCCGCTCAAGGCGCGAGGCGGACGGCGGTTCCATCTCCGTGGCGCATGAGATAGCGCAGGGCTCGGCTCGGCTATGCGGCGACCCGCGCCAGATTCCCCGATCGTCCGTGGAGCAGTTCCGATACGCTTCCTGCGGGTACCGCCGCACTGAAGTGATAGCCTTGGCCAACGGTGCAACCCAGCGCGCGCAGGAAATCGTGTTGGTCCGCGGTTTCTATGCCCTCCGCCACAACCTCTATCCTGAGCGCGTTTCCGAGACCGACCAGCGCATTGACGATTGCAGCGTCTTCTTCGTCGATCTGGAGATCGCGAACGAACGAGCGGTCGATCTTGATGATTTGCACCGGATATTGCTTCAGGTGGGTGAGCGACGCGAAACCGGTGCCAAAGTCGTCAAGCGCAAGGATAATCCCCCGCTCGGCTAGCTTGTTGAACGTGCGCTCGACGTGATCGACCCCTCGTCCAAGAAGGACACTTTCCGTAACCTCGACCTGGATGCACTGGGGATCGATCCCCGCCTCGTCCAATTTGCCAATAAGCCGCTCGGCGAAATCACCGGCGCGCAACTCTGCGGCCGCCGCATTGATTGCAACATGTCCGAACTCCAGCCCGGCGGCGCGCCAGGACAACATGTCATTGATGACGCCATCGATCATGCGGTCGCTAAGTCGTGTCGCGAGACCTGAATCGTCGAACGCGGCCGCCATGCGCTCTGGGCCATACATTGGCTTGCCGGTGGGGCAGCACCGCAGCAAGGCTTCGAAGCCGACGATGTTGCCCGTCTGGAGGTTAACTTTGGGCTGATAGAATGGCGTGATGAACTCGCCTTCGATCGCCTCTTCGGCCAGCAAGAGCATTTCGCGACGCGAGAGCATGTTGAATGACATGCCAGGATCGTAAAGCCGGAATACTCCGCGGCCTGATGACTTGGCTTCGTAAAGGGCCAGGTCGGCATGTTTGAGCATGCTTTGCGCACTGGCGGATCGGTCGTAAACGCTTGCTCCGACGCTCGCATTGCAGTGGATCAATTTGCCGTGGTGCTCGCATGGCTCCCTCAGGCACGCGAGGATGTCGCTCGACAAATCTTCGATCTCGGCGGGACGCTCGACATGCGTCTGCAAGATTGCAAACTCGTCGCCGCCGAGCCTTGCGACCAGGTCTTTGGGCTGGATTACCCGCTTCAGGCGCTCGGCAATTGCAACGAGAACCGCGTCACCGGCGTCATGCCCCAGCGTGTCGTTCGTCAGCTTGAAGTCGTCGACATCCAGAAGGATCAGCGCGAAGCAATGCCGCGCACCAGTGGTGCCCAGCGTAAGCGCGTCGAGCCGTTGCTGAAACAGTGCGCGGTTCGGGAGGCCCGTCAGCGAATCGTGAAAGGCGAGCCGAGCGGCATGGGCTTCTGCACCTGCAAGCTCACCAACGGCATCCCGCAACTGGCGCCCTCGCAAGGCCATGAAGGAAACAAGTGCCAGCAGGATGAGCAGGTTCAGCGGGATAAGTTTCGACAGGATTTGGGTGCCGGGAAGTTCGGGTTCCCAAATCAGATATCCGATTAGCTGCCCCCGTTCGTCATGAAGGGGAACGACATGTTCGTTGCCTCGCCGCTCGGGACTGCGTGAAAAGCGCGGTGCCGCGATCAGCTGGCGGGAACTCAATTCCGTCAGGAAACCGGCGTCCAGATAGCGGACACTCACAAGAACCGGCCAGGCACCATTGGGGCGCACGTAATTTTCAGTCGAGGATTTCACCAGCATCGCACTGGCGGCGGCGGGCCGGCCGCCGATCAGCATCATATGCGAGTCATGGGTCGCGCGCTCGGTCGTGCGCACCGTGTTACCCGCTTCGAGCGGGCGGCCGGGATTGCGGTCATGGCGGCCGTTGGGCCCACTTATGCGTCCCCGAACACTATCCACGAGATCCTGGAGATCCCGCGAGAGCGCCGTGTAACGCGTGAGAGGGACGACGGCGCCTTTGACGGAGGCATATATGGGCCGGTCGGCACCATCGAGGATAAACACCTCGTCATGACCGAAAATGCGGCTCAGCCAGCTGCCGACATTGTCGTGTATCCAAGTGTTATCCCGGCGATCAGCGACGAGATGTTCGGCCGAATCATCCCAAATCGAAACTGTCTCCTGCTGAAGCGCAAGCTCGTCGACGCTGGTTTCCATGGCGTGATGCGCCGAGCGCGCTTGCCGCCCGACTGAAATCGCGTCGCTCTCGTGGGTTGCCCAGTAAATCCCGGCCGAGGCGAGCAACAACGCCGCGAAAACCATTGCACCAAAGGTTCGCGTAATCGTTGCCGAAAAATTGCCATGCCGCCTGGGGTTCTTCCCCAGCGTCGGCGCATTATCCCCTGCCATTAAATAGTCATAGGTGACCATTAGTTAACAAAGGCTCGACAATGGCCCGAATGAGGCGGGGCGTACGGGGCGGCAGCTCCATGATCAGCCGGCTCGTCCGATCTGCTCGTTGAATTGCGATGGGGACCGGGAGGTGCGGGTCGGAAGCCCTTCTTGCCCGGGGCCAATTGCACAGATACCTCTGTGACGCATGGACAGACCGAGCCACCACCTCCGCACGCTTGTTATCGCCGCGAGCCTTGCAGCGCTACCAGCACCTTTAGCTGCAAGCGGCCCGACGGACCTGGCGCGCTGGCGCGCTGAAGCCGCGCGGGTGACGATCACGCGCGACGACAGGGGCATTCCTCACGTCCGCGGCCGAAGCGACGCGGACGCAGTGTTCGGCGCAATCTATGCACAAGCAGAGGACGATTTCCCGCGGATCGAGGCGAATTATCTGACCGCGCTCGGCCGAACGGCCGAGGCGGAGGGGGAGAGCGCGATCTGGAAGGATTTGCGTCAGCGCCTCTACGTTGATCCAGCCGAACTCCAGGCGCAGTATCGAGCCAGCCCCGCCTGGCTGCGCCGGTTGATGGACGCCTGGGCCGACGGGCTGAATTTCTACCTCGCCACTCATCCCGAGGTCCGCCCCCGCGTTCTGACCAGGTTTGAGCCCTGGATGGCGCTGTCCTTCACCGAGGGCAGTATCGGCGGCGACATCGAGCGCATCTCCTTATCTGAACTTGCCACTTTCTATGGCGCCACCCCGATTGCCAGGACAGCCGAAGAGCTGGGCAGTCGCCCGGCCGAACCGCGTGGCTCCAACGGCATCGCAATTGCTCCTCGCCTCACGCGGAACGGTCATGCGCTGCTGCTGATCAACCCCCACACCAGCTTTTACTTCCGCTCCGAAATGCAAATGACGAGCGATGAAGGTCTTAATGCCTATGGCGCGTCCACCTGGGGCCAGTTCTTCATCTACCAGGGCTTTAATTCCCGCATCGGCTGGATGCATACTTCATCGGGCGTGGATTCGGTCGACGAATTTGCGCTCGCGGTGGTCCCGCGCAGAGGCCAGCAGCACTATCGTTACGGCAAAGCCCTCCGCCCGCTGGCTCGCCGACCAGTGACGATCGTTGTCCGCCAACCCGACGGTCGTATGACGACACGGCTCTTTGTCACGTGGCGATCACATCACGGACCGATTGTCGCAGCGCGCGATGGCAAGTGGATCGCGCAGTCCCTGATGTGGAGACCCATACCGGCACCCGAACAGAGCTGGCTCCGCACCAAGGCCAAGGATCTGGCCTCTTATTTGGCCATCTCCGCCCGCCGGGCCAACTCGTCCAACGCTACGATTATTGCCGATGCCAAAGGCCAGATTGCCTATCTGCACCCGCAATTCGTCCCGGTGCGCGACGACCGCTTCGACTACACACGGCCGGTCGATGGCAGCAACCCCGCGACCGACTGGCGCGGGCTGCATTCGCTTCCCAGCCTTCCGCAGTCGATCAGCCCACCGACCGGCTGGACCATGAACACCAACAATTGGCCCTGGACCGCCGCCGGAGCCTTCAGCCCGCGCGCTTCCGATTTTCCGCGCTACATGGACAGTGCCGGCGAAAATGCACGTGGGGTCCATGCACTGTTGCTGCTCAAGGGGGCGCGGCAGATGACGCCGCAAACGCTGATGGCACTTGCCTACGACAGCTACCTGCCCGCCTTTGCGACGTTGGTCCCTCAGCTGGTCGCGGCGTTCGACGCCTTGCCGGAGACCGATCCACAGCGGGCACATCTGAAAGGCCCGATCGCGCTACTACGTCACTGGGATAAACGTTGGTCATTGACCTCGGAGGCAACGTCGCTCGCCGTCTTTTGGGGCGACGGTCTGGGAGGGCAGGTTGGCGCCAGTGCAAAGGCCCTGCGCATCAATCTTCCCGACTACATTGCGACGCGGGTCTCGCCGGCAGACAAGTTAGCGGCACTTAAAACGGCGGTAGCGAAACTGGAACGCGATTTCGGCAGCTGGCGCGTGCCCTGGGGCCGGATCAACCGCTTCCAGCGGCTTGATAACCAGATTGCGCCGCACTTCGATGACGGCAAGGGCAGCATCGCAATTCCCTTCACGTCGGCGCAATGGGGATCCTTGGCCTCCTACGGCGCGAGGTCATACCCAAATACCAAACGCTATTATGGCACCAGCGGGAACAGCTTTGTCGCGATCGTCGAGTTCGGGCCGAAGCTGCGTGCCTGGGCCGTCATGGCCGGCGGACAGAGCGGCGACCCGGGATCGAAACATTTCGCCGACCAGGCGGAGCGCTATGCGAGCGGCCAGTTGAGGCCCGTGTATTTTTATCCGACCGATTTGCGCGGTCACGTCAGCCGTCGCTATTCGCCAGGGCAATAGGGTAGCCCGGACGGAGGGCTAATCACGGAAAGCCGAATCATGAATAATCTCACGCCATTCCACATCGCCTTCCCCGTCGACGACCTGGAAGCGGCGAGGCATTTCTATGGGACAGTTCTGGGGTGCCCGGAGGGGCGCAGCAGTGACGCATGGATTGATTTCAATCTCTTCGGCCATCAGATCGTTGCGCACCGGGTGGAACCGCATCCGCGCTCAGGCCCGGGCGGGGCCGCCAATCCGGTTGACGGGCATGACGTGCCCGTTCCCCATTTCGGGGTCGTATTGCCACGGGCCGAGTGGCAAGCGCTTGCGGACCGCGTTACTGGAGCTGGCGTAAAGTTCTTGATTGAACCCTACACGCGTTTTGCCGGGCAGCCGGGCGAACAATCGACGATGTTTTTCCTCGACCCGGCGGGCAACGCTCTCGAATTCAAATCATTCGCGGACTTGGGGCAATTGTTTCAATAGCCACTCAGCGCGCGTTCCAGGTCCGCGATCAGGTCGTCGGGGTCCTCGAGCCCGATGTGGAGTCGGACCAACGGTCCTTCGGCCTCCCACTTCACGGCGCTGCGCAGCGCCCCGGGGTCCGCTGGCAGCGCTAAGCTCTCGAACCCGCCCCAGCTGTAACCTAGCCCGAAATGCTCGAGCCGGTCGATGAACCGCGTGCGCTTTTGGACGTCTCCACCTTTGAAAACGAATGCGAACAGCCCGGAGGAACCGCGGTAGTCCCGCGCCCAATTTGAATGTCCCGGACAGTCGGGTAGCGCCGGATGCAGTACGCGGGCGACCTGCGGTTGCGTTGCCAGCCACTTGGCGACTTTAAGCGCATTGTCCTGATGCCGCTCAAGCCGGACACCGAGCGTGCGCAAGCCTCGCGCTGCCAATGCCGCATCATCCGGGCCGACCGACTGCCCATAGGTTTGCGAGCGGCGCTCTAGGTCCTTCCAGCAGCTTTCCGCCGCTGTTACCGATCCAAGCATGAGGTCCGAATGCCCACCGACATATTTGGTGCAACTGACGATGGACAGGTCGATACCGCTTGCGATCGCCTGAAAAAAATATGGCGTCGCCCAAGTATTGTCGAACAAGGTCGTGACATTGCTCGCCCTCGCCGCGGCGCAGATTGCCGGCACGTCCTGAACTTCGAACGTCAGGGAGCCAGGGCTTTCAAGAAAAATAGCCCGCGTCTGCTCACCAATCAGACCGGCAATGCCGGCCCCGATCATTGGGTCGTAATAACGGGTCCGAACGCCTAGCCTGCGCAACTCATTCTCGCAGAAGGCGCGGGTCGGGCCATAGGCGTTATCGGTCATCAAAAGCTCGTCGCCCGGCCTCAGGACGGTCAGAAGAGCGATCGCAGTTGCTGCGACACCCGATGGAAAAAGCTTGGTTCCCGCCGCTCCGGGCTCAAGCGCGGTCAAGGCGTCCGCAAGAGCCCAGCTGGTCGGGGTGCCGTGACGGCCGTAATAATAGGACCCATCCGCGGGCGCTGCGGCCTGCATGTCCGCGACCGAGTCAAACAATATGGTTGATACGTGCCATACCGGCGGATTGACGGCCGCACCGGTCCATTCCTTCCGCCGCCCGCCCTGCACGAGTTTCGTGTCGACGCCTTGTCCTGCCTTCCGGGTCATGCCTATTCGTTCCTGTGAGTAGTGTTCAGCGCAGCCACGGCATCGAACCCGCACTGCAGGTCGGCAATCAGGTCGCCGACCTCCTCCAGTCCGACCGACAATCGCAGCAGGTTGCGATGAATGCCGGCCTTTTCCTGCGCTTCGTCGGGCATCCCGCGGTGGGTCATGGTCGCCGGCTGACAGATCAGGGTCGAAAATCCACCCAATGACGATGCGAGCGTAATCAATCCCAAGCCCGCCAAAAAGGCGGCGCTTTCTTCCCTGCCGCCCTTGAGACGAAGGCTGACCATGAACCCCGGCCCCGCCTGCTGTCGACCGGCGAGTTCATGGTCTGGATGAGACAAGAGGCCGGGATAATGCACGCCGAGAACCTCGGCCCTGGTGAACAGCCACTCTGCCAGTGTCGCAGCGCTCTGTTCCTGGCGCGCGATGCGCAGTTCCAGGGTCCGCATGCCCCGCAGCGTCTGCCACGCGTCGAATGCCGACCCGTTCAAGCCGGCGGCATTTGCCCACCACTGGATCTGCTCGACCAGGGCAGGGTCACGCGCGAGCAGTGCTCCGCCAAACAAATCGGAATGGCCATTTAGCGCCTTGGTCATCGAATGCATGACGAGGTCGCATCCAAGATCGAGCGGCCTCTGCCGCAGCGGCGTGAGCAGCGTATTGTCCGCAATCACCAGCGCGCCTGCCGCTTGGCCTGCCCGCGCACGCGCGGCGATGTCCGTGATCCTGAGCAACGGATTGCTTGGGGTCTCGATCCAGACCAGGCTCGGGCCTTTCTGCATTGCCGCCGCGAATGCCTGGTCGTCGCCCATATCGACAAATTCCGCCCGCAGCCGGCCTTGCGCCTCCAGCCCCTGGATGAGCCTGTACGTGCCTCCATAACAGTCATGCGGCGCCACGATCAGACCAGCGGCGGGCACAAGCAGCAGAGCGAGAAGCGCCGCCGATTGTCCGCTATTGGTGATCGCCCCGCCGGCAGCGCCCTCCAGCTCCGCCAAGGCATCCAGCAACAGATCACGGTTCGGATTTACGGTCCGCGAATAGTCATAGTCCGGCTTGGTCTCGCTATCCGGCCACCGGAACGTGTCCGACGACCAAAGCGGGGGCGCAATGCTCGAATAAGCCGGATCCGCTTCAACACGCGCGCCCGCCAGGATTGTCGCGGGATTGCGCGGCGGCTTCATTGCGAATTTGCCAGGAAAGGAGCGACAAGGGTCGATAAGCGGGCGGCATTGGTCAGAAACATGTCGTGTCCCTCCAGGCAATCAAGCAAGTGAAGCTCCGTCGGCCCCGCCAGTTCCGAAGCCAGTTTACGCATATCGTCAGGCGGCACCAGTTGGTCGGAATTTGCACCGATCAACAGCGCCGGTTGAGCAATCCGCGTCGCATCGACGTCGTGCCGGTCGATCGAAGCGGAAAGACTGAGGAAGCGCTCGGGCGACATGACCGAAAGAAATGCCTCGCCGCGCGCGCGCAGATATGATCCCGGTTCGGAGGCGCCCAGGCAATGCGGTCCGGCAATGCCGCCTTTGAACCGCTCGCCGAACTCCTCGGACGTCCGATAGGTCATCATCGCCATTCCGCGCGCCAACGCCAAGGCTTCGCGTTTCTGTCCTGCCTTGATTCCAAGCTCGACCACGCGGCGCTGCAAGTCCCGCAGCGCAGTCGCCGCGGCATGCGACCGCGCGCCCGCGGAAATGATAACCAGCTTCAAAACCCGGTCAGCCAGATGTTCGGCAAAGCTCAAGGCGACCATCGCGCCATAAGAGGCGGCGACGATGGCGTGCGCTTTCTCGATCGCCAGCCCATCCATCAGTGCGCCAAGGACTTGCGCCTGATCCCGCGTCGATGGTGCGACCCGTCCGCGCGGGTCGGCGGCGAAATCGAAGCCCAACACCCGATAATGTCGAGGGTCAACCGCGCAGCCGGGACCAACCATTCCGGGCCACCAACCGTCGCGTCCATCGGAATGGCCACAAACGAACCGGTCGCCGGAAATTCCGCCAAGCGCAACGATTAGCGGCGCATCCTCGGGGCCCGTCACGCGGGCGCGAACGAAGCCCCCGAACCGCTGAAGTTCATGCGGAAGCGGGACCTCGACATCGCGATCAACGCCGATGATCATATGGCAACGGCGAATTGCGCCGATCGACCAGCTGTCGGGGCCGAGGCAATGTCGAACAAGTCGGCAGTGATTGCCTCGGCGGTAGCTACGCCGCCCGCTCCCCGGCCCTCGCAGCTGAATGACCGGCCGTCAGCAAGCCGCACCATTGCACCATTCCATTCACCAGGGAGCGCCGCGGTGAACGGGCAATGCCCGACCGGCTCCAGTGATACTCGAGCGCTGACGACCTCCTGCGTGCGTATAAGAGTCGAGACTTGCACCCACCGTTCTTTGCTTCGCGCAATGCGGGCCAGCGCGGACGCGTCGAGCGCTTCGGTCTCGACCTCAAGTTCCGCCACATGGGCACCGAATGCCCGGTGAGCGACCAGCCGAAGCTTGGTCGCGGCATCCGCCCCACTGAGGTCGAAGTCGCAATCTTCCTCGGCGAAGCCAGCCTCCCTCGCTTCGCTGAGGGCCTCTTCGAACGAAAGGCCGGCGTGGAGCCCATTGAGAATGAAATTGACGGTTCCGTTAAGGATACCGCTGAACTCTTCTATTTGCCCCGCGCCTCGCGCACGGTCCGTCATTTCAAGAACGCAGGCGCTTCCGCCAACCGCGGCGGAGTAGAGAATTTTCACATCATTGGCGTCCGCAAGCCTCGAGAAGCGGCCGTGGCCCGAACTGATTACGCGCTTGCTGGCGCTTACCACATGCCTCCCCTTGGGAAGCACCGCATTGCAAAGAAAAGCGCCGGTCTCCTCGCATGACAAGGCGTCAAGGGTGATGTCGGCCTCCACCTCAAGAAACGCTCGCAAATCGGAGGTCAGCGGAACCGGCGGCGGGACTTGCCGGCTCCGAGCGACGTCGCGGACAAGGATGGCAACGACGTCGAATCCCGGTTCGGAATCGAGCCGCTCGGCGACGGCCTGGCCCACGACGCCATAGCCCGCGATCGCCACCCGCAGCGGAGGCCTGACCACGATCTCGGTGGCCGGGCCGGTCCGGGGACCCACACGGGTCGGGTTGCTGCCCCCGATCGACACCACTTCGATCGGCAGGCCTTTGCTCGCGGCATATTCGACCGATTCCGGCTGGATCAGCGGCCGGGCAATCTGCATCGTGTCGGTCCAGCTAATGTCGTTGAAATGAAGTGCCTTCGTGGCAACCGCCGGATCCCGGTCGAACACTCCATCGACATCCTTGTAGAGGCGCACGCACTCGGCACCAATCTCCCCGGCAATGAAAATGGCTGAAAAATCGGACCCGCCCCGTCCAAGCAACGTGCGCTCTCCATCGTCGTTCAAGCCGACAAAACCAGGAACTATAACGAGCCCGGTGTGAGCCAGGCTCGCAAGGAGGGCGTCGGGGTCGAGCCGCGCCGGCACGGACGAAAGATGATCCCCATGCGTCTGCAGGCCGAGTTGTTCCGGGCCGCAAATCGCCGCGCTAAGGCCGATGCGGTCGCACGCGATGCGGAGCAGCGCCGCGGCGTGTTCCTCCCCCTGCGACACCAATTGCGCAATGCCGCGACATCGACTTTTCCCGGTGACCGATGCGGCTTCAGCGAATAGCCGATCGGTTTCGCCGGCAAGCGCGGATACGACCGCGACGATTGGGAGGCCCGCCCGACGCAGCCGATATAGCTCGCCGGCCACCCGCGGCAGATCGGCGACAGATCGGAGGACCGAGCTTCCGAACTTCACGACAAAAGGCTTTGGGGTGACCTGCGGCGGGAACACCGCGGTGATATTGGGAACGACCGTCAACATCAAACTTCCTTCGCGTTCGAAGGACAATGCCGGCTTGGGACCCCGTTTCGTTGCCAGTCCGGCCGCATCGCCCCTGTTGGGACTGCCACCTTGCCCGGGAGGGCAGGTTGGCGTGGACCAAACGGCCCACTCTGGATGCACGAATTGGCGGACTAGCCGCCGATTCGATTAGCAACTCCTATGGTCGCGAGCCCGGGCGGTCAAGCCGAGTGGTTCCAATATCGGCCTAAAGGCGAAATGGGAGCGGTCGCGGCAATTATAGTCAGAACCCGTAAGCGAAGTAATCACTGGCGGGGTTGTTGATCTGCGTTGTGTCATGGGCAGGCTGGCTCGCACGGACCATCGTGATGGCCTCGGACTCTCCATTGATGGCCGGAGCATAGCCGATATGGACGTCGTTCAATGATGAGACCCCGTAAAGCGTGACCGATCCGCCGCCGGTCAACGACAGCAACAAGTCCGACGTCCCATCGCCGTTATAATCGCCGACCCGCGTCGAGCGAACGCCGGTGCCGCTCGCAAAGCTCAGCTGGTCTTCGCTGGTGTTGAAGTCGAGGATGAAATCGTTGCCGTCGTTGGCGCCGAAGCCGAACGTGTCGGCGCCGCTGCCACCAGTCAGGCGGTCGTCGCCCTTGCCGCCGATCAACACGTCAATGCCGCTCCCGCCATCAAGCTGATCGTCGCCGCGGCCGCCCTCGATCCAGTCATGTCCGCCGAGACCGAACAGGCGATCATTGCCATTATTGCCGGCCAGGCGGTCCTCGCCGGCTGTGCCAATTATGAGATCGTTACGGTTGCCACCGCTCGTGGTAATACCGTCGGCCACGCCGGTAACGGTGATCTCGATTGTTGCCTCATGGTTGAGCCCGCCACTGTCAGTGACGGTATAAGTGAAGCGGTCGGTCGCAGTGGCGCCCGGTGCCAGCGCGTCGAAAGCGTCATTGTCGGCAACATAATGCAACGTGCGAGTGGATGAGTCGATGGCTAGAGACGCCCCTACGATTGATCACGGGGGAAACAATGTGGTGCCCAGGGGCGGAGTCGAACCACCGACACGACGATTTTCAGTCGTCTGCTCTACCACTGAGCTACCCAGGCGCACCGCAGAGACTATCGTCTCTCCGAGCGTCGGCGCTCTAGCCGCCGCTCTCGTCGCTGTCCAGCCCGTCGCTTTCGGCGGGCGGCCCTGGAATCGCATAGCCGTCGCCAAGCCATTTCAACAGGTCGCGATCCTTGCAGCCGCGGCTGCAGAAAGGGGCGTGGTCGGCCGTGGCGGGCTTGCCGCACAAAGGGCACTTCTTAGAGGCGATGGGCATAGCCCGCTGCCATGCGACAGGCGGGGTCGGCACGCAAGCTGACCGCGCCGCCGACCTGGGTGGACAATAGGTCGATCCATTCGGGTTTCAGGGTGGCGATCAGGGCCGGATGCGCCACCAGCTCGATCGCGCCAGTCTCGCGTGCGGCCCGGCGCAGCAATGCGCGCGCTTCGAACGCCGGTCGGTCGGCGGCAAGTTCGATCAGATTCGCCCAACGCCGCGGACGGACGATCTGGAGGAAGCCGAAGCCGTTCATGGCAGTGCGCTCGAACGGCGCGGGCAGGATCGCATCGACTGCCTCGGCGACGGCCTGACGCACCACCTTGCCGCTTATGGTCGGAAGGTCGATGCCGATCGACCCGCTTATGCCGTGGCGGCGGATGGTTCGGGCAGCGGCGGCAGCGCCGGCTAGTGCCAGCTGTTCGGGCGGCAAATGACCGTCCACGTCGATCAATGTCATCGCCGGGGTCAGCGCAACCCGCAGTTCGCCGCCAGGAAAAGCGACGATCCCGCTGCGCGCTTCCTCGATCACGTCCGACCAGCCGGCCGCCTCGAGCGGGTCGAAGGGAGAAGGGAAGGGGACGCTTACCCCGACGACCTCCGGAGCCGGAGCCGGAGCGGCGTCGGTAACGCGCGCCAGTGGCCGCTTCCACGGCTCCGCACCAGCGAGCGCTTCACGCGTCACCTCGATGGTCAGCATGGCGCCCTGGGTGACCCCCGGCGCGCGGCTGGGCAGGAGATATTCCTGTTCACCGGCACGCGCGACCGAAAGCGGTCCGTTTTCGATCAGCCGTGCGGCGAGAATTGTGCCGGCAGGGGTAATGTCGTGGCGCAGGATGCGCGCTTCTATGATCGCGCCGTCCTCGACCAGCACGACGCGAGTTTCCCCGATGCCGCGCTCGATATATTGCTCAGGCAAGCGGAAAGCCCGCGCTCTTGAGCAAATGGCGGGTCTCGGCGAGTGGCAGGCCGACGACGTTCGAATAGCTTCCCGCAAGATGGCGGACATATACTTCGCCATATCCCTGCAGCGCATAGCCGCCGGCCTTGCCGACCCATTCACCGTGCGCGGCGTAATAGTCGATCTCTTCGGGGCTAAGGCGCTTCATCGCGATCATCGTCTCGACCAGCCGGCTGCGTGCGCCGCCACCGGGCAGCGCCAGCGCTACGCCGGTAAGGACGCGGTGGCGCCGTCCCGAGAGCAAGGCCATGCACTTGCGAAGCGTCGCTTCATCCTCGACCTTGGGAAGAATGCGTCGCCCGACGGCGACGACCGTATCGGCGCCAAGCACCAGATCGTCGGGAAAACGCACGGCGACCGCCGCGGCTTTTTCGGTGGCGAGGCGCAGCGCATGATCGCGTGGAAGCTCGCCGGCAAATACGCTTTCATCGATGTCGGCTGGCTCGATCGCGTCGGGCACAATGCCGATACGGGCAAGCAGATCGAGGCGACGCGGGCTCGCCGAGGCGAGGATAAGCCGCATCAGGCGGCCGGGCCGGGGCCCCCGCGGCCAGGCATGAAGCGATATGTAATGCGCCCCTTGGTCAGGTCGTAGGGCGTGAGTTCGACGAGCACTTCGTCGCCCGTCAGCACGCGAATGCGGTTCTTGCGCATCTTGCCCGCAGTGTGGCCAAGGACTTCATGACCATTCTCCAGCTCGACGCGGAACATGGCATTGGGCAGCAGTTCGACCACCCGGCCGCGCATCTCGAGAAGTTCTTCCTTGGCCATTCAAATCCTTCATTGCGTTCGTCGTGGAAAAAGTCGCGCCCCTTTAGCGGCGATGCGCCCGGAAGGAAAGGCGGGCGTGGCCGCGTAACCTCAGGCCGGATTATGCTTTGCGAGGAACAGTTCCAGGCGCCGGAGAAAATCGGCAAGATCATCGCTATCCGAAAAATCGTGCTCGCCATTTTTGTAGAATATCGAGGTTACGTTCGCTTGACTGTCTTCCAGTGCCTTGACCATTTGCCGGCCTTGCTCAACGGCGACGGTCTCGTCCTTCTCGCCATGCGCAATCAAGACCGGCACCTTCAGCCTCCGGGCCTGCATCAACGGTGACACGCTCTCAAGGTCAAAGCGTGAATCTCCTTTGACCCTGGTCCGCCATTCCTTGAAATAGCGTGTAGCCGAAAAATTGTCCGCGATCGCAATTCGCGCCGGCCGTTGGGCGGCGGCAGGACAGGCCACAAGCAGCAACGAAATCAACAATAAACGCATGACTAGGCCCCCCCAGCTATTAGCTTATGGTGGTATCCCAATTGGTAGTTAAGAAAAGCCCCGCCAAGCATAGCCTGGCGGGGCCCGCTCTTTCATTGGCCGTATGTCAGGTCGCCCCGTGCGCCAGTGCAGCGAGGAGCAGGAGCGCCACGATGTTGGTGATCTTGATCATCGGATTGACCGCGGGACCGGCCGTGTCCTTGTACGGATCGCCGACCGTGTCGCCGGTAACCGCCGCTTTATGGGCTTCGCTGCCCTTGCCGCCGTGGTTGCCATCCTCGATATACTTCTTGGCATTGTCCCACGCGCCGCCGCCCGAGGTCATCGAGATGGCGACGAACAGGCCACTCACGATCACGCCCAGAAGCAGGGCGCCAAGTGCGGCAAAGCCTTCGGCCTGGCCGGCAACTGCGGTAATCACGAAGTAGACCAGGATCGGCGCAAGCACCGGCAGGAGCGACGGGATGATCATCTCCTTGATGGCCGCACGCGTGACCAGGTCGACTGTCCGCGCATAGTCGGGACGCGACGTGCCATCCATGATGCCCGGGTTGGTGCGGAACTGCTCGCGCACGTCTTTCACGACGTCTCCCGCAGCGCGGCCGACCGCTGTCATCCCCATTGCCCCGAACAGATAGGGTAGCAGTGCGCCAAGCAGCAGCCCGACGATGACGTAGGGATTTTCGAGGCTGAAGTTGACCGTCAGATTGGGGAAGAACTCCCTCAGGTCGGTGGTGTAGGCGGCAAACAGGACCAAGGCGGCAAGCCCGGCAGATCCGATTGCATAACCCTTGGTTACGGCCTTGGTCGTGTTGCCGACTGCGTCGAGCGCATCGGTCTTCTCCCGAACGCTGTCGTCGAGGCCCGCCATTTCGGCGATCCCGCCGGCATTGTCCGTGACTGGACCGTAAGCATCGAGCGCAACCACCATTCCGGCCAGCGCCAGCATTGCGGTGGCGGCAAATGCGATGCCCATCAGTCCGGCAAGCAGGTATGCGATGATGATCCCCGCGCAAATCACTAGCGTCGGCATGGCGGTCGATTCAAGGCTGATCGCAAGGCCCTGGATCACGTTGGTGCCATGTCCCGTCTCGGACGATTTGGCGATCGATCGGACGGGGCGATAGTTGGTCCCGGTGTAATATTCGGTGATCCAGATGATCAGCCCGGTAATGACGAGGCCGAGCAGCATGCACCAGTAAAGGTCCATCCCGCTGAAGGTCCGTCCGCCAGCGTCGATATCCGCTTCAAGGTCACCAAGGGCGAATCGGGTGGCGAAGAAGATCGCGATGGCGGAGAGGATCGCGGTGACCCCAAAGCCCTTGTACATCGCGCCCATGATACTCGTCCCTTTGCCCAAGCGGACAAAGTAAGTGCCGATGATCGAGGTAATGACGCACACCCCGCCGATCAGCAGGGGCAGGCCCATCAGCGCCAGCAGACCCTCATCGCTTGCGGTCGTGACCAGCAATGCGGTGAGGACCATCGTCGCACCGACAGTGACAACATAGGTTTCGAACAAATCGGCGGCCATTCCGGCGCAATCGCCGACATTGTCCCCGACGTTGTCGGCGATGACCGCCGGGTTGCGGGGATCGTCCTCGGGGATTCCGGCCTCGACCTTGCCGACCAGATCGGCGCCAACGTCGGCGGCCTTGGTGAAGATGCCTCCGCCAAGCCGTGCGAAGATTGAGATGAGCGAGGCGCCGAAAGCGAGCGCAACGAGCGCATCGATCACTGCGCGATCATTGGGCGCATAGTCCGCCACTTCGACAAGGTAATAGAAGAAGCCGGCGATCGCGAGCAGGGCGAGGCCAGCGACAAGCATGCCGGTTATTGCGCCGGCGCGGAACGCCATGGTCAGTCCCTGCTGAAGCCCGACGCTCGCCGCCTGCGCGGTGCGGACGTTGGCGCGCACCGAAATGTTCATGCCGACGAAGCCAGTTGCTCCCGACAGCACCGCACCAAGCACGAAACCGGCAGCCGAAAGCCCGCCGAGGAACAGGAACACCAGCGCCGCAACGACCACGCCGACGACGGTAATGGCCATGTACTGGCGCTTCAGATAGGCCGATGCGCCTTCCTGGATGGCCGCGGCGACTTCGACCATGCGCGCGTTGCCGGGCGAGGCGCGAAGCACCTGCTGGCTGGTGAGAATGCCGTAGAGCAGCGCCACGAAGCCGCAGCCAATCGCGATAAGTACCAGATCCATGGTAATATATGTCCCCCGTTAACCGTGGAGCGACGGGCAGGCGAACCGGCCGCGCGCTAGACGAGGGGCAAGGTGTAACGGCGTTATCGGCGCTGGCAACCCGCTTTGCGCGAAGCCTTTTTTCAGGCGACGTGGATGAGCAATGCGGCAGCCATGCCGGAAGCAAGCCCGAATACGCCGATCAGCCACTGACGCGGTCTAGTTGCGGTGATGATGCTCATACCCAAGGCGCTCCGGTAGCGGGACCTGACCAGCGGCATCGAACAGGCAAATGCCCACGCCGTCGGTGAGGTGACCGATAGGACTGACCATCGTTCCCTTGGGTAAAGAAAGGCTTAATGCCGGGTCCAGATCGGGCGGGCAGGCGGCGAGCAAGGCATAATCGTCACCGCCGGTTGCGGCAAAAAGCCGCGCCTCGCGGTCCCGCCCGCGCTCGCTCGCAAACGCAGGCGAGAGCGGCAGTGAGTCAAGGTCGACCGCAGCGCCGCACCCGCTCGCGCTGCAGAGCCGCGCAAGATCAAGCAACAGGCCATCGGAGATGTCCATCATCGCGTGAGCGCGTGGAGCGAGCGCACGACCAGCAGCGAGCAGCGGCACAGGACGGCGATAGGCTTCCACCAGTTCGCCTTGGGCATCACCATCGGCATGCAACCGCGCCAGCCCGGCCGCAGCGTCGCCCAGCGTACCGACAAGCCACAGCCGGTCGCCGGGCCTGCCGCCGGAACGCGCCGGGATGTGGGCGCCGCCGCGCCCGATCGCGGTCAGCCCAAGCACGCGCGGCGCGCCTCGTGGCAGCGCAATCGTATCGCCTCCGACGAGCGGCAGATCATAGGCCGCACACGCGGCAGCGACGCCCGTGAGGAAGTCCTTCTCCCACGCGCCGTCCCCGACGATGGTCACGCTCATCAAGGCGGCGAGCGGTTCGGCGCCCTTGGCTGAAAGGTCGGAAAGATTGACCGCGACCAGTTTCCATCCCACCGACGCGGGCGGATCGTCCGGCAGGAAATGAACGCCTTCGGCAATCGTATCATGCGTGAGGACAAGGTCGCCGAGCACTGCGGCGTCGTCCGCCAGCCCGCGAGCCGCGGGATGGGTCGCAATTGACCGGAGCGCCTCGATGAAGTCGAGTTCGCTCAGGCTCACCGCTTAGGCCTGCGCCGGCCTTGCGGCCTTGGCGAGCGCGTCAAGCAGCCCGTTGACGAAGCCGCTCTCGCGCTTGTCATAGAAGGCCTTGGCGACATCGACATATTCGGTGATGACGGTTGCAACCGGCACGTCCGCCCGGGCAAGCAATTCGTATGCCCCGACCCGCAGCAGCGCTTTCATCGGCTTGTCGAGGCGCGCGAGCGACCAGCCGTCGGCAAGCCGCGCGGCGATGAGCTCGTCGATTTCCGCGAGCCGCGCCGACGTGCCGCTGACGAGGTCGTCGAAAAAGCTTTCCTCGGCATCGACATAGGTCACATCGCCGATCGTCGCGCCAAGACGATGAGCATGAAATTCGTGGATCAGGCGGGTCGTGGGGGTTCCCTCCATCTCCTGCTGATAGAGCGCCTGCACGGCGGCGAGCCGGGCGGCGGAGCGCGAGGTTGAGCGGGTCATATCGGCGCGCCTCTAGCCGCTTAGGCCGGTTCAAGGAAGGGAGCGAGCGCGTCGGCGACCTGCTTTGGCGCTTGCCAGGGAGCGAAATGGCCGACGCCAGCAAGCGGAACGACCTCTACATCGTCGCCAATCTCGCCAATTCCGTCGAGCTGGACGGGAAGCAAGGCCTTGTCGTTGAGCCCCCAGATAATCCGCACCGGGATCTTCAGCCGCGGCACGCCGCGCGTCACCCACGCAGGAGCTTCAGCCTCCTCGCCCATGGCGGGAACCATAATTTGCGACGCGCGGTACCAGTTGAACATTGCCGTGAGGGCGCCGGAGCGGCTCCACTCGGATATGCTCTGCGCCCGATCGGCTCGGTCGATCGTGCCGAGATCGACGTGGCCGCCAAAACTCTTGTCGAAAAAGCGGTCGACCCCCATCGCATGGACCATCGCTTCCATGCCGGGCTGGCGGAAGCTGCTGATATATTGCGAGGCGGCACGCTGTGCCTCGTCTTCGATGATCGAACGCTGGAAGATTGCCGGATGCGGTGAGTTGACGATTGCCAGCCGCTCGATCCGCGGGTCGCCGCGAAGCGCCGCCGCCCAAGCGACCGCCCCGCCCCAATCGTGACCGACCAATGCAAAACGATCGACGTCAAGCGCATCGGCAAGCGCGAAGAGATCGGCAACCAGCAGGTCGGTAGAATAAGCGGCTACCTCCTGTGGCCGGTCGCTATCGCCGAAGCCGCGCAGGTCGGGCATGATCAACCGCAAGCGGCCGGCGAGCATCGGCGCTGCCTTGGCCCACGTGCGGTGCGATTCGGGAAAGCCGTGCATCAGGATGACCGGCGGCGCGTCTTCCGGACCGGCCAGGGCGACGTTCATCGTGATGCCTGAAGAGAGGGTTAGGCGCATGAGTTACCCTACCGCAGGCGCGAGAATCGAAAGGTCCGCTGGGCCCCCGCGCGGTTTGGAAGCGCCGGGGGGCTGTCCGACCGATCGATGGGTGGGGGCTTGGCGTGCATGCGCTGGCAATTCTCTTCCTCGGATCGGGACAGCAAATGATTTGGTCAGGACGGGTCTTCGTTGCCATAGTGCTCGCCCTTTGCCCCGGCCCACCACGACCGGACCCTACGGCCAAGTCGCGAGCGGAAGGCAAGGATTGCGAGAATGAGCAACGCAAGCCAAGGCAGCACGAGAGCGAGTGCCTTGAGCGCGACGGCGATCATCGTAGCCAGGCTGTCTGTGAACAAATACCATGCTTCGCTGACGGGGTTCGTGCCCGCGAACCCACGGCCCGCGCCGCCACCTTCATAGAAAAAATTCATTGGGGTGGAAGTTAGCTTGGAGCGCACGACCGCGCTTTCCCTGCGCGCCTCGACAGCCGCATTGCGAGCTTGGCGGGCCTGTTCGCGAAGCACGCTACGGTCAAACTTCTGGCCGGTCTCGTTAAGCGACGTGTCCATCGAATTGGCCGCCCCTTCCGCCTCGACCTCGCGCGCGGCGGCGGCGTCGAGCTTGGGGTTCTGGTCTTCGCCAGTAATTGCCGCCGAGCGTGATCCAATCCGCAGTTCGATTCATATTTCCCCCCAGTTCGGCTGGGACAGCTTAGTTTAATTCTCTCCGGGCACCAGCGCCTTGATCGTCAGCGCGTGGACGCGGTCGTCCATCAACTCGCCAAGCGCATTATACACCAGCCGCTGGCGGGCGATGCGCGACAATCCGATGAAGGCGGCGCTTTCGATGATCAGCGCGAAGTGGCTTTCGCCGCGCGAATCGTGGCCGGCATGGCCGACGTGGTGAGCGCTTTGGTCCTCGAGCTCGAGCCGCGAGGGGCTCAGCGCCTGCGCCAGGCGGCGAGTCATTTCACTAGCGACAGGAGCGGTGGAAGCCGGAATCATCTTTCCTATATAGGTCGGTTTGGAAGCGCGAGGAACCGGCGGCGTTGAAATCGGAAAAATGGAAAGGCCGCATCGAGGGCGCGGCGGAACGCTGCGGAGCCCAAGGATGCAGCGAGCCCGGAGAGTTTCGCGCGCCGCTGAGCCCGGGGGATTTCGATGGCCCGGGCCGATGGCAATATCTGTGCCTCGACCATGTCCGGGCCCATAATGCGCGCTACAATTATTTCGCCGGGATGAGCAGCGAGGAGATCAATGCCGCCCAGTCTCCGATTGCCGGATGGGAGCGCACCAGCCGGCCATTCGCAAGCGCGGGTGGCGATCCGCCGCCGGCTTGGAGCGACTTCACCGATCCGCTCGACGCGATCGCCGCGCGCTTCAAGCGCGACGTTGCCCGCGGCGCGGTCGATCGCTTCACGGCGGGCGAGCGCCAGGCGCTTGGTGTAATGGGCCTGAAGGACGACGTCGACCGGCTCGCCCTGCGGCAGCGCTATTCGGAACTGGTGCGGCGCTACCATCCCGACCGCAACGGCGGCGACCGAAGCCTCGAAGCGAAGCTCGGCAAGGTCATTGCTGCCTATCAGACGCTCAAGGGCGCGCGGGCCTTTGCCTGATCACTTGGCGTTCAGCGCGAAGTCGACGCGGACGGACACTGCGCTCGTGTTGACGCCGGGGTTGAACGGGGGCGGCGGTGGCGGGGCGACAGTCTGCGCTACGGCGCGGCTCGACATCGATTCCTCGGCCACCGAATCCATCGGAATGGGGTAGCCGGGTGACTGACCGCCGTCGCGAATGGCCAAGATGCGGTTGACCTTTAGGCCGGCCGCCGCGGCATAAGCATCGGCGCGCGCCCGGGCGGCCTTGTAAGCGGCGGCATAGGCCGACAGCGAAGCCTTTTCCGCATCGGCGACGCGAAGCGAGGGACCCGACAGCAGATTGGCTCCAGCTTCGGTGGATGCGACAATCGCCTCGCTGGCCTTGGTCAGATCCTTCAGGCGGACGGTGACATTGTTGCTCGCCTGAAAGCGGCCACGGTCCTTGCCATAATCGATCCGGTTAAGGCCGAGGTTTGTCGTCTGGAGGTCGTCGGGCTTGATCCCGAAGCGGGTAAGCGCAGTGGTAACCCGGGCCATTTTCTCATTGTTGAGCCGGCTTGCCTCGCCCGCGGATGGCGCCAGCGTGTTGACCCCGACCATGAAGCGCGCCTCGTCGGGCCGCGTTTCGGAACGGCCAGTGGCGCTGACCGTAAGCAGAGTCTCCTCGCGCCCGACGCCGCGCAGATCAGTGGCCGCGGGCTGGCACGCCGCGAGGGCCAGCGGAGCAACCATAAGCGATCGATGCAGCATGACATTCTCCTATGATATCAAGGATGTTACAATATCACATTAGCTTGTCAATTGAGGCATGCGGACGTCTCATCTGTTCCTGCTCGACATGCCGTTCGCAGCTCTGCCGCTGGCAAGCCCCGTCATGCTTGTCTAACGAAGCTTGGCATTACAGGGGATTCGCATGCCATCCGGACTAATCGCACTGCTCGACGATGTGGCGATGATTGCCAAGCTTGCCTCGGCCAGCCTCGACGACATTGGCGCGGCGACGCTCAAGGCAGGGACCAAGTCCGCCGGCGTCGTAATCGACGATACGGCAGTAACACCGCGCTACGTCTCCGGCCTCAGCCCCGAACGCGAGCTGCCGATCATCGGCAAGATCACCCTTGGCTCGCTCAAGAACAAGCTGCTGTTCCTGCTCCCTGCCGCCTTGCTTTTATCGGCCTTCGCGCCCTTCCTCATCACCCCTTTGCTGATGATCGGCGGCGCTTATCTCGCCTTCGAAGCGACCGAGAAGATCATCGAAGTCATTACCGGCGACCATCACAGCGCCGATGAACTGGCTGAAGCCGATACCCCCGCCGAACTCGAGGCGCGACAGGTCAAGGGCGCGGTGCGAACCGACTTCATCCTGTCTGCCGAAATCATGGCCATCGCCCTCAACGAGCTTGGCGAGCTTAACATTTACGAACAGGCCGGCGCGCTTGCCCTCGTCGCGATCGCGGTCACCTTCGGTGTCTACGGAGCGGTTGCCATCATCGTCAAACTCGACGACATTGGCCTTCATCTCGCCAAGGGCACCAATGGCGCCGCGCGCGCCATCGGCACCTTCCTCGTCAACATGGTCCCGCGCCTGCTCAAATTCCTCTCCACCCTTGGCACTGCGGCTATGCTGTGGGTCGGGGGCGGGATCCTGCTCCACGGGCTCGAGGTGCTTGGCGCGCCTGCCATCCCCCGTCTCGCCCATGACATTGCCCACGGCGTCGCCGAAGCGGTCGGCGGCGGCGGGTTTGGCGCGACCCTCGAATGGATCGCCAATGCCATCGCCTCGGCCATTGCCGGCGCGATCGTCGGCGGGGCAATCGTGCTCGTCGTCCGCCAGTTCACCAAGCACCCCGAAAAGCTGGTCGTCGACAATCCGTGATGGCGGCACTGCTCGTGTTCGTCGGCGGCGGAGTGGGAGCGCTGCTCCGCTATCTCGCCGCGCTGGCCATAAGCGGACCGCTCGCGACGCTGGCCGTCAACGTCGCTGGCAGCTTAGTCATCGGCCTGCTTGCCGCTGCAATCCCGGCCGAAGCGGGCCAAATGCGCTTGTTCCTGCTCACCGGCCTGCTTGGCGGCTTCACGACCTTCTCCGCCTTCAGTCTCGACGCGCTTACGCTCTACCAACGCGGCGACGTCGCCCTCGCCGCTGCTTACGTCCTCGCCAGCGTCTTCGTCAGTCTTGCCGCCGCCGCGGCCGGCCTTGCCCTCGCCCGCTGAGCTTCCCATCTCCGCCGGCCCAGCCAAGGAGCCGCCGATGACCAATGACTATGTCCCGCCCGCAGTCTGGACCTGGGACCAGCCCAGCGGCGGCAAGTTCGCCTCGATCAACCGCCCCATCGCCGGCCCGACCCACGACGCACAGCTGCCGCTCGGCGATCACCCGTTCCAGCTCTACAGCCTCGGCACCCCCAACGGGGTCAAGGTCACCATCATGCTCGAGGAATTGCTCGAGGCCGGCCACAAGGGCGCCGAATATGACGCCTGGCTGATCGACATCGGCGAGGGCGCGCAATTCTCCTCGGGCTTCGTCGCGCTCAACCCCAATTCGAAGATCCCGGCATTGCTCGACCGCTCGGAGCCCGCCGCCCCCCGGCACCTGTTCGAAAGCGGCGCCATTCTCCTCTATCTCGCCGAGAAGTTCGCCGCCTTCCTCCCCGCCGACCCCGCCGCGCGCAGCGAAGCCTTGTGCTGGCTGTTCTGGCAGATGGGCTCGGCCCCCTTCCTCGGCGGCGGCTTCGGCCACTTCTATTCCTACGCCCCGGTCAAGATCGAATATGCCATCAACCGCTATGCGATGGAGGTGAAGCGCCAATATGACGTCCTCGACCGCCACCTCGCGACGCACGAATATATGGCCGGCGACGACTACAGCATCGCCGACATCGCCATCTGGCCGTGGTATGGCGCGGTCATGCTTGGCCAGGCCTATGACGGCGCCGCCCAATTCCTGTCCCTGAGCGACTACAGCAACGTCCGCCGCTGGGTCGACCAGATCGCCGCCCGCCCGGCAGTCCAGCGCGGCCGCCGGGTCAACCGCAAGCCGACCGAGGCCAACCCCGAATTCCTCCCCGAACGCCACGCGCGAAGCGACTTCGAATAGAGTCTGTTTTCAGGAGGCCGCTCCAGCCCGCACCCCACCCGGCCACCCATCTAGGATATTCTGAATGGGCGGCCGGGAGGGGGTGCGGGCTGGACCCGCACTTCAAGCCGAGAACAAACCGCCCGCGAAAATAACGCTGTCCTACACCGAACCTTTCTGGTTCCTTGCGCGCCCCGCCATTCGCGCGGCAGATCAGCAAGGGCCACCATGAGGAAATCAGAACTCGACGCGCCGACCGACCCGCTTCCCTTCAACGTGCCGGTCATCTGCGACCGTTGCCGGGCACAGGGCATCGCCGGTGACCCGGCCTTTGCCGCCATCCCCGACATCCTCGCCTTCGACCCGGTCCCGCGCCGCGCCCATGTCAATAATTGGACCGCCGAGCATCAGCGCGCCTTTATCACCGCGCTCGCCATCACCGGCTCCCCGCGCAAGGCCGCCCGCGCGCTTGGCCGCCATTCCTTCGGTGCCGAGCAATTGCGCAGCGCGCGCGGCGGGCGCGGTTTCGCCGCCGCCTGGGACGCCGCGATGGAGCTGGCGCGCGACCGCGAATTCGCCCGCATCCACGCCAATCTGTCGGATCTCGCGGCCCAGCGCGACGCCGAGCTTGCCGCCGCCCCCTTCGCCGGTAGCGCGACTTCGATCGAAGGGCGCCCGCTCGACCCCGATGTCGATGAGGACGGTCGCGGCGACTATCTCGATTCCATCGCCCGCCTGGCGCACAAGATGACGATGTGCCGCCGCCTCCTATTGGCCGCGATCGAGCCCGATCTCGCCAAGCGCGCCGCCTGGGAAGTGCTCGTCGGCCCGGTCGATTGGGAGAAAGCGAAGCAGCTCGAAGCGCAGGCCGACGAGCCCGCCGCGACCAACCCGGACCACCCCGAGGCCGCTCTGCCCAACATGCGCGGCCCCGACATGGTGCTGACGGCAGAGACCGGGCTGCTTGGGGAATTCACCGGCGGCCCGGACAAATTGGCCGAGATTTGCGAGGCGATCGAAGCCGAGGACCAAGCCGCCAAGGCGTTGCGTGAGGCCGAGGCTGAACTTCCTGCCGAGGAACGAGCAGCGCTCGAAGCCCATCGCGCGGGGTTGATCGCGGACGGCTGGATCGAGGACGACGACGGCAACCTCTGGTCGCCCGACCCCACCGCATGAT
>JALYRC010000171.1 GCA_030855555.1 Pseudomonadota bacterium
CATCATCGCGCCGAGCCCGCCCGCCCCGGCAACGCCTTCGCCGCTTTGGCCAACCTCAAGCGCTGACCAATGCGCATCGATCGTTTCCTGCACTGCATCAGGTTGGTCCAAAGCCGCACCGCCGCCCAGGCGTTGGTCGAGCAAGGCCATGTTCGCGTCGACGGCAAAAGAGTGCTGAAATGCGCCGGCGAAGTCGCGGTAGGTCAAGTCATTGCCCTGCCGCTGCGTGGCACAATTCGCGTCTTGCGGGTGACGGCTCTCCCGGCCCGTCGCGGCCCGCCGGCCGAAGCGCGGTGCCATTACGAGGACCTCGACAGTATCGCCGGCAATTGACGCCGCTCCACCGCATGGCTTAGCGGGGGAGCAACCAAGGAGCTTCCAATGACCTATGTCGTCACCGACGCCTGCATCAAATGCAAATATATGGACTGCGTCGAAGTGTGTCCGGTCGATTGCTTCTACGAAGGCGACAATATGCTCGTCATCAACCCGAATGAATGCATCGATTGCGGCGTGTGCGAGCCTGAGTGCCCGGCCGAAGCGATCCTTCCCGACACCGAGGCCGGCCAGGAGAAATGGCTTGAGCTCAACACGACCTTCTCGGCGCAATGGCCCAACCTCACGCGCAAGAAGGAAAGCCCCGCCGATGCCGACGAGCATAAGGGCGAGGAAGGCAAGTATGACAAATACTTCTCTCCCGAACCGGGCGAGGGCGACTGAATTTATGTTACTTGAATCAAGGGAATGACGATGAAGGCCATGCTGATTGCCGCCACGCTCGGCGTGCTTGCCACTCCGGCCTACGCCCAGTCGGGCGAAGCGCCGCTACCGGATCCCAATGACCGCAGCGACACCTTCACCATTGGCGCAGGAGTCGGGATGGTGCCCGACTATGAGGGCTCGGACGATTATCGCTTCATCCCCGCAGTCGCCGCGCGTGGCCGGATTAGCGGCATCTCCTTTTCTACCCGTGGCACCTACCTCTACGTTGATGTCATCCCACGCGGCTCGGGCAAGATCGAATTCGATGCTGGCCCGATCGCTGGAGTTCGCCTCAACCGCACGGGCAAGATCAAGGACGATTTCGTCAATCGCTTGCCGGACCGCAAGGCGGCGATCGAGCTTGGCGGTTTCGCCGGGATCACCGCGCACGGCCTGACAAATCCATACGATTCGCTCAGCTTTCGGCTCGATGTCGTCAAGGACGTTGCCAACGGCCATGGCTCGACGGTGATTACCCCAACGCTCGACTTCGGCACGCCCATTTCTCGCACGACCTACGTCGGCGCTTCGCTCAGCGCTGACTTCGTCGGCGAAGGCTATGCCGACAGTTATTTCTCGGTCACTCCGGCAGAGGCCGTTGCCAGCGGCCTTCGCGCGTACGATGCCGATGGCGGGTATAAGGGCTGGAAGGTCGCGCTGCTTGCCAATCAGTCGCTGTCGGGCGATTTGACCCGCGGCTTGTCTTTGTTCGGTACGGGGTCCTATGGGCGCCTCGCGGGCGACTTCAGGCGCTCGCCGATCGTGGCTGACCGCGGCAGCGCATCGCAATGGTTTGGAGCGATCGGGCTCGGCTACACCTTCTGATTGTTGCTTTCTGCTTCGCTACCGCACCGGCGACCCCACGCTGGGTCAGTCGCAATTCATCTTCGTCGCGCTAGGACGAGCCCTCATGCTTAGGAGATTGCTTGTGGTTCGTTTCCCTCTCTTCGCGCTCGCGCTCGTCGCGCCCGCGTCCTTGGCGGCACAGGCTGCCGCTGGCGCCGAGTCCGTCACGCGCGCCAAGATCGTCGCCAATGCCGAAGCGGAATTTTCGCGCGTCGACACCAACAAGGACGGCCAGATGAGCCGCGCCGAGATCGAAGCCATTCAGCTTGCCAGTATCACCGCACGCGTCAATGCGCGCAACAAGGCGCTGTTTGCCGAGCTCGACACCGACAAGAATGGGCAGATCACGCCTGCGGAATTTGCCCGGGCCTCCCCGGCGCCCAAGCCCGACGCAACCCCGGTCCTGCGGATCGACACCAATAAGGACGGTCAGGTCAGCCTCGCTGAGCATCGCAATGCGACCATCGAAACGTTCACGAAAATCGACGCTAACAAGGACGGGCTCATTACCGGCCTCGAAGTGAAGGCTGCCACCGAAGGCAAGATTACCGCCCCCGGCAAGTAAGCCTTTTATCGGCGAGGGCGGCACCTTGTGGCGCCGCCCCTTTTTCCTCCAGGGTCGGAACTACCAGCCGAGCGTGAAGCCGACCCGCGCGCCGGTCTTGCCGTCCTTGTTGAAGCCCTTGGCGACGCCGGCATTGACCGCCGCCCCCTCGCCGACCATCGCGCCGACCTGAAGCGCCGCTGCATAGGCACCGCGATAGGTGCCGACATTGCCCGTCAGGTTGAACTGCTTGCCCGGAAGGAAGCTGTTTCCGCCCAGCGCGATCGCAACTGCCGACCCCGCCGACCCGCGATCGTCGACATTGTCGAGCCGGTCGTCGAAGTCGAGCGCGAGCGATTCGAGCGACCCGATGCGCGTTGAAAAGCCCGCGTCGCTCGCCTGCAATGCGGTGATCTGGGTCGCCTGGGTCGTGTTGACCGTCTGGATCGAGGCGATCGCCGTTCCTTGCGTCGCGACCGTCGCATTGGTCGTCGCAAGCCCGGTCGTCAGGCCCGCGACGTTGGCATTGGTGGCGAACAATTGTGAGCCGTTGACGGCTTCGGTCGATGTCGCCGAAACCGCGCCCGCCGTCACGCCGCTGATCGTGCGCCCGCCCACTGCGACCTGGTTGGCCGCCGTATTGGCCGTGGCAAAGCCGATCGCAACCGAATTGGCGAAGGTGGCATTGGTCGCCCCTGTGCCCAGCGCGACGCTGTTGACCCCGTTCGCGATCGAGGCATCGCCAATCGCGATCGCGCCAGTCGCGGACGCATTGGCGATCCGGCCGACCGCAACCGTATTGTTGGCCGTTGCCTGGGCGCTGACACCCACCGCGGTGGCCCCAAGCGCGGTTGCATCGGAGTTATGGCCAAGCGCGGTTGAAGCCAGCCCGCTGGCAATCGCCTGCGAACCCAGGGACGTCGATCCGCCGCCACTTGCAACGCTGCTCACGCCCACCGCCGTGGCCAATGCTGCCGACGCGGCCGCGCTTCGTCCGAGCGCAGTCGCATCGGCGGCCGTGGCCTTGGCTGAATTGCCAAGCGATGTGCTGCGAGCGCCGGTCGCGTCCGCTTCCCAGCCGATCGCAGTCGATCCGATCGCCGTTGCATCGGCCAAGGCACCGATCGCGGTCGAATGGAAGCCGGTCGAATTGGCGTTGAAGCCAACCGCCGTGGCATCGGCGTCGGTCGCGTCGGCACCGCTGCCGATCGCGATCGTGTTGATGGCGTTGGCTAGCGCTGTGTCGCCAATCGCGACCGTACCGGCGAAATTGGCCTGGCTGGTCTGGCCAAGCGCAACCGATCCGTCACCAAGCGCGACATTGGTATCGCCGAGCGCCACCGCGCCATTCCCGGTCGCGGTATTGTCATTGCCCAGCGCGACTGCGCCGGTACCCGTGGCGACGTTGGGATCGCCGATCGCTACCGCGCCATTACCGGTGGCGATATTGCCCTTGCCGATCGACACCGCCGCTCCGCCCTGCGCCAGGGCATTCACGCCCAAGGCGACGCTATTGTCGCCGGTCGCCTGCGCATTGGAGCCAATCGCGATGGCGTCGACCCCGGACGCGACGGCCGCCGGGCCGGTGCTGTTCGTGTCAAAGTAAGCGAGGTCGGCCGACGACGCCTGAAGCGCAAGGATGCTGGCGTTCTGGGACGAATCACTGGCTTGGAGCGAGGTGATGTTGGCATTCTGGGCCGAGTCGCTGGCTTGAAGCGCAGTGATATTCCCGTTCTGAGTCGAATCGCTGGCCTGAAGCGTGGAAATTGCAATGCCGTTCTGGCTGATTGCGAAGTCCTGACTGTCATCTCGCGAGTCCTGGTCGACCCCGATGAAATGGATCTGCGCGCCAGTGACCGCATCGGTCGATGTTTCGGTTATCGCCCCAGGAACTACGCCGCTGATCGTGCGGTTGCCGACATGAACCTGGTTGGCGGCGGTATTCACCGTGCTGTTGCCGAGCGCGACGGAATTCTCGAAGGTCGCGTTCGACGATCCCTTGCCCAGCGCAACGCTGTTGACCCCATTCGCAATGACTTCGGCGCCAAGCGCAGTTGCTCCAAACGCCGTTGCTTTCGAAAGTGCACCAATTGCCGTCGAGCCTATCCCGGTGGCATCGGACCCAGCGCCATATGCAGCCGCGGAATTCACTGTCGCGGTCGACTGATAACCATAGGCCGTCGACAGCACTCCCAGTGCGGACGAATCTACGCCGGTCGCGGTGGACTGGAACGCGAGCGCCCTCGAATTGAAGCCAAGAGCAGTCGAATAATGCCCATTTGCCTGCGCAAGGCCGCCCACCGCCGTCCCGGTCACGCCTTGCGCGAGCGCCGTCGTGCCAAGGACCGTGGATGATGCTGTCATGGCACGGGCATTGGCTCCAATCGCGATGGCGCCAACTCCGCGGGCTTCCGAATCGCCACCGATAGCAATCCCTTTAAAATCAGTCGCCAGCGCGCCAAACAATATGCCGTCGAGGTTACTGCCGATGGCCACTGAGCCGATGCCCTGAGCCGCGGCTTCGACGCCGACCGCAATGCTCTGGAGAGCAGTTGCCTCGGCAGCAAAGCCGACCGCGATCGAGCCTTCGGCTAAGGCCGATGAAAAAGCGCCAACGGAGGTTGCATCTCCAACTCCGGCAAAAATCGGAAGCCCGGTTATCAGGTCTATCCCAGTCTGGGCAAAAGAACCAGCTTGCGCGAAATGGCCGACCGCCACTGAATTGGAATTTTCCGCCTTGGACGAGTTGCCGACCGCAGTCGATCGAGGGCCCGCCAATGCGCCTGTCGTAGCGCCGCACTGAAGTGCGTTGGGGGCGGACGGAATCGCTCCGATAGCGCCATTGATGTCGCACGCCTCCTGCGCCGCGGCCGGACTTGCCCCCGCTGCAAGCGCTCCCGCGAGCGCGAGCGACGATACCATGATGATTTTGAAATTTGTCATTGCCAGCCCCTGTTTTCACCTCGCCCGCGCACGCAAACGTGCGCGCGGCCCCAATGCAAAGGTCAACGTGCTCTCGGCGAGAGAATCGCACCCCGCTGCGCATGTTGTTGCACATTCCAGCCGCGCCGCAAGCAGCAATTAAGATTAGATTAACAAGTGCTCCCGGTCCTTGTCTGCGCTTGGCGTTGGCCTCGCGTCAGGCTAGCTTGGACCAGTCAGTCCGGAGAAATAGCGTGCTTAAATCCTTTGCCGCCCTTGCATCAATTTCGCTCGCCGCGCCTGTGTTCGCCCAAGCGGTTCCACAGCCGATCCCGCGTGCCGCCTTCAGTGTCACCATGGACGGCGAATTTCGGAAGGTCGACGCGAACAAGGACGGCCAGTTGACCCTCTCCGAAGTCGAGCGGTTTCAGCAAGCTGCGGCTTTGGCGCAGGCACAGCGCGACAGTCGGGCGGCTTTTGTTGCGCTCGACGTCGACCGGAATGGGCAAATCAGCTCGACCGAATGGGCCAAGCTGCCCTTGACCCCGCCACGCACCAACTCCGCCATCCTCATGCGCTTTGATACCGGTCGCGACGGCAAGGTCAGCCTGATCGAACATCGCACCGCAACCCTCACCAACTTCGACCGCCTCGACACCGACAAGGACGGCATCGTCACCGGCGCGGAGATGAAGGCCGGGGGCGTGGCGCGCTAAGAGTCAGCGTCCGTCGAGAGCGGCGAGGATTGCATCGGCCGCCGCTTCGGCGCTCATCGAGGAGTCGATCCGCACGTCGGGTTTGAGCGGTGCTTCATAAGGGCTGTCGATGCCGGTGAAGTTGGCGAGTTCGCCCTTGCGCGCCTTGGCGTAAAGCCCCTTGGTGTCGCGCGCCTCGGCCTCGGCCAGCGGCGTGTCGACAAAGATTTCCATAAATTCGCCGTCGGGCATCATCGCCCTGACCATCTCGCGCTCGGCCCGGAATGGCGAAATGAACGCGGTCAGCACGATCAGTCCGGCATCGGCCATCAGCCGCGCGACTTCGCCGACACGGCGGATATTCTCGATCCGGTCGCTCTCGGTGAATCCCAGATCCTTGTTGAGCCCGTGGCGCAAATTGTCGCCGTCCAGCAGGAAGGTGTGCCGCCCGCGTAGCGCGAGCCTCTGTTCGACCAGATTGGCGATGGTCGACTTGCCCGCGCCGGACAGGCCGGTGAACCACAGCACCGCGGGCTTCTGTCCCTTCAGCTGCGCATGCGTTTCGCGGCTGACGTCGAGGTGCTGGCGGTGGATGTTCGACGCCCGGCGAAGCGCGAAGTGGATCATTCCGGCGGCAACCGTGGCATTGGTCAATTTGTCGATCAGGATGAAACCGCCAAGCACCCGGCTTGCCGAATAAGGTTCGAACACAAGGTCCCGATCGACCAGCATTTCCGCCACCCCGATCGCGTTCAGCTCGAGGTTCGGCGCGGCGAGATGCTCGAGCGTGTTGACGTTGATCTGATATTTGGGCGGCTGGATGGTCGCGGTCGCACTTTGCGTGGCAAGCTTGATCCAATAGCCGCGCCCCGGCACCAGCGGCTCCTCGTCCATCCACACCAATGTCACTTCGAACTGGTCGGCGGCCTCGGGCGGGCTCTTCGCGTCGGCAATCACGTCGCCGCGCGAGCAATCGACTTCCTCATCGAGCGTCAGCGTAACCGACTGCCCGGCAACGGCTCCGGTCAGGTCGCCGTCCGCCGTAACGATCCGCGCGACGGTCGCGCTTCGTCCCGACGGAAGGATGCGCACCCCATCCCCCGGCCGCACCTGGCCCGCCGCAATCTGCCCGGCGAAGCCGCGAAAATCGTGGCTTGGGCGATTGACCCACTGCACCGGCATGCGCAGCGCTTCGCGCGCGTCACCGTCACTAATCGGCACCGCTTCGAGCCACTCGATCAGGCTTGGCCCCTTGTACCAGCCGATCGCGGCGCTTCGGGTGGCGACATTGTCGCCGGTCAGTCCGGACAAAGGAATTGCGTCCCACTCTTCGACGCCGGTTGCCTCGGCGACGGCGGCATATTCGGTGACGATGGCATCGAACACGGCCTGGTCATGTCCGACCAGATCCATCTTGTTGACCGCAAGCATGACGCGGCGGATGCCGACCAATTGCGCCAGATAGCTGTGCCGCCGGGTCTGGGTCAGCACGCCCTTGCGCGCATCGACGAGCAGCACCGCCGCATCCGCGGTCGAAGCGCCCGTCACCATATTGCGCGTATATTGCTCATGCCCCGGCGTATCGGCGACGATATATTTGCGAGTCTCGGTCGCGAAGAAACGGTAGGCGACGTCGATCGTAATGCCCTGCTCGCGCTCCGCGGCGAGCCCGTCGACCAGCAAGGCAAAATCAATGCCTTCGCCCTGGGTGCCGACGCGCTTGCTGTCTGCCTCCAGGCTCGCCATCTGGTCGTCGAAGATCTGTCGCGTATCGTACAACAAGCGCCCGATCAGCGTCGACTTGCCGTCATCGACACTCCCGCACGTAATGAACCGCAACAATTTTTTGTCGCGGTGGCGGGCAAGATAAGCGCTTATGTCGGACGCGATCAGCGCTTCGTCGGCGTCGAGGCGGGCCATTTAGAAATAGCCCTCCTGCTTCTTCTTCTCCATGCTCGCGTCACCCCCGTCGCGGTCGATGATCCGCCCGTGCCGCTCGCTGGTCGTGGCCAGCAGCATCTCTTGAACCACCTTCTCGATCGTATCGGCCTGGCT
Organism: Pseudomonadota bacterium; assembly: GCA_030855555.1. Lineage (GTDB taxonomy): Bacteria > Pseudomonadota > Alphaproteobacteria > Sphingomonadales > Sphingomonadaceae > Sphingomicrobium. The sequence continues at coordinate 7,825 of JALYRC010000171.1, forward strand.
TTCGACCGCGCCGGACAGGGGGTAGCAGCCCAGGGTCCGGAACCGCACCGATCGCGTAACCGGGACTTCACCCGGGGCCAGCCGGAACCGCTCGTCGTCGACCATCAGGATCAGCCCGTCACGCTCCACCGTCGGGCGCGGCGCCGCGAGGTAGAGCGGCACGATCTCAATCCCCTGCGCCATGATATATTGCCAGATGTCGAGCTCGGTCCAGTTCGACAAGGGGAACACGCGCATCGATTCCCCCGGCGCTTTGCGCACATTGTAGAGCGCCCACAATTCGGGCCGCTGGCGCTTGGGATCCCACCGATGCTGAGCCGACCGGAACGAGAAGATTCGCTCCTTGGCGCGGCTCTTCTCCTCGTCGCGCCGCGCGCCCCCGAACGCCGCGTCGAAGCCGTGCAGGTCAAGCGCCTGGCGCAGCCCTTGCGTCTTCCACAAATCGGTATGCAGCGGCCCGTGATCGAACGGGTTGATCCCCCGCGCCGCTGCTTCGGCATTGTGGTGGACCAGCAATTCATGCTCGCCCGCCACCTTGTCGCGAAGCGCATACATGGCGCGAAACTTCCACGTCGTATCGACGTGCAGCAATGGGAACGGCAGTGGCGCCGGGAAGAACGCCTTCTTCGCCAGGTGAAGCATCACCGCGCTATCCTTGCCGATCGAATAAAGCATCACCGGCCGCGCCGCCTCGGCGACGGTTTCGCGCAAGATGTGAATGCTCTCGGCCTCAAGCCGGTCGAGATGGGTCAGCCTCGCCATGGCCGTCCTTCCAGACGAGCAAGCGGCCAACGTCA
>JALYRC010000185.1 GCA_030855555.1 Pseudomonadota bacterium
GCCTGGAGGGCAGTGTTTTCGGTGCGCAATGGTGCCTCGAGCGTGGTCTGCAGCGTGCGCAGGCCAGCAAGCTGGGATTCCAGCTGCGTCAGCGCAGTCCGGCAGGCGTTGCACTGCGTTTGCACACGCTGAATGTCGACGATCGCAATGACCGGCGCAGCGAGCGCCTGAGCCGAAGCCGCGGCGGGAACGAGAAGCGTCGAAGCGGCAAGCGCCGCATAGAGGATTTTGGTCATCAGAATTGGGTCCCTACGTTGAACGAGAAAAGCTTGGTCTCATCGCCATCCTGCTTGAGCAGGGCTTTGGCGAGATCGATGCGAAGTGGCCCGAACGGCGAAATCCAGTTGACGCCGATGCCGATCGACAAGCGCGGCTTCGCTGAATTGCCGACGAAGCTCTCCTGATAGCCATTGAAGCGCGTGTAATCATTGGCGATGTCTGGCGTCAGTGAGGCACAATCCAGGCCGGGCGTGATCGGCACAGTTGGCGGCGCGACCCCAGTGGTCAGATTGACGACGCCCGAACATGCACCAAGGAAATTGGCCAGCGTCGGCTTCTTCAAGCCGAACAATGAGCCGACATCGATGAATGCCGAGGGGCGCAGCCCGAGACTGCGCAACTTCGAACTGAGCGGAAACTCGAGTTCGGCGCGGCCCATATAATAGGCCCGCCCGCCCAGGGCATCGGAGTCCTGCGCGTCATCGGTCAGCAAGCCTTCATTGTCGCCGAATGGCGTGCGCCGCACGCGCGGACCGATGCCGCGCACATCGAAGCCGCGCATCTGCGCGCCGAAGAACCGGTCGGTAATGCGGATTGCATCGCGGCCCGGACCGGGCGAGTCCTGAAGGGCGTGAATGTAACCACCCTCGGCATGCGCCGAAAAGACGAACCCTGCGGGAAGCTGGAAATATTTCGTCGCGTCGAGCCGGGTACGCAAATATTTCACGTCGCCGCCAAGACCGGCGAAGTCCTGACCCAGGGTTAGCCGCTGGCCGCGAGTCGCCCGGATGCCGTTGGTATTATCGAAGATCAGATTGTAGCTGATCGAGGAAGTCAGGCGGCGCCCGATTTCATCGCACAAGGTTGGACCGGCAAGTGCAGGGTCGCATTGAAGCCCTAGCGGGCCGGTGCTTCCGTCCGGGTCTGAAAAGAAATTTCGCTCGCTGAGCGTGATCTTGTCGGAAACGATGCCGTAGCGTGTGCCAAAGCTCAAATATTCGCTGATCGGAAAACCGAGCCGAAGCCCAGCACCGGTCGACGTTTGGCTGTAGGTCGTTTCCCGATCGCCATCAGAGGTTTCATTGAAGCTGTTGTAATCCCGGCGATAAATATCGCCACCCAGAAGGATTGCCTTGTCGAACAGATAAGGCTCGGTGAAGCCAAGCTGGGCCGAGCGCGAATATCGCGACCAATTGAGACCGGCGCTTGCCGTCTGGCCCTTGCCAAGGAAATTCCGTTCCGCGAGCGAGGCCGACAATACCAGCCTCTCGAGGCTCGAATAACCCGCCGACAGCTGCAGCTCGCCGGTTGCCTTCTCCTCGACGTCCACGCCGAGCACCACCTGATCGGGAGTCGAGCCCGGCGATTGCTTGACCTCCATCTTGTCCTGGAAGAAGCCGAGGCTCTGGATCCGGTCCTGGCTGCGCTTGACCAAATTGGTATTGAACGCATCGCCTTCATTGACGCGGAATTCGCGCCGAATGACCTTGTCGCGCGTGCGGGTATTGCCCTGGATGTCGATCCGCTCGACATAAGCACGCTGTGACTCGCCCACCTCGATGACAATGTTCATCAGGCGCTTTTCAGCGTCGCGATTGTAGCGCGGGCTGATCTCGGCAAAGGCGTAGCCCTTAATGCCGGCAACCTCGGTTAAGCCGGTGACGGTGTCCTCAACCTGTTTGGCGTTGAACCAGTCGCCCGGCTTGATCTTGAGGCTCTCGGTAATCTGCTTCGACGTCAGGTCGCGCAGGTCACTTGCTGCCTCGACAGTGCCGAACTTATAGCGCGGCCCTTCCTCGACGACATAGGTGATTACGAAGTCGCGGCGGTCCGGGGTCAGTTCGGCAAGCGCCGAGACGACGCGGAAGTCGGCATATCCCTGGGTCAAGTAGAAAGCGCGCAACTTCTGCTGGTCGGCGGCAAGGCGGTCGGGATCGTAGCTGTCGTTGGATTTGAAGAACCCAAGGACCCCACCGGCTTCCTTGGTGTACATTTCCTTTTGCAACGTGCCGTCGCCGAACTGTTCGTTGCCAATGATGTTGATGGCGCGAACCTTGGACTTGTCGCCCTCGGTGATTTCGAAGACCAGATCGACACGATTCTGGTCGAGCTGGACGATCTTGGGTTCGACCGTTGCCGCGAAGCGTCCCTGCCGCTTGTAAAGCTCGATGATCCGGTCGACGTCGGCGCGGACCTTCGAGCGGGTGAAGATTTGCCGCGGCGCAAGACGGATTTCAGGCTGGATTTTGTCGTCCTTGATCCGCTTGTTCCCCTCAAGCACGATCCGGTTGATGACCGGATTCTCACGCACTTGAATGACGATCGCGCCGGTGTCGGCACCAAGGAACTGGACGTCGGCGAACAGTTCGGTCGCGTAAAGGTCCTTCAGCGCCGTATCGAGCGTTTCGGCGGTATAGGTCTGGCCAGGCGAGAGATTGGCATAGCTGCGGATCGTCTCGGGCTCGAGCCGTTCCGCGCCTGACACTGAAATGCTGCGGATCGTCCCCGAGTTCGCGGCGGGCGCCGTCGCAGGCGCTGCGGCAGTGGTAGCTGCCTGCGCCGGGGCGGTTGGAGCCGCCTCCTGGGCCAGGAGCGGAACACCCCATCCACCGAGGACCGTACCGACGAGTAGCATGCGGCTTGCATGCCTCGAAACTGAGTTGCTGCTGGAAATCACGCGTCCCCGCCTAAAAATGTGGCGCTGCCCCCCTGAGGGGCGCCAGGTTTGATCTATTTAGCCCTGCCTTAATCGTCCTAGCCAATCAAGCGCCCCAACTGGTCGAACAGACCAAAGGAAGCGAGATCATTGACCGTTACCATTACGACAAACGTCAAAAGGACTGCCAATCCTCCCCGAAACGCCCATTCCTGCGCCCGTGCGCTTACCGGCCGCCGCCTGATTGCCTCGGCACCATAGAATAATAGGTGTCCGCCATCGAGCATGGGAATTGGCAAGAGGTTGATGAATCCAAGATTAATCGAGAACAAAGCGATCAATTCGATAAATTCGCGCAGTCCAAGCGTTGCCACCTGCCCGGCGATCTGCGCCATCTTGAGCGGACCGCCCAGATCCTTGATCGTACGCCGTCCGCTGATGATCTGCCACAAGCCGTCGATCATCCGGCCGGTCGAGACGATCGTGTAGCGCGTTGCTTCAGGTACCAGCTCGCTCGCCGGGACGCGCACCATTTGCGGCGGCCCGCTCATCACTCCGAGGCGGCCGATACGGAAGGTCTGGCCGAAGCGGTCGCGTTGCTCCTCAGCGGCGATCGTCACTGGCAGCGACAAAAGCTTGCCCGCGCGTTCGACCTCGACGCGCACGGCTTCATCGGGGCGAAGTATCACTACCGCGAACACGTCCTCGAAGCTGTCGGTCGTACGATCGGCGACGGCAACGATGCGGTCACCAGAAGCAATCCCTGCCGCAGCCGCCGGGCTGCCCGGCTGGATCGCAATCGCTACATTGCTGGTGCGTGGAACGCCGTCGACTGCGAACAGCGCGCTGACGATCACTATCGCAAGCAGGAAGTTCGCCATCGGCCCGGCCAGGACGATCAGGAATCGCTTCCACACCGGCTTCAAGTGAAAAGCACGGGAGCGGTCCCTGGGTGCAATGTCATCCGGATCGACGCCCTGGCTCGTCGCCGACATGTCGCCGACGAATTTGACATAGCCGCCGAGGGGCAACCAGCCGACCTTCCAGCGGGTGCCACGCTTGTCGGTCCACCCCGCGACCTCGCGCCCGAAACCGATCGAGAAGGTCTCGGCACCAACGCCGCACCAGCGCGCAACTAGATAATGCCCAAGCTCGTGAATGAACACGAGCGGACCGAGTGCGGCGATGAATGCCAGGGCAATGAACCAGAGCGGCGGCTGGGCCAGCATCAGGACGTCTCTTTTAAGAAGTGATCAACGCTGTCGCGTGCGGCACGGTCAATGTCGAGCACTTCGGCGATGGAATGGGGCGCTGGAGCGGCGACCCGTTCGATTGCGCGCTCAATCAGGGGAACTATATCGAGAAAACCGATCCGGCCGGCAAGGAAGGCTGCCACTGCGACTTCGTTTGCGGCATTCAGGACGATTGCCTCGCCGCCGTCCGCTTCGAGCGCCTGCCGAGCGACGCGAAGCGCCGGAAAGCGCGTCGGATCAGTGGCTTCGAAGTCTAGCCTGCCAATTCGGGCAAGGTCCAGAGTTGCCGCGGGCGTGGCAATGCGCTCGGGATAAGCAAGCGTGTGAGCGATCGGGATGCGCATGTCCGGGCTGCCCAGCTGGGCAATCGTCGATCCATCGACATACTCAACCATCGAGTGAATCACCGATTGAGGATGGACGAGGATATCGATCCGTTCGGAGGGAAAGCCGAACAGGTAGTGGGCCTCGATCAGTTCCAGTCCCTTATTCATCATCGTTGCCGAATCGACGCTGATCTTGGCACCCATCGACCAATTGGGATGGGCGACTGCTTGAGCAGGGGTCATTTCCGTCATCTCGGCCGAGCTGCAAGTCCGGAACGGCCCCCCACTCGCAGTCAGGATGATCCTTGCGACGTCTTCCAAGCTAGAGCCTGCAAGGCATTGGAAAATAGCATTATGCTCGCTGTCCACGGGAAGGATGGTCGATCCACTGCGGCGCGCCGCGTCGATCATTAGACGCCCTGCCGTGACCAGCGCCTCCTTGTTCGCCAGTGCGACAGTGCGCCCCGTCTCGACCGCAGCCATGACAGGCTCGAGCCCGGCGCAGCCGACAATCGCGGCCATGACCCACTCGGCCTCGCCTGCGGCAGCCTCGTTCAGTCCTTCGCGCCCGCTCGCCGCTCGGCAGCCGGTTCCGGCAAGCCGTTGCTCCAGCTCGCCAAGCAGCGTGGCATCGTCGATCACCGCAAGCCTTGCGTTGGTCCGCCGCGCCGCGTCGGCAAGGGCCGCAACGTTGCGCGCTGCCGTCAGCGCGATCACCTCGAACCGATCGGGGGAGCGCTCGACGAGGTCCAGCGTCGACGTTCCGATCGACCCGGTTGCGCCAAGGATTGAAATCGTGCGGCGGGTCACACCAGTCCGGCCATCATCGCTGCTGCAGTCAAGGTCGCAACGACGACCAAACCGTCCAGCCGGTCGAGCGCGCCGCCGTGGCCGGGGAGCCAGCTGCCGCTGTCCTTGATCCCGCCCCGACGCTTGAGCCAGCTTTCGAACAAGTCGCCGCCTTGTGCCGCCGCCGCGAAAGGCGCTGCCAGAACGATAAGGACCGTCGGCAATTGCAACAGCCACACCCACAAGCCCCCGAATACCGCCGCAGCCGCCATCCCGCCAATTAGACCCGCCCAGGTCTTGTTCGGGCTGATCGACGGGGCAAGCCTCGGGCCACCGATGGATCGGCCAGCGAAGTAAGCGCCAATATCGACCGACCAGGTCGTGACGAAAACCCATAACAAAAGTTCAAGCCCAAGTGGCGCCGTGTCGATCTGGAACCGCTCACGGATCCACAATAGAGCGAGCGCCGGGATAAGCGCATAGAGAAATCCTGCGACCTGCCACCCAAAGCCCCAGCCGCGAACAATACGGCGCCATTCGTACAACATGACGCAAGCACCGAGCGCGACCAATATCGCGAAGGCATAGCCTCCCTTCACTGCGGCGATCAGGGCCAAAGCAATCAGCAGCACACCGACGATGCTGCGCCGTGCAAGCTCGCTCATCGCCCGCCGAACCGCCGCTGGCGCGCAGCGTAGTGAGCAAGCGCCTCGGCAAAGGCGGCTTCGTCAAAGTCGGGCCACAAAGCGTCGAGGAAGACAAGCTCGGCATAAGCCGCCTGCCACAGCAGGAAGTTGGACAGCCGCACTTCGCCTGAAGTGCGGATCAGCAGGTCGAGGTCGGGGAAATCGGCGGTTTGAAGCTCGGCACCGAGCATGGC